>NZ_JAAGOV010000077.1:0-17779 GCF_010500785.1 Salipiger sp. PrR003
GGCTACGCCCGGCTTCCGCTTCCCCCAAAATCACCACCTGCAATGTCGCGCTGTTTCACCAGCGGTGTCGCTGCACAGACGCCGAGCGGCTCCCGCCTTCACCCTGAGGACTACTATGGCCAGATGGCAATCAACGGCCTCGGGCAGGCATCGAAATACATCGAGGCGATGCAGGCCGATCTCGCCGATGCCGCCAAGGAGGACGGACGATGAATTCTGAAAAGTACGCCAAGGATGTCGCGAAGGTGCGCTCGGTTTGCGCGGCGCTTGGCCTCAAGTCTCAGGGGACGGTGATCTTCATCGTACGAGATGGCGAACGCATCGGGATCCCGGCCTCGAGCGTCGACCCCAACAATCCGGTGGAGAGCCTGATCAAGATCGCATTCGACCGCGGGAAGGCGATTGGCGGCTCGGAAACCAAGGTCGATGTCGAGACCCGCGTATTCAGTTAAGCCGAGGCCCTGCCCCGAGTGTGCTCCGCGGACTGAAAGTGATCTCGTAAAGGCCATCATCGACCAGGTAGCCATCTCCCTGGCACCTCAAGAGAGCGCGCCTCACATTCTGAAAAGCTGTCTCAGCGGCTAGCTCGTCCCCGCCGCCCGCTGAGACCAGCAAGAGTTCTCGACCAACACGCCCTTGGGCCACGGTCACACCCACTGTGATGCTGACATTAGCCGCGGCGCCGCCGACATCCACGACCCAACACTTCGAGGCCGCCTCGAGGAGCGCCTGGGCTTCAGGGTTCATAGCAGGTGCCGAACAGGCCCCGGCACTGAGGGCAAGGCTTGCGCCGTCCGGTCCGATGGCATCATGGATCACCACATCGGCGACCAACGGCTCCACCCAGTCCTGACCGCGCTTCGTGCCGAAATGGATGTCTCTCGTCTCTCCGGGCTCGATCCCACCGGGAATTGGCACCCGAACCCGGCGCTCCGTTTTCCATGGGACGCTCCGCCCCTCAGTTCTGTATGCCACCTCCCCCTCAAGAGCAGCGATGGCTACATCGAGATGGTTGGTCACTGAGAGCGCGTAGTCGGCGGTCACGCCGTTGGCAGCGTCCCGCCGGACTTGATCAATTTCGATGGTGTCGCGAAGGCACTCGGTAACTGAGACCTCTGCACTCGAGGCGCTGACTATCGCCGAACAGAGAACTACGGCGGCGGAAAGGAACTGGATACGCATGTGTCCATTGGATGGGGAGTTTTGAGCGCCGTCAAGCAAGCGTGCTGACGGCGCTCATTGAAAAGTGCGCAGACGTCGTCGTCTTGCCACTGCCTCCCTTATTTCAATCCACACGCCAGATGGCGGATGCGCAGGATACCTTGCGGAAGTTTCACCGTGGTTTCGAAGCGACGTTAGCCTGCAAGCTCTTGCGCATGCCAAAAGCTTCAACATCTTAATAACTATGGATCACAAACTCTCGGGCATCGAACTCATCTGCTTCGATCTTTTCGGCACCCTGGTCGAGATCAGGGAACCGCGCTGGCCGCATCGCATGCTTCTGCAGGCCATACCGGGTGCGGATAAGCATCAGCTCCGCAGAACTCTGTTGACGCGCGCGATACCTCTTGAGCAGGTGCCCAGCGCCCTCGGCATCTCCATGCCCTCTGAGACCCTCTCAGCGGCGCAGGAGGCCCTATCTCATGAGTTGGCGTCAATCCGCGTGCGTGACGGCGTCAGTGCCATGCTGGCGAGCCTTCCTGTGCCGTACGCCGTGTGCAGCAATCTGAGCGTCCATTACGCGCCCGCGCTGAACATGCACCATGCCCTCTCACCCACTTTCTCGGTGATGTCTTTCGAGGTCGGATACGTGAAGCCGGATCCTGAAATCTACGGAATCGTGCTCAGCCGAGCGGGTTTAACGCCGGACCAGGTGCTCTTCGTGGGGGACACGCCGGCCGCCGACATCGAAGGCCCACGGCAAGCTGGGATGAGGGCCATGCACATCGACGACTTTTTGCCCAGCACAAGAACTCTTCTGTCCATGCCACAGGCTGATTGAACCTAATACCCTAGATTTCTATAGCGGATGATCTTTGCCGTACATGCTTTGTGCACGTTCAACGCCGCGGTCGAACCACTAAGTGACCATGTAATCAGATTTCGTTTGCTGGAGGGGTCTTTCATCGAAATCGTACGCCCAGACGCCAGCAGGCGCCAAACACCGCTCTTGTCCTCCTGCGGTGCAAAGGTGAATAAGACGCTCTGCATGCCACCGCCAGACCTAAAAGCTGCTCCGTTGAGGTTTATGTCTTCTTGCTGATTGATAGACAGGACAAGTGTCCCAGCGAAGTCATTGCTCCATAGTCTTCGGGACGTGATGACATTCACGCTTACCATGCCGTCATCCCTTACATTAAATCCAATGTAGTCCTCGGTCTGCTGGGTCCGATTGTGTGAGAATGCACTGCAGACCTGAAGGCGCTGGTCGGGATAGTAGGTTCTCTCGACGGTCCATGCTCGCTGCGAGTGCAGTACAGCGACCTGCGGCTGAGCTTCAGCCCTGATGGCCATATGTCCAAACGCAATAAATGCAATCATCACTAGCTTGAGGCGGTCCATGTCACTCTCATCCAAAATTCACCATTCGCACGATGTCGTCGGACTTCGATCATTTCTGGCCCTGATTACGTTTTTGTTGTGATCGGAAGCGAAAATTGGTGCTCTCAAAACAGCATCGAAAACCGCCAGTATGACGGCCCGGGCTCGCCTTTTGAAGTGAAGCGCCCGGGCAAAAAGTTTGAAATCAATGACCTAAAAGGGGTCGAGGGCGGTCGTCAGAAGGGCTCGAGGACTCGGATGCCCTTGGGGAGATCGCGCAGGTCGACCTCGATCTCATAGTCCTTGAACGAGCGCGCCGGCGGCTGACCATCCAAGCTCGGATCACCCACCTCGATGAGTTCGCCACCGGCGCGACGATGCGTGGTGACGCGGTCGAACAGCTTGTGAGCCTGAGCGCAGCCGAGCTTGCTGTCGTGCTTGAAGACAATCAGTCGGCGCGAGGCCATCTCTCCGCGACTGGCGGCACGATCGAAGTCGAACATGTCCCGGATCGCAGCCCACAGCAGGGTCAGGTCATCATCATCGAAGCCAGACTTCTTCGCGCAGTTGGCGTTAATGTAGCCATGCACGCGATAGAGACCGTAGGGGATGATGTACTTCGATCCCATGGTCCTCTGCTTCTCGCGATCCTTCTCGTTCGTGACGCTGCCGCGGGTGATCCCGATGTTGATCGGCATAACCGGCTCCACCGAGCGCGCAAAGTTCACCTGAACTGGGCCGCGCACCGATCCGGCATTCACTTCGTTTGTCATCACGGCGCCAAATGCCCGAATGTCGAAGAAGGTGTCACACATCCAGCGCGTGACCGCTGCGGCCTGGTCGGTTTTCTCGGGCAGCTTCTTGGCCTTCGACTTGAGCTTGTTCGCTTTGTACGCACGCTCGTGCTGCTCGTTGAGGACCGCACCTTGGGTCTGGTAGATCTCGAAGCCATCATCGCCACTGCAGACCTCAGCAACGTAGTTCCTGATTTTTCGCTTCAGGGCGACGTCGGAGACCAGGCCATGCATCGTCTCGGGGTCCTGGCGTGGCATCGAGCCGGCATCGGGATCACCGTTGGGATTGCCGTCGATCACATCGAAGTAGAGAACGAACTCGTAGCGGTTTTGAATAGGGGCAATTTCTGGGGTGGTCATCAGGCGGTCTCCTTTTCCTGTTCTGCCTGCTCGGCTGCTCTCTTGGCCGCCTTGCGCACGAGTTTGTCTGCTTTCTGGTGGTAGTACCCGGTGGTGAACCGACCTTGGTCTTCGAGAGCGAAGATGCGGGGCATGCTCGGTCCCAGACCTCCCTTGACCTCGGTGATCTGCCGGTCGAACCAGTTGGCCAGGTGCCCCGAGCCCCCGCGTCGGATGAGATTCAGGTGGTGGCTGATGTTGCGCTCGAGCTGCGGGAAGATGCGCGCCGGGGTGGCCGCGGCCGAGCTGAAGAACTTGTCACGGATCGTGGCGTTCAACGTGGGAAGCGCTTTAATCTGGATGTCCTCCAGTAGTGCAAACAGTCTGCCCAGCAGATAGGCTTCGTCTGTGCAGGTAGGGTCGAGGCTCACGGGCAGTTTCTCCTTGCGTGTGGTCTGATTGATGATGGCTCTGCAGATCGCTGCGCGGCGAGCGTTTACATCGCGATCCTTGTTGATCCGCATGATGATCTGGCTCAGCAGGGAGCGTGGTAGAGGGTTTCCAGTCAGAACAGATTTCAGGATTTCTCCCGCGAGCATGGGATCTGCGCTGCTCATTTTTCGCTTGCCATCCTTGTCGGGGACAACGGTCTCCAGAACGATCGACCAAATCGCCGGAACGCTCGTCCAGCCCTCGGGCTCGATAGTCAGCTCCTCCCAAAACTTCAGAGCATTTTTCGAAAATTCAGAGACCGTGCCGGGGAACCAGAAACGCACCACCAGTCGTGCCGAATTTGGGGTCAGACCCAGAAGGAACACCTCGGTCTCGGGATCGAGCTTGGAGAAGTCCGATGGCTGTCCCTTTGCAAGCTTGCGCATGGTTTCGCGGACCTTGGAGGCCTCGTCAGCATCCGTCGGCGGGTCCATGACAGCGCTCATGATCCACTCACATTCGTCCGCGGCTTCGGCTTCCGGTGCCTTGGCCCAGAAGACGGTTGTGGTGTCGCCTACCAGGGCATTGCGGCGCTGTTCGCCTCTCTCGGCCAGAAGCGTGTTGAGAGCCGTCACATAGTTGAACGCAGCCTTCTCTGAAATCGGCGCATTCTCTCCCTGATCCTTCCCATACGAGCAGAAAGACGACTGGTTGAAGGTGACGATACTTGCTCCCATGGATTTCGAGCCCCACACACCTTTAATTGGCAAGTGCGTGCGCGCGAGCGGCCCCTCTTCACCTGTCACGAGGCACCGCACGAGTTGCTCATTGGACGGCTTCTTGGCCTCAGCCACGATGACGGGACACTCATGCAGCAAGATTCGATCGTCACCTTCGCCGATCTCGATCTGCAGCGTATGCACCAGGGCGTCGTTATCCAGCTCACGGCTGACGAACTGCTCCGGCTCCCAGGATTCCATGAAACGAAGGAACGCGGCGAGATGCGGATCATTCGTACCTTCAAAGAGCTCCCGGTGCCGCTCCACGAAAGCAGCGTGCTTCTCTGCAGCCTTGGCGTTGAAGTCAGGAACGATCCGCTTGGTGCCGCCCTCCTTCTCTTCTTTGAAGCCTACGCCCAGCACATAGGTCAGGTAATCGCACCCAAGGCGTGGAAGTACCCCCGAGGTACGCTGCACAGCGGGGATCGGCTTGCGGACCGGCCTGGGATCACCGTCTTTGAGGCTTCGAATGTCCGTCAGGCGAAGGAAATTGCCATCCATATCGATCTCGAGTGAGTAGCCGACGTATTCCATTGAGTGGTTGAAGTCGGGCGCCTCCCCCGCTTCGAAAAGACGGCCGTAGAGATCGTTCAAGGCACGCATCATGGTCATGCAAAGTGCCCCTCCTGGCGCGCCGCCGCGACATCGATGACACCATCTGACATCCGGGCGCGGAAGAACTGTGGCGTGCATCCATCCGAGTAGTCGATGTCATAGAGCATCAGTCCCAGATCGGTTTCTCCCTGAAGTTCCGAGCAGGGCGTTTCATCCTCGATCAGTTCGAAATCGGCTGCGAACTCCCGCAGCCCCAGGAACGGCCTCTGGAAACACTGCCCCTTACGTGCCCGGCGACAGAACATGTCATAGTGCTTGTCGATGGTGTCGTCGCCAGCGCGATCGGTGAGTTCGACATGCGCCTCGATGATGTATTCGACATCTCGCAGCGCCTGCATGGAGCGCTGCTGACGATGCTTCCCCTCAGAGACATCGTACTGAATGGCCCTCGGATCATCTTCTTTCCAGCCCTGCTCAGCGCTCTTTGGCGCAAACTTGTCGGCCACCTCGCTTTTCCGAAGACTCTGAAAACGAATGGGACGTATCACGTGAATGCGGTCAATCACCCAGGTGATGGCCGGCTTCCAATGGATGGCCTCGAGCATACCGCGGGCGGCTGATGGTGTGAGCACGTCGTAGGACAGACGCTCCGCTTTGGCTTCTGGTCTCGTGAAGCAGGCGAAATCGCCCCGGACCCTGAGTTTAATGGCATCCATTAAAATTGCTCCGGGATAGAAAATCCTGCGGAGGGATCGTATAGAGCCTCCGCTCGTAGAACGACGAAGCTGTCGCCGAACTCATCTGCACGCACGACCTCGGCCAGACGTCGGTCTATCAATGTCTGCCGGGTCCTGGTGTTGATGGAGATCGTGAAATTCTGCATCTCACGGGAGATGACACCGCCCGCCGGGCATGTCCGCAGCGTGCGCTCAGCCTCACGGGTCAGGCCGTATTCGCCGACACCGATGATCAGCGGCACGGTAACCTCCTGGATCAGCTTGAATAGGGCCGCGATATTGGCAAAAGGATAGTTGAGATCACGCGAGCGGGCGATGACCCCGATCATGTCCATGATGTCGGCACCATCCAGATCACCGGCCTGGGCGCGTACTGAGTAGAGTCTCTGAAAATATGCCCTGATGGTATCGGGGTGCAGCAGATCGTCGAAACGGGGAATGATGGCCCTCGCCGCCTCTGCATTCTGTTTGATCTCGGGCGGGATGATGTAGAAGTCGGTGGGCTCGAAAATGTAGACCTGACCCGGTCGCTCCATTTTGCCGTTTCTGTTGCAGCGCCCGGCTGCCTGGGCAATGGAGTCGATCCCAGCGACAGCGCGCCAGACTTCTGGGAAGTCGATGTTGACCCCCGCCTCGATCAGGGCGGTCGCAAAGAGAGTGATCGGGATGTCCGGCTCTTCCGCGCGGCGATCCAGACGAGCCTTCACTTGCTGGAGGACTGCCCGGCGGTGCAGAGCGGTCATGTTGGTGGTCAGGTGAAAGACGCCCTCCCCGCCGCGCATTTGGTCGTAGAGATCGCGGGCATGGGTCTTATTGTTGACGATGACGAGCGCCTGCCGGCCGCGGATGCGATTGCAGAGTTCCTGATTTCCCACCCGTCCCGCATTGTGGATGTCGACGCGTTTCAGCTCATGGTGCAACTGCTCTGGATCTGGCGCCAGTTCCCGGACCTTCTCGCGGGGGAGAGCTTCGGGGATTTCCAGCCCGTCCACGTCCAGCACCGCGGGCTGGGTCGCCGTGCAAAGTACGATGGAGCACCCATAGGCACGGCAGAGTTCCTGGATTGCAGCCAAACAGGGCCGCATGAAGAGGATCGGAAGGCTTTGCGCCTCATCGAGGATGATCACCGAGTTGGCGATATTGTGCAGCTTCCTGCACTTTGAAGTGCGGTTGGCAAAGAGGCTCTCGAAGAACTGGACAGCCGTGGTTACGACGACCGGTCGGTCCCAGTTCTGCGCAGCCATCATGGCACCGCGCTGATGCTTCTCGTCTTCCAGCGACATCGGATCAAAGCTGGAGTGGTGCTCGAGCACGGCGTCGGGGTTGCCCAGCGCCTTGCGGAATTCCGATGCCGTCTGCTCGATGATCGCATTGAAGGGGGCAACGTAGATGATGCGCCCATGGCCGTGGTGTTTTGCATGCTCCAGCGCGAATTTCAGAGAGGCCAGCGTCTTGGCTCCCCCAGTAGGAACCGTCATGGAAAAGAGGCCAGGCTCCAGGCTTGCGCGCTCACCTGCAGTCCTCTGTACCCGCGCGCGGACCTCGTTGACGAAGGTCGTGGGCTCACCGAAGGATGCGATGGTCTTGTTCAGAGCCTTCCGAAGCGGCGCCAGTGCTGGCGAGGCCTCCCTGCGGCGCCCCCACATGAAGGCTTCGGTCTCCATGAAATCGGCATCCACAAGGGCGGAGAAAAGCATCCGGGTGAAGAAGTGGATCTCGAAGTGATCCGGGCGCCCGCCAGTCAGGGGTTTCGGCGGCTTGGGCGCGCTGGGCTCTGTGCCCGGGGGTATGGGAACGTCCGCTGCCCCCAGTAGGCGCTCCTCGAGCGGGACGGTGGGAGAGGCGCCTTCGATGGCCTCACCGCGGCCGTTGGGTAGGCCCGTGTGGTGTCCGGCGATGATGTAGGCCATCAGCTGGGCCATGTTCGGGTTCACGAGATCGAACGCCTTGCGGGCACCATCCACCGCGTGGGGCACCTGCTCGCCTCCCATGAGGTAGTCCTGAAATCCCTTCTTGGCCTTCCCCAGGTCGTGCAGCAGGCCACATGCCTCGCCCATCCAACCGGCACCGAACTGGTCAGCGCGGGCATCGGCGCCACGGGCCACGTTCCAAGCGTGATCTTCGTAAGTTTCCCACTCTGAGACCGGCCGGTCCTCGAGGGTGTGGGCGTAAAGCTTCGGCAAATTCTATCCCTGGCGCAATGCGCCCTATTCTTTCAATACATGGATTACCCGCCAGACACCTAGCCGTCAATCCATTTTTATGGGAGGTCGCCCTGTGCGGAAGGAAAGGTTCGGCAGGCCATCTACAGGATGACAGCCCACCGAACAGTCAGTCATATGCGGATAGAGTGCGTATGTCTGGTTTCAATCCACGCGCCGGGGCGCACCCAGCATGTGGTTTTGAATCTTCCAGAATGGTAAACGGTTGCCTGAGAGGTCCTCCCGGGCAACCGCTTCAGGGACATTTGACGTCCCTGTGTTCAATCCAAGCTTTTGTGGCCAAGTCCACACGTCCGTCTTCCAGGTTTCAATCCACGCGGCATCGTGGCCGCACCACGCCAATACAGGAAGACTCTGAAAATGAGGTTACGGCCACCCATTTTCAGGGTGGCCGTCTAGTGCCTCATACAACAGGCCACAATCCTCGAGATGTTCCAATCCGCGCCCTGCAAGCAGAGCGAAAGCGCTCGCCTCGATCTCCGAGATGGTTATTGCCGTTCCAATCCGCGCACCACGACGAGTGCGAATGTCCTTCGTCTACCGCAGACTTTTTAAATCAGGATTTCGACAATTTCAGAGATAGATCTCTCTCACCTTGGTCCCATGCTCGGCGTGGCCTCCATCTCTGCCGTCTGCTCGCGCTCCAATTTCAGAGCCGCTGCGATCGACTTGCACACGGTTCGGGCAACTTCTGTGTCTCCAGCGGCCGGGCCCCTAGCATCAGGATTTCCATCGAGGCCGAGAATCTCACGCATGGGGATCACGATGATGTCTGCCGAAGCGACATCGGACGACCCGATTTTGCGCGGGAGCGTCCGACGAATAACCTCTGCCGTCTGGAGTAGTTCCTCATGGATGTTTCCTCGCCGTGTAGAAAGCATGTCCATCTTCTCCAAGACCATCTCGGCAAACGCCTTCTGTGCATCCTCGCCGCCAGACGCAGCCAGGTCTCCCTCTCTCGTGAGGAACTCTCTCGCATCCCTCAGGAGGCGTTCTGGGTCGCCCAGGGCCCAGCGCTCAACCTGATCCGGGTCAGCCGGCGGGGTTCCCGCGGTATCCGACATGATCGCCCAATGCGTCATTTCGAGAAGATCCAACGCACCGCGCTTCTGAATGTCTGCGGCTCCATCGGGAATGAGGCCAATGATCTTCGCGACGTCCCGCAAGTAGACCCTTTTTGAGTTGCGGATTGTGCTCAGTAGGTGGCGCCGAAACGACATGTTGAATCCCTCTCACATTCTGAAAACTTGACTAAAATCCGGTTCCGGATCGTCCTCGAAGGTGTCCACCGGCTCGTAGAAGGCATACAGGGAGTGCCTTACGAGAACGTTCTCTCCAAGCTGCTCACGAAGAACGATCAGAACGGATGTCGCACAGCCCGAGCTGAGGTCGTCGGTCGCCCACGCGCCGGACACTCTGATTTCTGTGTGGGCCAGATGGCTTGCGAACGCCTCCGCCGCAGCCTGCTGCTCTTCGAATTCGACTTGCTCACCCTCGAGCGCCCCGAAAGATTCCCAGGCAGCGAAGGGCTCCTCTCCGCCGTCGCAGCCCCAGAACCTTCGAGCGAAGTGCCCCTGCTCGGCATTCCTCTGAAGGGCCTCCATGATGAGATCATTCTCTTGAGGGGACAGCTCACCTGAAAGAAAGCCATCGATGACGACCAGTGGGCCTGAGTGCTCGGAGACTTCTTTCAAGACTGCCTTCCTGAGCTCATTTGCACGACCTCGTCCGATTTGCATCGCGGCCGACCCACACATGCTACCGGGGTGCACCAGCACCAACGCCTTCGCTTTCTCTGAATTTTCGGTCATGAAACCTCCCGCCTACCGACGGCCAAGACGCGTCGATTTCAAAGGCCAAGTGCAGTCTCGGATGAAAATGAACAGAGGTCGGGAGGCTCTCAGTTCATGATTTCGGCTACGACGTTCGTAAGGGCACGGACATGACCGTCTCTCAGACACCGCGCCCGTAGCCCGGTCTCCCGCTTGTTCTGGGCGTCCTTTGCAGACACCTCCCAGAGGCCGTTCGCGCTAGGCGCAACCACCATGCCGTATTTGGAGTGCTCCCCAAGATAGGCTCTCACCAGAAATTCCTGCGCATTGGGGTGCGGGCGCCGGCAATCGTATCCGCGGTTTTTCAGAGCGCTCATCCATTCACGCGTTTCGAGCTCTGCCTGGCCGAAGATCCGGATTGCCTCGGCTCGACGGCGCTCCCGATCTTTTCGACCCCATGGCGAGAGCTCAAAATCTGCGGGGAGCGGACGAACGCATTCGATCCTGAAGACGCGATTGTCTTGGGTCGTCCACGGATGGAAGTCATCCCCCACACGGGCTCTCGTCAGGATGTAGTTGTGCTTCATCTTCGCCAACCGAACTTGATCTGCGACATCGTGGAATTGGAGCTCCAGCTGGCCCTTCCGGCCGCCAAGGACTCTATTATCCTCCTCGGTCGCGATCATCTGGGCCAAGTGGTCGAGTTGCTCCTCCAGCTCTTCAGCATCCTTCGGGGACCAGGAATATACGATCTCCCCTCGCGCCTCGATGTGCTTTCTGTCTTTGGCCTGGGTGGACGTCTCGATCAGACGTACTTGAGAGACCTCATGGGGGTTGAGATCGAGCACCTTCGGCATCCCATGGCGGTTCCGGTGTGAAGCTGCTACGAGGAAGGCCATACCAGCTGTGACTGTGACCTGTCCGCGAGCCGCGGAAATCGTTTCGCCCTCACTGTCGGCAACAGGGGGCACGAAGTGAACTTCGATGTGATCGCCATGCCCAACGTCGGAAAATTTACAATTCTTTAAGTTGCCCCACTATCCATGCACTGGACGCCACTCTCACTACCTACTTTCGATAGTATTCTTATAATATTGGCTCAGCTACGCAATCCCCAGTCAGCGCCTAGGCTGCGAGTGAGCGAGTTTTTATGATAAGGCTTGCATTTGTTCATATTTTCGCCTTCTATGGAACTACTCGAGGAATCGAGCTCTATCGCACGGGGTTTGGTATCAAGGATGATTTTCAGAGTCTTTCTGGCGTTAGATTTTCAGAGATTCCTGCCTTACTCCGTGCGCACGTAATCCCAAATAAGTTGAGGGACCCATGAAGTACTTTATCCTGAGCGCGTCCGCACTGAGCCTCCTTGCTGCATGTGGTGGTGGCGGAGGTAGCGATCGCGCTGCCTTCTCCGATCGGGCGGAATTTGTTTCCTTTGCCGAGGCGCAATCCGAAGGCGGCGAATACCGCGCTGACGGCACGGTCACCTCAGCAGGTTACGAGATCTCCTCCGATGGCACCGTGACCATCACCGATGGCCCCGACACGGAGCGCGACGCAGTTGCCGGGCTGAGCTTCGAAGACGGTGTCATCAGCGCTCTGGCAGTGCGTGACTCCGACGCAGATATCACGCTCGCAGAAGAGAACGGCGACGGCATGATCGTGACCGACGGTTACATCATCGCCGCGACTGAAGATGGTGACAACGTCGCGATCGTCGCCGACACCGACCAGTTGTACTACAACTACCAGTCCTATGGCATCTGGCAGACCGGCCTCAACGGCGACTCCGGGCGCGCAGCTGCGGGTTCCTTCGGGGCCGAGACCGCCAGCGACCAAATGCCCGACACCGGCACCGCCAGCTACTATGGTGAAAGTGTCGGCCAGGTCGTGACTGATGGCGTCGACTATGCCACGCAGTCCAGTGTCTACGTCGGCACCGACTTCGAGGATGTCTACGTTTCGAGCGCCGGAACCTACGCCTACGACCCGATCAACGACACCTATGTGGAAGGTCGCTCCGATCTGGACTTCGAGGCAACCGGCAGCATCGACGGCTCCGGCTTCAGTGCTGAGATCGCCGACGCCGGCATGGCAGGCGATGTCGCTGGCCAGTTCTATGGTCCGGGCGCTCAAGAGGTCGGGGGCACCTTCTCGGCTGTCACGGACGACAGTGAATACCTCGGATCGTTCGGCGCATCGCAGTAATCGTGAAGCGTAAGAATACTCTCGCAGCGGCGGCCCTGGCGGCCGCTGCACTCGCTTCTGGGGCCGACGCGCAACAACAGCAGCCGGCTCCTGTCCGCATGGAAGTTGCCTTCAAGGTAGCTCTGAATTCGATCGCCACCGGCCAGCCGGAGCAAGCCGTCAGGATCCTGCGAAAGATGCTTGCGACAGACCCCGACCTCATTCGCGTGCGTCTGGAATTGGCACGCGCGCTCTACGAGGCGGGCGAGTACACGCAAGCCCAGGAGCAATTCAGGATCGTCCTCTCGAGCGGCGAGCTTCCCGCGGCCGTACGTGCCAACGTCCTTCGGTTCCTGCGTGCGATTGATGAGGAACGCGGGCTGCGAACAAGTTTCTCGATCGGCCTCGAGGCCCCGCAAGGCGCCGGTCGCAGCTACGAGACCGATGATATCGACATCGACTTTGGCGCGGGGCCTCTGAAGTTCAAGATGGACCGGGAAGACCCACCTCTTACCGGCCTGGCGCTTTCTGGCGCGTTCAGGAAACAGTGGCCTCTGAAAGAGTTCGAGAGCGGAGTGAACCTCACCGGCTACGTGCGCGGTAGCGCCGATCTCTATGAGACATCCGGAACGTTCTTTGACAAAGAGGCCGCAGAACTGGGCACTGGTCTGCAATGGACATGGCCCCGTACGACCTCTTTCGTGGAGGCGACAGCGGGCACGACGTATCGAGACAAGGAGATGTCCGAGGAGTACATTGGCATCGGAACCGGCGTGTCGTGGCGGACGCAGGCAGGTCTCACCACGGCCCTCGAAGTTGATTTTCAGGATGTTTCCTTCGACCGCTACCCTGACGTCGGCGCCCAGCGCACCAATGCGTCGGTCACCGTCGTGAAACCGCTTCGGGGCCGTGATCAGGTTGCGGTGAAGCTCTCGTACCAGAGGCAGAACGCCGATCGCGCCGACATTGCCTACGACTACGCCGAGTTGCGCGTCGGGCGCCGGACCGAGATCGGAGGCGGCTTTCTTCTGGAACCATCGGTGTTCGCCGAAGGCTTCTGGCAGGAGGAGGCTACGGCCGGTCTGGCAGAGACCCGCACTGAGCACGAGTTCGGCGTCGATCTCAGGGTCGACAAGACGGATACGTTCATCTTCGGACGGTTCACCCCATACGTTGAAGTCGGCTTCTCCAAGCGCACAAGTTCAATCGATGCCTACAGCTACCGGGACACCCACATCAGTGCCGGCCTGACGAGCGCGTTCTAGGTCGGCCGACAAAATCGAGACTAGGTGATCGTGGCCCTCCCGGGAGGGTCACCCTCAACCTTGCAAATCGGGAATGCGGCTCCAGATTTGCAAGGTTAATAGCCTTCCCCACACTTACAAGATCGTGCACACACCTTGCTCGATCAGAGGGTCGGGTCGACCACTTTCACTCCCGTAGGCGCGAAATCCGAGACATTTCTGGTGATGACCAATCCATCTCGACTGAGTGCTTGAGCTGCAATCATGAGGTCCGCGCTACTATTCCCAATTCGTGCAGATAGCCTCCCCCAGTGTAGGGCATCGTCTGCTGAAAAATCGAGGATGCGATCAGAGAAAATCCTAACGGTCCTGTCGAGCCAAACCCTCAAATCGTTGGCAAAATCGGGATTTCGCGCTTCCTGAAGGACCACCCCACGCTCGATTTCGCCCAGAGTGATCGTACTCAGGTATAGGGTTTTTTCGTCTTGTGATGCCAGCCATTTGGCGATCTGTGGGGCGCGGTCCGGCCTGCGTGCCTGGGAGATGATATTTGTATCGAGAATTTGAATCAAAACTCGACGTCCCGAGGCTGGATCTGCTGGCGCGGCACGTCGGCCTCCGGAAATGAGAGTAGATGTTCTGCGAAGCTTCCCCGTTTCGCCTGGGCTGCCTTGACGAGACGGTCATATTCTTCAGCAGCAACGACCACGACAGCAGGCTTTCCCCGGCGGGTTACTTTCTGCGGATGCCCCGCAAGCGCAGCTTCGACGACCGCACTGAAACGGTTCTTGGCGTCCTGCAAATTCATCACAAAGACCTCCTGTCCAGATAGGTAGACAGATAAGGCTTCACACTCATCCAATCAAGGCCAAACGCACAGCGCTGTACGGGACCGACACTATCTTGGGGAGTACACAGAGTCTTCAGGCTCGCTCTTGAGCTCATCCCCCTGTCCGATGACGGACATGCGCTCGGCCGGGAACGGCTTTAACAGCTCGAAGGCGTCATCCGGCACCCCAGTGAGCCAGGTGTCGTAGTCGTCACGAGATAGGATCACCGGCATCCGGTCCGGGTGGACGTCCTTGACCAAATCGTTGGGCGTGGACGTCACCATTGAGTATGTGTCGATCTCAACCGGGTCGTCCTTGTAGTAGCCCTTGAAGTGCCGCCAGATGCCCGCGAACGCATAGGGCTCCGGGGCGCCGTCCTCATCCACGACCGTGAACCAGAAGTAGGTCGCCGGAGATCGCCCTTTCGCCTCGCAGAAGGACGTCGCAGGGATCAGGCAACGGCGATCCTCGAAGCTGCCACGCCAGAAGCCGCTCGAGCGCAGCTTGTCGTCTCTGGCATTGTTGATGGCTTTCGGTTGGATCGCCTTGCCGGTCTTCTTCGACTTCTGGGGCATGACGAGGCCCCAGTGCATGTCCAGCAACTCCCGCTCACCTTTGTCATTCAGGCGGACCACGGGGCCATTGTACTTGGGAAAGATTGCCTTGCGCGGCTCAAAGTTTCCCAGCGCATCGTTGCCGGCACCCACCTTGAACAGGCTCCGCATGGTCTCCTGAGGCATCGTGGAAGCGTAAAGATTGCACATGGGACCGATCCTGAAATTGACGCCCTTAAGGATGGTACATTTTCAGGATCGGGCAAGCTCTACGTATGGTGAGAGCAAACTTCAGGTTCCAGCTCGGGGACAGGAAGGTTCAGAAGCCTCGATGTTCTAAGTGCAAGGCCGACTGCTATTCGACGGTTCCGTTCGCGATCACCCTACCGCTTTTCTCTTAGACACGGCATTTCCGCAGTTGGCACGAAAACGACACAGCGCGGTCGCTTCCGGCCGAGACATTGCCGTGCATATCTGTGCCTAACCACCGCATGCGCCTACCACTTTCCTTCGCCGCCCTCTTCCTCTCCGTCATTCTTCAGCAGCTTTCCTCCGGCGGCGTCGGCCCGCTTGATGCGCTCTCTGGCTTCGCACTGAACTTCACGACCGCCGAGATCGGTTTCCTCGGTTCGGCCCATTTCATCGGCTTTTTCGCAGGGTGCTGGTGGGCGCCTCGTCTGATGGGTTCAGTGGGGCACAGCCGCGCCTATGCCGCCTTCACCGCCGCCGGGGTCATGGGACTTGTAGCCCACCCACTATTAACCACCCCAGAGGCCTGGGCAATCTTCCGCATGGCCACCGGCCTGTCCGTCGCCGGGGCCTACACTGTAATTGAGGCCTGGCTACAAGCCGAAGTGACCAACCAAACCCGTGGCCGCGCCATGGCCGCCTACCGGATGGCCGACATGGGTGCGGCACTGGTCGCTCAGATGCTGATCGGCGTTCTCGAACCGGCCCATTACGTAAGCTACAACCTGCTGGCGCTGCTGTGCTGCACGGCGATGCTTCCGATCACCCTGACGCGCCGAGCGCAACCGGCCACGCCTGCCGCCCCGAGGCTGCGTCCCGGTCTTGCCGGAGCGCGATCGCCGCTGGCTGTGGCAGGGGTCATTGTCTCGGCGCTATCGGGCGCGAGCTTTCGCATGGTGGGTCCGATCTACGGCGCGGGCGTAGGCCTGCAGCCCGATCAGATCGGCCTCTTTCTTGCCGCCTACATCGCCGGGGGCGCTGCGGCTCAATATCCAGTGGGCTGGCTGGCCGACCGTTTCGACCGGCGGACGGTGCTGATCTGGCTTTCTGTCGCCTCAATCGTGGTTTCCGTAGCCACCGCCACTTTCACCGGCCTCCCGCCTACCGGCGTCATGGCCATGGCCGCCATCTTCGGAGTGGTGACCTACCCAATCTACTCAGTTTCCGCAGCGCATGCCCATGACTTCGCCAAAAGCTCTGAGCGGGTGGAGCTATCTGCCGCGCTCATGTTCTGGTACGCGGTCGGCGCCATTGCAGCACCCTACGGCGCCGCCCTGCTGATGGCGGCCTTCGGCCCCGCCTCGCTCTTCGCTCTGATAGGTGCCGGACACCTCGTCTTGGTGATCTTTGGCCTGATCCGCATGAATGCTCGCCCGGCCGCACACCGCACGCCCTATGTCTACGCGCCGCGTACCAGCTTCACCATCGGCCGGCTACTGTCACGACAGCGCGAAAAGCGTGACTGATGGATCATGTACTCGTGCTGCGACGCGGGTAACTCTGAGAAAACCTGAACTCGGATGCAGGCCCCGCATTTCATGAGAATCTGCAGAGCCAATAGCTGGGATAGGTTTCGCAGGGCTTAGAACGAGCATTGTGTGGGCCGGAATGTTATCCGATCCTGACTTACGATGCCGCTGTCTGGCTCGCTAGCTGACGACTTCCACGCATTGCTCAATCTGCGCCACCGATGGAGGCATATCGAAGAAGCTCTCTCTCAAAGAAAGGTATGCGAAGGCCACACGCTGACTCGCAGCGAACTCCCGGCAAGCCTTGAGCGCTTGGGGTGTCATTCGCTCATTTGTCACCGGAGCGGTGTCGAGCACCATCATGACAGGAACCATAGCCGCTCCGAGATGCTCGACCTCCTCGCGATGTGCCGCCAATTTTTCGATGTCGCGCTTGATCTCGCCTTCTCGCAGACGGCTCTTGTCCCGCTCAGAGGCTTTGATCTCAATCGCCACGAGCATGTTCAGAAGGGTGTCTTGAGCTCGCCTACGACGCCAATCCCCATTGACCTCAGGCTTGAACAGGACAACGTCAGGAATGGTCTCGAAGCCTCCCCTGAAGTCGACGTGCTTTCGTTCGTCGAACCTACGGAAGAGTTCTGTCTGAGCGTACCTGATATCTTGGCGAACGTTCATTCCGAGCTGCTTCAAGGGGACCCCTGCAACGCGTAGGGAATGGTAGACCATGGCCTGGTAGTGCAGCTCACCGCCCAGGCAATTCATGCATTCGTCCGCAATGGTCAGCCATGCCTTACTAAGAAGGTAAACTGCCTGTTCAGGCGTTTCCATCTTCACCACCGCTAGATCACTTGCCAATGTTATCACTGCCTTCTTCTGCTGCTCAAAGCTCGCCCGGACAGTGTTCTCATTTTCAGGATCGGGCAAGCCTCGAGCGCTAGTGTTACTCACCTGACAGTAGCTTCCAGTTCGTTTGGAAGAGGGTCCAAAGGTTGCAATGCGGACTTTTCGGGCTTTCGCTGCGCCGTTCACGAAGGTCCGTTGCCCCCTCTTCTTCAGGGTGGACTAAGCATCGAGT
>NZ_JAAGOV010000078.1:0-17129 GCF_010500785.1 Salipiger sp. PrR003
GTTCCACGTCCATGATTTCGAGTGGTTTTCCGGCCTCGAGAGCCACGGCTGCACGGGTTCGCATGTCGATGTTCCTTGCTGCTAGGAGTGCGGTTGCCAGCACCTAGCTGTGCAATCCTCTCATTCGCAAGAGTTTTGGCGATCAATACGCCGCTATTCGAAGCAGCCCGACCACAGCTGCCAATCCCTCAACTTGCCGAAACACCGCAAAGACCGAGCTCGCAGCCCCGTCCGCCAAACGAAAAAGGGCCCTGCCGTTGCCGGCAGGGCCCAGGTTCTCTCCCGAGGAGAGAGTAAATTATTCGGCGTCTGCCAGAGCCTCTTCGGCTTCCAGGCGGGCCTTGTCGGCTGCGCCCTTGGCCGAGACGTCGCGGTCGACGAATTCGATGATCGCCATCGGAGCCATGTCGCCATAACGGAAACCGGCTTTCAGGATGCGGAGGTAGCCGCCCTGGCGTTCTGCATAGCGCGGGCCGAGCACGTCGAAGAGCTTGGCAACGTGCATGTCCTGCTTGAGCTGCGCGGCAGCCTGACGGCGGGCGTGGATGTCACCGCGCTTGCCGAGGGTGACGAGCTTCTCCACCACGCGGCGGAGTTCTTTTGCCTTGGGCAGGGTGGTCTTGATCTGCTCATGCTCGATGAGCGAGCCGGCCATGTTTGCCCACAGCGCCTTGCGGTGCTCGTGGGTACGGTTCAGGCGGCGGTAACCTTTTGCGTGACGCATTTTCTATCTCCAGATACGTGTTTTGCTTTGTCCGGGATCCCATGCGTGCGGGACCCTCACCTTGGGGCGGAACGCCCTTGTGCGAAAGGCGGGGTTTCCCCCGCCCCTCGTTCGGCTCAGAACTGGTCTTCCAGTTTCTTCGCCAGATCTTCGATGTTGTCCGGCGGCCAATCCTCGACATCCATGCCGAGGTGCAGACCCATTCCGGACAGCACTTCCTTGATCTCGTTGAGCGACTTCCGGCCGAAGTTCGGGGTGCGGAGCATCTCGGCTTCGGTCTTCTGGATCAGATCGCCGATGTAGACGATGTTGTCGTTCTTGAGGCAGTTCGCGGAGCGCACCGAGAGTTCCAGCTCGTCCACCTTCTTGAGGAGGAGCGGGTTGAACTCGAGACCGTCGTCGTCGTCCTGACGGCCGGCGGATTCGGGCTCTTCGAAGTTCACGAAGATCGACAGCTGGTCCTGCAGGATGCGGGCCGCAAAGGCGATCGCGTCCTCGGGCGTGACCGAACCATCGGTCTCGACCTTCATGGTCAGCTTGTCGTAGTCGAGAACCTGGCCCTCACGGGTCGGCTGCACGTCATAGGCCACCTTCTTGACCGGCGAGTAGATCGCGTCGATCGGGATGAGGCCGATGGGTGCATCTTCCGGCTTGTTCTTGTCAGCCGAAACGTAGCCCTTGCCGGTGTTGACGGTCAGTTCCACGTAGAAGTCCGCGCCCTCGTCGAGGTGGCAGATCACGTGGTCCTTGTTGAGAACGTCGATACCAGCGGTCTCGGTGATGTCGGCAGCCGTCACCACGCCCGGACCTTTTGCGGTCAGGGAGAGGCGCTTCGGGCCTTCGACTTCCATACGGAGAGCCACGCCCTTGAGGTTGAGGATGATGTCGGTGACATCTTCCCGCACGCCGGCGACCGACGAAAACTCGTGCAGAACGTTGTCGATCTGCACAGAGGTGATTGCCGCACCCTGAAGGCTCGACAACAGGACCCGACGCAGCGCGTTGCCGAGGGTCAGGCCGAAGCCACGCTCGAGCGGTTCTGCGACGAGGGTCGCAACGCGGGTAGGATCGGCGCCGGGGCGAACCTCCAGCTGGGTCGGCTTGATAAGTTCAGCCCAGTTCTTGTGGATCATGCGTCCCTCCATTCCAGTCCGTGCCCCATGTCCAAAGGCGCGGACGCCCGAGGTTGAAATGACGAAGGCAGGGCCCCGCGCGCATGGCGAGGCCCCACCCCTTAAGTAAGTCCGATCAGACGCGACGGCGCTTCGGCGGACGGCAGCCGTTGTGAGCAATCGGCGTCACGTCGCGGATCGACGTGATGTTGAAGCCCACGGCAGCCAGTGCGCGCAGAGCCGATTCACGACCCGAACCCGGGCCCTGAACTTCGACTTCAAGCGTCTTCACACCATGTTCCTGTGCCTTGCGGCCAGCATCTTCGGCGGCGAGCTGGGCAGCGTAGGGGGTCGACTTACGCGAGCCCTTGAAGCCCATGGTGCCGGCGGACGACCAAGAGATCGCGTTGCCTTGCACATCCGAGATCAGGATCTTGGTGTTGTTGAACGACGAGTTAACATGCGCCACGCCAGCGGCGATGTTCTTGGAGACCTTCTTCTTGCCTCCGCGACGGGTATCACGTGCCATTGGTCAGCCTCCCTTACTTCTTCTTGCCGGCAATCGGCTTCGCGGGGCCCTTGCGGGTACGCGCGTTGGTGTGGGTCCGCTGACCGCGGACGGGGAGGTTGCGACGGTGACGCAGGCCACGGTAGCAGCCGAGGTCCATCAGGCGCTTGATGTTCATCTGCGTCTCACGGCGCAGGTCGCCTTCGACGGTGTAGTTCGCGTCGATGTGCTCGCGGATCGCCAGAACTTCGGCGTCCGACAGCTCGTTCACGCGACGGGTCACGTCGATGTTCACGGCTTCGCAGATGGCCTGGGCGGAGGTGTCGCCGATACCGGTGATATAGGTCAGGGCGATCGGCACCCGTTTGTGAGTCGGGATGTTAACGCCGGCAATACGTGCCAAGTGTCTATTCCTTTCGTTGCGGTTCCGTAGCTCCAGAACCTTTTTTCACAACATGAGCCCGGAACGCATACACGTCACCGGGCCTTCCGCTGATGAGGTAATCTGCAAGACAGGCGCCGCCCGCCTCGCAGACCGAGTCTCTGTAAGAGATGGGAGTGGGTATGAGGATTCGGAAAGGGCGTCAAGACCCATTCCGGAACCAATCCTCAACCTGATCTGTTTACCGTTTCATGAAGGCCACGACAACCCTCCCCCCGTCCACGAACCGGCCGCAGACTACCGCCGATCTGCTTTCCGGCGCCCCCTGCCCTCCACGCGGCCCGCGCCTTTCGGAGCGGGGAAGCGCAACAGCATGATCTACCAACTTCTCTATACGAGCCGCTCCGTCGTGCCGCGCGGAGGCGGATCGGATCTCGAGATCCTCGCATCCGCGCTCACCAACAACCAAAAGCTCGGGGTGACCGGCTGCCTGCTGCGCGAGGAATCGGGTTTCTGTCAGGTGCTGGAAGGCGCGAAGGATACCGTGCGCGGGCTCTTCGAGCACATCCGCAAGGACGAGAGGCACTTTGGCGTGACCGAGAGGATAAACCGCCTGGTGCCGGCACGCAGCTTCGCGAGCTGGAGCATGTGCTACGGCGCGCTGTCCGCCGAGGAGCACGCCTTCCTATCGCGGCGCTTCGCCGGAGAGGCGCGCAATCTCGCGCTGGTCTTCGACCGGGTGCGCGCAATCGCGGTGGCGAGCTGACCTTCTGGGGGTGATTTTCTGAAAGAAGGTGGGGGCTCCGCCCCCGTCCGCTGGAGCGGACTCCCCCGGGTACTTCCGCCTAGAAGAAAGGCGCGGCCCGGGGGAGCTCTTGCGTCAGGGCCTTGGCGTCAGGCCTTGAGCTTTTCCGCGATGGCGGTCTTCACCTCGGCGATCTCGCCGAGCCCGTCGACGCGGGTGTGCTGGCCCTTGGCATAGTAATAGCCGATCAGCGGCGACGTCTGCTTGTAGTACTCCATCAGCCGCTTCTGCAGCGCCTGCGCATTGTCGTCGGCGCGGCGCTTGAACTCGGTGCCGCCGCAGACGGTGCACTTGCCATCGGACGGGATCGGCTTGGTGAGATCGTTGTAGACCTCTCCGCAAGAACCGCAGGTCGAGCGAGCGGTGATGCGCTGCACCAGCGCATCGTCGTTCACCCGCAGCTCGACGACCTTGTCGAGGCTCTGGCCCTGCTCTTCGAGCAGCTCGGCCAAAGCATCCGCCTGCTTCAGCGTACGCGGGAAGCCATCGAAGATGTAGCCTGCCGAGGGGTTCTCTTCGAGCTTCTCGCGGATCAGGCCGATGACGATCTCGTCCGTGACGAGTTCGCCCCGGGCCATCACCTCGGCGACCTTCTTGCCCATCTCGGTGCCGCTGTCCTTGGCTTCGCGCAGCATGTCACCGGTCGAAAGCTGGATCATGCCGCGCTCTTCCACGAGGATCCGGGCCTGAGTGCCCTTGCCTGCGCCGGGCGGTCCAAGAAGAATGATGTTCATCGCCGTGCGGGTCCCTTCCGTTTGCGTGCCTTGCCCTTGCCGCGCAGCTGCGACTTCTGGATCAGGCCTTCGTATTGATGTGCGAGCAGGTGGCTCTGGACCTGCTGGATCGTGTCCATGGTCACCGAGACCACGATCAGGACCGAAGTGCCGCCGAAGTAGAACGGGATCGCGAACTGCGAGCGCAGGATCTCGGGCAGCAGGCAGACCAGGGTCAGATAGGCCGCGCCGAGCACGAGCACGCGGTTGACCACGTATTCGAGGTGCTCCGCGGTTCGCTTACCCGGGCGGATGCCGGGAATGAAACCATTCTGGTTCTTCAGGTTGTCGGCGACTTCCTCCGTCTTGAACGACACGTTGTGCGTGTAGAAATAGGCGAAGAAGATGATCATTGCCGCGAAGAACAGCAGATAGAGCGGCTGACCCGGACCGAAGTAGGCGAGGATCGTCGACATGATCGGACCGGTCGAGCCAGCCTGGCTGAAGGTCGCGATCGTGGTCGGCAGCAACAGCAGCGAGCTGGCGAAAATCGCCGGGATCACGCCCGCCGGGTTCACCTTGATCGGCAGGTGCGACTGCTGGGCCTCGGTCATTCTCATGCCGACTTGGCGGCGCGGGTACTGGATGGTGATCTTGCGCAGCGCCCGTTCCATGAACACCACGAACATGATCACCACGACCACCATGACAATCACGCCGATGATCAGCGCCGGCGAGATCGCGCCCGAGCGGCCCGAGGCGAAGAACTGTGCCAGGGCGGCGGGGATCTCGGCAATGATGCCGACGAAGATGATGAGAGAGATGCCGTTGCCGATGCCGCGGGCGGTGATCTGCTCCCCCAGCCACATCAGGAACATCGTGCCGCCGACAAGGGTGATCACCACCGCAGCGCGGAAGTACCAGCCCGGATCATGGGCAAGATCGCCGGCCTCGAGGCTGACCGCAAGCCCGTAGGCTTGGAACAGCGCGAGAGCCACCGTGCCGTAGCGCGTGTACTGGTTGATCTTCTTGCGGCCCTGATCGCCCTCTTTCTTCAGCTGCTCAAGCGCCGGCACCATGGCCGTCAGGAGCTGAACGATGATCGAGGCGGAGATGTAGGGCATGATGCCGAGGGCAAAGATGCCCATGCGTCCCAGCGCGCCACCGGTGAACATCGACACCATGCCGCCGATGCCTTGGCCGGCCTGTTCCATGAACTGGCGCAGCGCGGTGCCGTCGATGCCCGGAACCGGGATATACGTGCCGAGTCGGTAGACGACCAGCAGCCCCAGCGTGAAGAAGATGCGGTTGCGAAGGTCCGTCGCCTTGCCGAGCGCCGCCCAGCTGGTATTGGCGGCCATTTGTTCCACAGCGGATGCCATGAGGGTCCTCTCTCAGACGAAACGCCGCCGGGGCGCTTTCCGGCTCCGGCGGCGTTCGTGGAAAACATGGGGCCTTATGTAAGCGGCTCAAGAGCCGCTCACAACCCGCTTATTCAGCCGCGCCTGCGGTCTTCAGCGCGCCACCTGCCTTCTCGACCGCCTCGACAGCGGCTTTCGAAGCGCCGGTCACCTCGATGGTGAGAGCGGCGGTGACGTCACCTTTCGCGAGAACGCGAATGCCGTCGAGCTTGCGGCGCACCAGGCCGGACGTAACGAGGCTGTCCTCGTTGATCGACGCGGCGTCGAGCTTGCCTGCTTCGACGAATTTCTGGATCAGGCCCAGGTTCACGACAGCGTAGGACTTCCGGTTCGGCTTGTTGAAGCCGCGCTTCGGAAGACGCTGGTACAGCGGCATCTGGCCACCTTCGTAGCCGTTGATGGCCACACCCGAACGGGATTTTTGACCCTTGATACCACGGCCACCGGTCTTGCCCTTGCCGGAGCCCGGGCCGCGGCCGATGCGTTTCTTGGAGCGGGTTGCGCCCTCGTTGTCGCGCAGTTCGTGCAGTTTCATGTCGCTTCTCCTTGCCGGATGTGCCCCCCAGCGACGGATGGAGCAACCACGGCATTAGACGGTTAAGGATTCGGAGCCAGACTCGGGGAGCCGGCCACCGGGGGCGTATAGCGTCCGAGACGGAACGGCGCAAGGGATTAGCCAAGGTCGCGCCGGCACCGCATCCTTTTGGTTGCGGAGTGTCACCGGAAATTCGTTGAGATCGGGTTAACGGGCAAATCCCTTCGAAGGGATTCGCTGGCCAGTCCCCTGCCCGGGGAGCGGCGCAAAAGAAAACGCCCCGGCATGAGGTCCGGGGCGCTTCCGAGATTGGCGAAGGAACGGCTCAGCCGCGCTCTTCGATGATCTCTACCAGGTGCGGGATCTTGCGAACCATGCCGCGCACGGCGGGGGTGTCCTCAAGCTCGCGGGTCTTGTTCATCTTGTTCAGACCCAGGCCGATCAGCGTCTGGCGCTGCACGGCGGGGCGACGGATCGGCGAGCCGATCTGCTTCACAACGATGGTCTTAGCCATGGATCTCAGGCCTCCTCAGCCACTTGCGACGATTCCGCGGGGGCCTCGTCACGCTTGGGAAGGATGTCTGCCACCTTCTTGCCGCGACGCTGAGCGACGCTGCGGGGCGAGTTGACCTTTTCCAGTGCGTTCAGCGTGGCGCGGATCATGTTGTAGGGGTTCTGCGAGCCGATCGACTTGGCGACCACGTCGTGCACGCCCAGCATCTCGAACACTGCACGCATCGGACCACCGGCGATGATACCGGTACCTTGCGGTGCGGTGCGCATCACCACGCGGCCAGCGCCGTGACGGCCTTCGATGTCGTGGTGCAGCGTGCGGCCTTCGCGCAGCGGCACGCGAATCATCTTGCGCTTGGCTTGCTCGGTGGCCTTGCGGATGGCCTCGGGGACCTCCTTGGCCTTGCCCTTGCCGAAGCCCACGCGGCCCTTCTGGTCGCCGACGACGACAAGCGCGGCGAAGCCGAAACGCTTACCGCCCTTGACGGTTTTGGACACGCGGTTGATCGCGACAAGGCGATCTGCGAATTCCGGGGCTTCGTCACGTTCGCGACGGTTCCCGCGGCGGTTATCACGTTCTGCCATCAGGCATCCCTTTTTTCAGGTTGGCGCGTGGCGGACCGGAGCAGAGCCCGGGCCACATCGGCACCGATTGGACCAATCCAGGTGATCGCCGAAGAAGCTTCGGAGTCGATCCCGGATCATCGAGGCGTTCCCGCCTGCAAAAGCGCAAGGCGGGTACGAGCCCCGCCTTGCGGATTGTCGATCAGGCGGCAGGCAAGCCCGCCGCGGTGATCAGATTTTCAGACCTGCTTCGCGGGCTGCGTCGGCCAGAGCCTTGACGCGACCGTGGAAGAGGAAACCGCCGCGGTCGAAGTAGGCTTCTTCCACACCGGCTTTCTTCGCGCGCTCGGCAATCGCGGCGCCGACCTTCTGGGCGGCTTCCACGGTGCCTTTGCCGACGACGCCCAGATCCTTCTCGAGCGAGGAGGCTGCGGCCAGGGTCACGCCCTGGATGTCGTCGATCAGCTGCACGCTGATGTTCTTGTTCGAGCGGTGCACCGACAGGCGAACACGCCCGGCGTTGACCTTGCGAAGCTTGTTCCGGACGCGCAGGCGGCGCTTTAGGAACAGTTCCCGTTTGCTGAGTGCCATTTTTCGCGTCCTTACTTCTTCTTGCCTTCCTTGGCGAAGATGTATTCGCCCTTATAGCGAATACCCTTGCCTTTGTAGGGCTCGGGGCGGCGCCAGTCGCGGATGTTCGCCGCAACCTGACCGACTTCCTGGAGATCGTGACCTTCGACAATGATCTCGGTCGGCTTCGGCGTGGTGACCGTGATGCCGGCGGGGATGTCGAAGTTCACATCGTGGCTGTAGCCCAGGTTCAGCTTCAGGACGTTGCCCTGAACCGCGGCGCGGTAACCCACACCCTGGATCTCGAGCTCTTTCTTGAAGGTGTTCTGAACACCGTGGACCATGTTCCCGATCACGGTGCGGGACATGCCCCACTGCTGGCGGGCGCGCTTGGAATTGCCGCGCGGCGCCACAGTGATGGTGTTGTCCTCGACCGCAATGGTCACGTCGTCGGTCGCGTTGAAGGTCTGGGTGCCTTTCGGGCCCTTCACTTCGACGGTCTGGCCGGAGACGGATGCGGAAACACCCGACGGCAGCTCGACCGGTTTTTTACCAATACGAGACATAAGCCCCTCCTTAGAAGACCGTGCAGAGCACCTCGCCGCCGACATTGGCAGCGCGGGCATTTGCGTCCGACATCACGCCCTTCGGCGTGCTGACAATCGACAGACCGAGGCCCTGACGGACCTGCGGGATGTCACTGACACCCATGTAGACGCGACGACCGGGCTTGGAGACCCGCTTCACTTCGCGAATGACGGGGTTGCCGTCGAAGTACTTCAGGCTGATTTCGAGCGTGCCGTGGCCGCGCTCGTCGGTGCTTTTTTCGTAGCCGCGGATGTAGCCTTCGTCCTTGAGGACGTCGAGCACCCAGGCACGCAGCTTCGAAGCGGGGGTCGACACGGTCGACTTGCCGCGCATCTGCGCGTTACGGATACGGGTGAGCATATCGCCGATAGGATCGTTCATCGTATACCCTCCTTACCAGCTCGACTTGACCACACCGGGAAGCTGACCGTTCGAGCCGAGCTCGCGCAGGGCGATACGGCTGATCTTCAGCTTCCGGTAGTAGGCGTGGGGACGACCGGTCAGTTGGCAACGGTTGTGCAGACGGGTCGGCGAGGAGTTGCGCGGCAGTTTCGCCAGTTCAAGGCGAGCCTTGAAGCGCTCTTCCATCGGTTTGCTTTCGTCGGTCGCGATCTCTTTCAGAGCGGCGCGCTTGGCGGCGTATTGCTCCACCAGCTTCTGCCGCTTCTTCTCGCGTTCGATCATGGATTTTTTGGCCATGTGTCTCGCTCCTCAGGCGTTGAAGGGCATGTTGAAATGCTTCAACAGCGCCTTGGCTTCCGCGTCGGTGTCAGCGGTGGTGGTGATGATCACGTCGATACCCCAAACCTCATCGACCTTGTCGAATTCGATTTCGGGGAACACGATGTGCTCCTTGATGCCCATGGCAAAGTTGCCACGACCGTCGAAGGACGGCTTCACACCACGGAAGTCGCGGATACGCGGCATCGCGATGTTGACCAGGCGATCGAGGAAATCGTACATCCGGTCACCGCGAAGGGTAACCTTGGCACCGAGCGGCATGTCTTCACGGACGCGGAAGCCGGCGATCGACTTCTTTGCCTTGGTGGTGACAGCCAGCTGACCGGCGATCTGGGTCAGGTCTTCCTGAGCCGACTTCGCCTTCTTGGAGTCGCGCACGGCTTCTGCGCCGCAGCCGATGTTCAGAACGATCTTGTCGAGTGCAGGAACCTGCATCGCGTTCTTGTAGCCGAACTCTTCCATGAGAGCGGCCTTGATCGACTCGCGGTACTGCGTCTTGAGACGCGGCGTGTAGGTCGCGGTATCAAGCATCGATCACGTCCCCCGTGGTCTTGGCGAAGCGCACCTTCTTGTCACCTTCCATGCGGAAGCCGACGCGGGTTGCCTTGCCGTTGGCATCGACGATGGCCAGCTTCGACAGGTCGAGCGGCATGGCTTTCGACACGCGGCCACCCTGCGAGGTCTGGCTCTGACGGGTGTGACGGACGGCCATGTTCACGCCGCCGACAACAGCCTTGCCAGCCTTGGGATCGACGGATTCGATGGTGCCGGTCTTGCCCTTGTCCTTGCCGGACAGAACGATGACCTTGTCACCTTTGCGGAGTTTGGCAGCCATTACAGCACCTCCGGGGCGAGCGAGATGATCTTCATGAAGTTCTTCGCGCGCAGTTCGCGAACCACCGGCCCGAAAATACGGGTGCCGACAGGCTCGCCCGAGTTGTTCAGGATGACGGCCGCGTTGCGGTCGAAGCGGATCGACGTGCCATCTTCACGACGAACTTCCTTGGCGGTGCGCACGACGACGGCCTTGCGGACGTCACCTTTCTTCACGCGGCCGCGCGGAATGGCCTCTTTCACCGAGACGACGATGATGTCGCCGACCGATGCGTAGCGGCGATGCGAGCCGCCGAGGACCTTGATGCACTGAACTTTCCGGGCACCGGAATTGTCAGCAACATCCAGATTGGTCTGCATCTGGATCATTTGGTTTCTCCCGACCTTTGGGGGTTGTTCTTGGTCTACCCCCCAGGGTTTCGATGATGCTGGGCACCATCGCAGGAAACGTCTGGACCCCGATCAGATGACCGGGGCTTGGACGTTTACTCTGCGATAACTTCCCAGCGCTTCGTCTTGGACTTCGGCGCGCATTCGATGATGCGGACCGTATCGCCAACAGCGAATTTCTCAGCTTCGTCGTGAGCCCGGTACTTCTTGGACTTACGGATGGTCTTTTGCATGACCGGGTGCTTGAAGCGACGCTCGACCGAAACGGTGACGGTCTGTGCGTTTGCCGTGGAGGTCACGGTGCCTTGCAGGATACGCTTGGGCATGAGTTAGCCTCCCTTACTCGGTTGCTGCCGCGCCGGCGGCTTTTTGGTTCAGCACGGTGTTGACGCGGGCAACGTCGCGGCGCACCTGGCGGATGCGTGCGGTGTTCTCGAGTGCGCCGGTCGCTTTCTGGAAGCGCAGGTTGAACGCTTCCTTTTTCAGCGCGACGAGCTCGTCCCGGAGCTGGTCCGGGGTCTTGTTCGCAAGTTCTTTGGCGTCCATATGGTCGCTCCTTCGTTTCAACATCACCGGAGAGCCCCGTCGTGTTACGGGTCACCCTGATTCCCGGTGGAGGTGGATGAGCGCGCGATATAGGCCAGATTCTGGACCATGACAACCCTGTAAAACAAGGGCTCACGCGCATGGCTGGCTTGTCCGGAGCGGGGGGCCGGAACGCCGTCCCCCACCTGTAGCGGAATGCCTGGCCGGGATCACTCCCACTTGTAGTTGAAGCTGACCGAGATGCGCTCGTCGTCGGACATGTTCATCGGCACCTCGTGGCGCAGCCAGCTTTCCCAAAGCAGCACGTCGCCCACGGCGGGGGCCTCGTAGACGAAGGCCTTCAGCTCCTCGCGGCAGCTCTTCCTGCGCGTGGGGGCGGCCATCATCATCGGCAGGCGGGGATCCTCGAGCTTGAGCGCGCTGGCGCCCTCGGGCATCGAGACATAGGTCGTGCCCGCGATCACCGAATGCGGGTGAATGTGCGAGCTGTGCGTGCCGCCCTCGGGCAGGATGTTGATCCAGAGATCCTCGAGCAGCAGCTTCTTGTCGCCCAGCTCGAACTCGAGATCCTCGGCAAAGGCCGCGACATGGGCGTCGAGCGATTTCACCAGGTCACCGAAGATCGGGAAGCGCCAGGGCAGGTCCGTCAGCGAGGCATAGGAGGTGTAGCCCGGGTAATCATTGGCTTCGCACCATTCCTGGCCGGCCTCGTCGTCCTCGGCGATGGAATAGCACGAGCCCTCGAGCTCGTCCGCGTCGATCGCGGGGCCGTACTCCGAAAGCTGGGCACGATAGAGGCGTGTGGCGAAGAGAGAGCGGATCTGGGCCATGGCACTGTCCTGAAGCGGTTGCGGCGGCGGGTCTCCCCTGCCCCGTGGATTGGAACGGAAAACCCCCGCCGATCGCTCGGCGGGGGCTTGTCTCATGCGGTCATCCCGAAGGGATTACCAGTCCTCGCGAACCACGACGCGCGACTTGATCGGCAGTTTCATCGCCGCCAGACGCAGCGCCTCGCGGGCGACGTCCTCGGGAACACCGTCGATCTCGAACATCACGCGGCCCGGCTTCACTTTGCAGGCCCAGTAATCCACGGAACCTTTACCCTTACCCATACGAACTTCGGTGGGCTTGGAGGTCACGGGGGTGTCCGGGAAGATACGGATCCAGACCCGGCCCTGACGCTTCATATGGCGGGTCATCGCGCGGCGAGCCGCTTCGATCTGACGAGCCGTCACACGCTCGGGCTGAAGAGCCTTCAGGCCAAAGTGGCCGAAGTTCAGGTCGGAACCGCCCTTGGCCTCACCCTTGATGCGGCCCTTGAACATCTTCCGGAATTTAGTGCGTTTCGGTTGAAGCATTTCTCAAACCTCCTCAGCGACGGCCGCCCATGGCGCCGCGCGGAGCCGGACCGTCCTGCAGTTCCTGCGACTTGCGTTCGCGGGCAGAGGGGTCATGCTCCATGATCTCGCCTTTGAAGATCCAGACCTTGATCCCGATGATACCATAGGGGGTCGTTGCTTCAACGTGCGAGTAATCGATGTCGGCGCGCAGGGTGTGCAGGGGCACACGACCTTCGCGATACCATTCGGTACGAGCGATCTCGGCACCGCCGAGACGACCAGCGACGTTCACGCGGATGCCCAGGGCGCCCATGCGCATGGCGTTTTGCACGGCACGCTTCATGGCACGACGGAAGGACACACGACGCTCGAGCTGTTGCGCGATGCTCTCACCCACGAGGCGGGCGTCGAGTTCGGGCTTGCGCACTTCAACGATGTTGAGGTGCAGCTCGGAGTCGGTCATGTTGGCAAGCTTTTTGCGCAGGACTTCGATGTCCGCGCCTTTCTTGCCGATAATGACACCGGGGCGTGCGGTGTGGATCGTCACGCGGCACTTCTTGTGCGGACGCTCGATGATCACACGTGCGACGCCGGCCTGCTTGCACTCTTCGTGGATGAAATCGCGGATCGCGAGGTCTTCCAGAAGCAGATCACCGTAGTCTTTGGTGTCAGCGTACCAGCGGCTGTCCCAGGTGCGGTTCACCTGAAGGCGCATGCCGATCGGATTGGTCTTGTTACCCATTAGGCTTGCTCCTCGACCTGACGCACCTTGATGGTGAGTTCCGAGAACGGCTTGTTGATGCGGCCGAAGCGGCCACGTGCACGCGGACGACCGCGCTTCATCACAAGGTTCTTGCCCACGTAGGCTTCGGCGACGACGAGTTCATCGACGTCCAGCCCGTGGTTGTTCTCGGCGTTCGCGATAGCGGACTGAAGGCACTTCTTCACGTCCACGGCGATCCGCTTCTTCGAGAAGGTCAGGTCCGTGAGGGCCCGCTCGACCTTCTTGCCACGGATCAGCGCGGCCACCAGGTTCAGCTTCTGGGGCGAAGTGCGCAGCATGCGCAGCTTTGCCATCGCCTCGTTGTCCGCCACGCGGCGGGGATTCTTATCCTTGCCCATGGCTTACTTCCTCTTGGCTTTTTTGTCAGCCGCGTGGCCATAATAGGTCCGGGTCGGCGAGTACTCACCGAACTTCTGACCGATCATGTCTTCGGTGACATTGACGGGAACATGCTTCTGGCCGTTGTAGACCGCGAACGTCAGACCCACGAACTGGGGCAGGATCGTCGAGCGGCGCGACCAGATTTTGATGACTTCGTTCTTGCCAGATTCGCGAACCTTCTCGGCCTTTTTCAGGACGTAGGCGTCAACGAACGGGCCTTTCCAAACAGAGCGCGTCATGGATTACCGCCCCTTCTTCTTAGCGTGGCGCGAGCGGATGATCAGCTTCTGCGACGCCTTGTTGGTGTTGCGGGTACGCTTGCCCTTGGTCGGCTTGCCCCACGGGGTCACCGGGTGACGACCACCCGAGGTACGACCCTCACCACCACCGTGCGGGTGGTCGATCGGGTTCATAACGACGCCGCGGACCGACGGACGCTTGCCATAGTGGCGGTTACGACCGGCTTTACCGAGGTTCTGGTTCGAGTTGTCGGGGTTCGACACGGCACCGATGGTGGCCATGCATTCCTGACGAACCATGCGAAGCTCGCCCGAGGAGAGGCGGATCTGAGCGTAGCCACCGTCACGGCCGACGAACTGGGCGTAGGTGCCCGCGGCGCGTGCGATCTGGCCGCCCTTGCCGGGCTTCAGCTCGATGTTGTGGACGATCGTACCGATCGGCATGCCCGAGAAGGGCATCGCGTTTCCGGGCTTGATGTCGGCCTTGGCCGACGCCACGACGCGGTCGCCGATGGCGAGACGCTGCGGTGCCAGGATGTAGGCCTGCTCGCCGTCGTCATACTGGACGAGGGCGATGAATGCGGTCCGGTTCGGGTCGTATTCGATGCGGGCCACGGTGGCCGACACGTCGAACTTGTTCCGCTTGAAGTCCACGATGCGATAGAGACGCTTCGCGCCACCGCCGCGGCGGCGTGCGGTGATCCGTCCGGTGTTGTTCCGGCCGCCCGATTTCGTCAGACCCTCGGTGAGGGCCTTGACGGGACGTCCTTTATACAGCTCCGAACGGTCGATCAGCACCAGCCCGCGCTGGCCCGGCGTCGTCGGCTTGTACGACTTAAGTGCCATGCTTTCTGTCTTCCGTTGTAATGCGACAGCACCCGCGTATCGGGTGTGCCGGAGTTTAGCCCCCCGAAGGTGGCCGTGTCATAGGGCCCCGAAGGTCCCCGGCGATCTGTTCTTGCGAACAAAAGCTAAGCCCCGGACGAATCCGGGGCTCAGCGGATGGCCTGCTCTAGTCAAAGAGTCGGCTGACGTCAAGCGCATCCCCTGTCGCAGGCCCGCTCGGAGCCCTTATTCGCCGAGGCTTCGGGCAACTTGCACCCTCCCCTCCCCGGCCGGGAAAGTGGAAAAGCCCCCGCGGATGCGAGGGCTTTCCCGAAGTGGTCGAAGACGACGATCAGAGACCGGTGGTCACGTCGATCGTGTTGCCCTCTTCGAGGGTAACATAGGCCTTCTTGACGTCGTTCCGCTTGCCGATCTGGCCGCGGAAACGCTTCACCTTGCCCTTGGTGATGGTGGTGTTCACCGCCTTCACCTTCACGCCGAAGAGCGCCTCGACGGCCTCCTTGACCTGGGGTTTGGTCGAGTCGATCGACACTTCGAAGACCACGGTGCCGTTCTCGCCGACCATGGTGGTTTTCTCGGTGATGATCGGCTTGCGGATCACGTCGTAGTGGTGTGCCTTAGCGGTCATTTCAGTCGAGCCTCCAGAGCTTCGACACCCGCCTTGGTGATCACCAGGGTGTCACGCTTGAGGATGTCATACACGTTGGCGCCGACGGAGGGCAGCACGTCCAGACCTTCGATGTTCGCGGCGGCGCGGGCAAAGCCCTCGTTCACTGCGGCACCGTCGATCACCAGAGCGCGCTTCCAGCCCAGGTTCTTCACCTGTGCCGCCAGCGTCTTGGTCTTGCCGTCGGTCTCGGCGTTCTCGATGATCACGAGCGAGCCGGTCTTGGCTTTCGCCGAGAGCGCCAGCTTGAGGCCGAGAGCACGGACCTTCTTGGGCAGGTCATGCGCGTGGCTGCGCGGGGTCGGACCCTTGTAGATACCACCCTTGCGGAAGATCGGCGCCTTGCGCGAACCGTGGCGTGCGCCGCCGGTGCCCTTCTGGCGATAGATCTTCTTGGTCGAGTAGCTCACTTCCGAGCGGGTCTTGACCTTGTGCGTACCGGCCTGGGCCTTGTTACGCTGCCAGCGAACCACACGGTGCAGAATGTCGGCGCGCGGCTCGAGATCAAAGATCGCGTCCGTCAGCTCGACTTCGCCCGCGGCACCGCCGTCGAGTTTGATCACGTCGAGTTTCATTCGTCGCCTTCCTTCTCTTCGGCTGCGGCTTCAGCAGGAGCTGCAGCGGATTTCAGGCCGGCCGGCAGAGCAGCGTTCTCGGGGAACGGCTTCTTCACGGCGTCCTTGATGGTCACCCAGCCGCCTTTGGAGCCCGGCACCGCGCCCTTGATCATGATGATGCCGCGATCGGCATCGGTCTTCACGACCTGCAGGTTCTGCGTGGTGACACGGACGGCACCCATGTGGCCGGCCATTTTCTTGCCTTTGAAGACCTTGCCCGGGTCCTGACACTGACCGGTCGAACCGTGCGAACGGTGCGAAATCGACACGCCGTGCGATGCACGAAGACCACCGAAGTTGTGGCGCTTCATGGCACCGGCAAAGCCCTTACCGATGGTCGTGCCGGCAACGTCGACATACTGACCTTCGAAGTAGTGCTCGGCCGAGATCTCTTCGCCGACGGCGATGAGGTTCTCTGCGTCGACGCGGAATTCCGCGATCTTCCGCTTCGGTTCAACCTTGGCTGCGGCGAAGTGGCCGCGCATGGCCTTCGACACGTTCTTGGCCTTTGCCGCACCGGCGCCGAGCTGAACGGCGCTGTAGCCGTCCTTGTCAGCGGTCCGCTGTGCGACGACCTGGCAACCTTCGAGTTGGAGGACGGTCACAGGGATCTGCTTGCCGTCTTCCATGAAAAGCCGGGTCATGCCGACTTTCTTTGCGATAACTCCAGAGCGCAACATCATCTGCCCCCTTACACCTTGATCTCGACGTCCACGCCGGCCGCCAGGTCGAGCTTCATGAGCGCGTCCACGGTCTGCGGGGTCGGATCGACGATGTCGAGCAGACGCTTGTGCGTGCGGATCTCGAACTGATCGCGGGATTTCTTGTTCACGTGCGGGCCACGCAGAACGGTGAATTTCTCAATCTTGTTCGGCAGCGGGATCGGGCCGCGAACAGTAGCGCCTGTGCGCTTGGCGGTGTTCACGATTTCCTGCGTCGATGCATCGAGGACGCGGTAATCGAACGCCTTGAGCCGGATACGGATGTTCTGGTTCATCGAACAGTCCTATTTTGGCGTTGAGGTTGAGAGGAGGATGGACGCGCATCGCCGCACCCTCATCGAACCTAAAAGGCGGGGAATCACCCCGCCCTTCACGACCCGTGGGCCGTTGCGCGCGTATACGTCCGAGAGACCTGCTTGACAAGCCCCAGAGCGCCGGCGCGGCGCGGGTATTTCCGCATTTTGGCCTGATCTGGACGCCACGCGCCCGTCCCGGCGGCCTGCGGAAACGGAAAAGGGGCCGCCCGATGGGCGGCCCCTTCGCAATGCCCGCCCGGTCCGAGGACCGGGCAGAAGCGCATCACTCGA
>NZ_JAAGOV010000079.1:0-15323 GCF_010500785.1 Salipiger sp. PrR003
GCCCGGCCGGAAGCGGTCACACGCCGCTGCGTCTCATCCTGATTGACGCGGAATCTCATCCTGTTTGTCGCGCCGCAGATCAAGGCCTTCACGCATTGGCCCATTTAAAATGATTGTGCGCGCATCGATTTCCCATTCGTCGACCTGAAAGCCCTGACCCGGTCGGCTGGGAAGGTCGGTCTTTCCAACCCCGAGATATCTACGCTTCGCGATCGCGCTGCCCTCGCGACCAGCGTCGACCTCCAAGCGATCGAACCGTCGTAGCCATTCCCAGAGTGCGGTCTTGCCTCGTGTCTGCAGAAGGGGGAGTCCGGCGGCGCCACGACGCTCGTTTTCGCACCTCACCGCGCGAATTGTGTTCTCAACGACCTCACGCCCCGTATGACGCTGGTTCAGCAGATACTCTCTCAGGTGCTGCTGGATGAAGAGGTAACTATCCTGATCAATATCGAGCTTGGAGGCCTTACCGCGCCGGTCAATAAGAGCATCCATCCGCCCTCCAGATTTTTTAACCGCGCGGTACCATCTCAAAATGCTGGTTGGGGATGCATCGAAGCCAAAGCCATTGCTGGTGGAGCTGAAGTACTTGCTGCCATAAATCTCATGAAAGGCTTTCCACTCTTCGGCGGCGTAAGCCTTGATTTGAGGATAATGTTCTGCAACCGAACGCGGTTTCAGGATAAGGCCGCCTTCCATGTATCTTCGGTCGATTCCACAGAAGAAACACCATCGGTTGGAAACGAGTGTTTGGTTCGCCTTCGACAACGTCTGTAAGCACGCATAAAGGTCCGGCTGGGATTTCGCCTCGTCCACGCTTTTGGACAGCTTCTCGTAGCCCCACTCTGGTTGCTGCACGATCTCATGCAACGTCGGCCAGGTAAAACGCTCGACCGCGGCCGATCCGTCATCTCTTCGGAAGAACGCGTGCTGGTCGTCGGCCTCCTGGAAGAAATATGGGACCGAGTTGATGTAGTAGCGTGTGACCCTGTCGAAGTTCATTCGGATTGTCATTGCGGCCTCCGAACGATCGAGTGAAGGTTGATGCTTCCGCTGCTAACCAAGCCCAAACGCTGTTCAAAGATGGCTCGGTACACAGCACGGAAACCCCGTGAGCCGGTACGACTGAGGATAATCAGATCAGCGATGGTCAGGTCCCCGTCGAGTTTTGCCACCGTCTCTTCGAGGCGCGCGTCAGCATCAGCATCCGGGCATAGAGAGAACCGCAGATAGGTCGCCGCATTCACGGCTGCAGTACGTGAAAAGCACTGCTCCGTAACCAATCGGACTTCATCCACCATGTCTGGCACCACGGCACACCTAATCTGTTCCAACTCGGCGAGAAAACGACCGGATGCCAGGCGAGACGTTGGTTTCACAGCAACTGCAACTCTGCGTCCGGTCTTGTAGGTGATCAGCAGGTCGAAATAATGCGTGCCCTTAGTGCCGTCCGGCTTGCGAAACTTCACCGGACCGAATTGCTCCTGGACTTTGCGAACTCTCGGATTGATCAACGTGACCACCAAGTTGCCGTGTTCAATTCCACTGTCCATGCCATAGACACGTGGGAAGCCGGTCTCGAGGTCGGGATACACGGCGAAGATTCTGCATGAAGATCGCGACCTTGGATTGATCCGACGCTGACCGCGGTAAGCAAGCACGGGGCAATCTTCGCGAATGACTTCCCCCATTAGATCATCGGGAAACACTTCTATGGGGCCATAGGCCCTGCGGAAGGCTTCAGGCATCCCGGATAGGTCGCGACCTACCGGCGTGGCTGGGGCATTTAGACTGCGTTCGATTGGCATATTCATGGCAAAGCATCCCTGTTTCCGGGCCACTGGGCACCGGATTGCGAGGACACGCAGGAGCAAGCCGCTCACGCGTGCCTGTTGACTTTTCGCTGGTGTGGTGGGATGAAAGAAGGGACCAACCTACCAAGGGCTCTGCACGCTTCGCGCTGCGGGGCCTTTGTTCTTTCATCGAGATCGATGGTTTAGGTCATTGAGGCTTCTCCTTCGGGTTGGGCGAGAAGCGAAGCCAGTTCCTCGGGGTCCTCGCCAAGCAGGCGCGCGATTTCAGTTATGACCGGAAGGCTCTTCCGCTGACCGCCAATGACCAGGCTGATCGTAGAAGGATTGCGCCCGAGATGGGCCGCAAGCTCTTTGATCGTCAGGCCTGCCTCTGTCCGCAGACGAAACTTGATGATCTCGGCTGTGCCGCGAATTTCCATGTGCGAACCCTAGGCAATTCTAATTGACGGATGCCCGAATCATGTGGGTTCGCGATTCGCAAGTCAACCGGGAGAGCGAATCATTCCTGTTTGTTTTCAATGGGATGTCTAATATCATATTGACAATTAACATGTCGACGAGCTCACAGCCGACTTCGTTCGGTCGATTGGCGAAATTCGATGAAAAATCGAGCACCACCGCCCAAGCGTGACATCGATCGCTTCATGTCGAGAAGGTGGTCGCGGACATTCGCGCTGTTATCGCCCAGCTGCGCTTAAGCCATGATGCCACCTAGCTGATCGGGAGGCCCGGGCGTCCGGCTCCACAAACGGGGCAACGGCGCTGGAAAATATCAGACCCGTTTGCCCCGTACCGATGGTCGCAGCTTTGGCACCTCAAGATATAGGTGATCTGATTGTGGTCGTTTCCCGGCAGGTCGGTGCGCGTCACGACCTCCTGCAGGTTGCGATTAATGAAGCCAGGCTCTGTCGTTTTGCCCCCGGAAGCGGTGCGCTTCTTGCGTGGTGCGCTCTTGATCTTCTGTGGCGGCCAAGATGCTCCCAAGATCCACCCCTCGACTAGCCCCGTAGCCGCAATCGGCTCAGGCTCCGGAGCCGTCAGCGCATTAATGATCTCGCCGCGCTGATCAGCCTCCTGTAGCCAGCGTGCGATCACATAGGCATCATGCTGGTCCGGGCTTCGATCATCCTTGGGGTAAGCGGAGCTCCAAAGCCTCGGGTAGGTCTCGGCGATCACTGACGTGCCCGCAGCCGGGGTCCACCCATCGAACGGCCAGAAGTGTAGCTCGGGGCGCGCAGCCCGGATGCGCTTCAACCAAGGTATGCCCGCATGGGTCGACTTGGCGACAGCGCCTTGCACATCGAAGTGGAACACCGATTTGGCTGAACCGGTCGCTTCTTCCGTCAGTCGGCGCCAGCGCCGCTCACCTGTCCGCGCGCCACCATTGCCGACATTCCCGTGCCGCACGAAATCGACATAGGTGTGAGGTTGATCGGTGGGCCAATGCCGGCAGAAATCGTCGAGGAAGGTTGGCCAATCCGGCTCCAATCCATGGCGTTCGAAGTAGCGCATTGGGAAAGAGAAAGCGTGATCGATGCCGACGATCGTCGGACGAGCACCATCAAGCTCTTGCTGTAGCCACTCCGCCAGCCCCCTTCTGGTCCAGTATTTCTTGGGACCCCGTGGAGGCAAGACTTCGCACGCCTCGCTGTCGCCGAAGGTTTCATAGACCCTCAAGCCCTTCAGGCTAGCTTCGGCGGTCTCAGCGCCCGAATAATCAATACCGATCGTGCGGGCGAAAATGCGGTGGCTTTGCGTCATTGAAAACTGGCCTGGAAGTTGGTGGCGGTGAGCGTGACATGAGCGTCGAGCGGCGGTCTCAGTTCGAAGGCCTGAGGGGCGCGTGCGAATTCGTAGAGCCGGAACAAGTACCAGTGGTCGCGGCGCTCGGCGGCGACCTCCAATTCGTTCCGTGAGATGTGGAATGGTGTACGCTCCCACCCATTGGTCGTCTTTACCTCGATCAGACGTTCGCGCCCCTCCGGGGTGAAGCTCGCGATATCATAGCCCGCGCCGTCGCCATCCTCCTTTGAGACCCAGCGAACACGCCGTGCCAGGTCGTCCCGATCATGCTGTTTGAGCATCTGGCGCTCGTGGTGAAAAACACGCTCTTCGCCCGTATGCCCCAATGCCCGATTGCGCTCGTCGCGTCCTGCAACATCAAAGTGCCGCGCGACCCGCTGCATCTGCTCCAGCTCTTCGGGTGGCGGTGCGTTGCGAAGCGTAGGTGCCGTCCCTACGAAGAGCGACGGTGGCTCTGCCAGCACGGCTGTCGCCTTGCGATGGAGGGCAAGCTCCCACTCGGAGTGTAGCGCCAACCAACGCGAGGCAGCCTCTGCCAGCGACATCTGGAAGTTGAACCGCGGACGGTAGCCCCTGATGATCGGTAGGCCTAGCCCGACAAATGCAGCCGAGACATTGCATAGCTTGAACTCGATCGAGCCTCGGCTCCGTCCTGTCTGCTCTTGCAGCGCACGGTTTTGAGCCGCCTTGTTGTAGCTTCGCCCCGAGAGCTCATCGCTGAGCATCTCGAAATAAGATGCCACGACTGCATCGTTCTCTATGTCGGACCAATCAGAGGAATTCATGTGGCCAGGTTAGGCTGTGCCAAAGGGATTGTCATTGGTCATCCATGCAGCCGTGAGTGTGATTGATCGAATGATGGCCAAAGCTTCGCGTAACATTGGAGGACCGCGACCGATCTTCGCTTCGCCCTATCGGATTTCAAACAGGCGGCAAAATTGGAGGTCGGCACTATGGTTGATGCGACCGCTGCGCGGCAGGAAACAGACGCGGCATGCAGGGGCGCTGCTCGCGTGGTGACCAACGCACCCGGCCCAGAGCGGCCACTCAGTGCATAGTGCAAATGCTGCAGTTGCAGCCCGAACTCCGGACATTCGCTGACGGTGCGAAGCTCCAATGCTTGGACGTGGTTGGTTTGGCTTCCAACAGCGTGCATGCTCACGCCGAAATATCTGATCAAATCGCTATTTGATGCAATACCTGAATACTATCCATTCGTCTCTGGAATGGTGTGGATAGCTCGGCGATCATTCACTAACGCTTGCATGGATAGGCGCAAGAAACCACAATATCTCGGGCGTTTGCATCTTGATCTCGGGCGTCTGCAGCTTGGAGCGCTCATCATGAACGAAGAAAACAAGATTTGCCGTATTCTGAGCCTCGATGGCGGAGGTGCCAAGGGCTTCTACACCCTCGGTGTACTTGCCGAAGTGGAGGCGATGCTGCCTCGCCCCATCCATGAGACGTTCGACCTCATCTTCGGCACGAGTACAGGCTCTATCATCGCAACTTTGTTAGCGACTGGGCGAAGCGTTGGCGAAATCCACAAGCTCTACTGCGAGCATGTCCCCAAGGTCATGAGAGAACGGAAGCCAAGGGAACGCACTCTGCGGCTCCGCGAGGTTGGTGAAACCGTCTTCAGGGAGGAGGGGTTCGACAGCGTGCTCACCGGCCTCGGCATCGTCTCGACCAAGTGGCAGATTGAGACGCCGATGATTTTCAAGAGCAGTCAGACACAAGCACATGGTCGGAAGGCGACGTTCGTTCCAGGCTTCGGGTGCAAGCTCGCCGACGCAGTCGAAGCATCATGCTCCGCCTATCCATTCTTTGAACGGAAGACTGTGACCACAAGCACTGGCAACGAGATTGAGCTCTTTGACGGCGGGTATGTCGCGAACAACCCTGCGCTTTACGCACTTGCAGACGCTGTGGGGCCGCTCGAGTTCGCGCCGGCCGATTGCCGCGTCCTGACCATCGGCTGCGGGCAGTATCCAGAGCCGCGATATTCGTTCATCGAACGCACCAAGCGCCGTTTCTGGCTGGTGCAGCTTCTTCAGAAGACACTCGAAGTGAACACCGCATCGATGGACCAGCTTCGGCAACTGCTCTTCGCGAACGCCCCGACGGTGAGAGTAAGCGACACCTTCGACAAACCAGAGATGGCAACGGACATGTTCGAGCACAACTTGAAGAAGCTGAACATCCTCCGTCAGCAAGGCCAGCAGTCGTTCGGTCGACTAGAGAAAGATATTCACGCGATTCTATTGAGTTAAGGAGTATTCATGGCGATTTCAGAGGGCCAGCTCGAGACTTGGTCGCACATCGGCGCTCAAGCGCAGTCTGCGGCCACATACCATGCCATCAAGGGCGCGCTCGAGGACAAGAACGCTCCTTTTGCCGGTCGAGGCTTCAAGGCGTTTCTGCAAGGCTCTTACGGCAACGACACGAATGTCTACTCGGAGAGCGACGTCGACATCGTTATCTGCCTTACCGAAGCGTTCCAGAGCGACATCAGTCAGTTGGACGCCGCCGACACGCTGATTTATGGTGCGAACAAGGGCGGAGCGGTCACCTACGGCTTCGACGAGTTCAAGGCTGAGGTGCTGGCTTGGTTGGTGAAAACCTACGGCACGGGGGTGCAGGCAGGGAAGAAGGCGATCTTCGTGCCTGGGAACAACAGTCGGCGCGACGCCGACGTGTTGGTCTGTGTCGAGCACCGCCGGTACACGCGGTATCGCTCGATTTTCGACAGCTCTTATCACATCGGCATCTGCTTCTGGACCACTGACAACGAGAAGATCATCAACTTCCCGAAGCAGCATATCGAGAACTGCACGATCAAGCACCAGGCAACGACCAATCGTTTCAAACCGAGCGTTCGCGTGATCAAGAACATGCGAAACGCGATGATTGATGCTCACTATATCGCCGAAGGTGTGGCCCCTTCCTACTTCTTGGAGGGGATGCTCTGGAACGTGCCGATGCAAAACTTCAGCTGGACGTATCAACAGACGGTCGAGAATTGCTTGGCGTGGTTGGATGGTTGTGATCCGACCCAACTCGCCTGCGCCAACGACCTGCACTGGTTGATACGAGACGGTACGAACGTGTGTTGGAACATGGCTGACTTCCGTACGACGATGGCGGCGTTGCGCCTGTACTGGAACACGAGCGGCCGCTAATAACAGCCTTTCTCCTTCGACCATGGCAGGTGCTCCTTTTAGGAGGTAGGCGCTGCATTCCTTCGTACACCTGGTTACGATCCTAGAATTAGTGATGAAACAGTGAGTGGAAGCTGATGAAGATAAATCGAACCAGAGTAGGCCGGACATTTAAGGAAAAGCTTAGGGAAGCTAATGATCAGGTTTGGTTGTTGGATATGATTTCGTTCGTATTCGATGGCTTTCTTGAGGGGCCTAAGAACTCCTTGGGCCAGAATCTAACCACACGAGACCTCCTTCCTTCCTATCAGGGTGCGCACAGGTTAGATTACAGCCTTACAAAATTGAGGGATTTCCACCAGCAGCGAAGGCATCTGCATCTTGCACTCTTTCTAATATCAGCTTTCGAATATGCTTCCGATTATATTGATGATGTGCATGGATTTATCGTGAAGAACTGCGGTCTCGATGTTCCGCAGAAGAATAAACTTGCCATCGAAGAGTGGGTTCGCCTATCCTTTGATGCTCTCAAGATTGGCGAGTTAGAAAATAAGGATGCGCTACTAAAGACTCTAAAATACTTCCGCCCAATGAGAAACTCACTGAGTCACGGTCGAGGCGATTTTCGAAGGGACTTCGCATTGTATGCGAAAGCCGAAGGGGGTTCTTTGAACGCATTCTGGAGTGGACACCAAAGCGACGACATCTTCCATTCATTTGTGGATACAGACTCTAAGGAAATTCTTCTCGCAGGGCGAGTTTCTGCGTTGATTCACTTTCTAAGAATCGTTGTCGATGAACTCGACAAGGCATACTCATCTCTAGTCAAATTTGATCATATTGCCCCGATGGTTTACCAAGAAGTTCTCGCCGCTAATCCCACGATGAGGGCGAACAAATCGGTCCTTTCCAGAAAGGTTACAACCCTTCTTGAGATGGATTTCGGCGCTAAGTGTACAGATGACGATGTTATGAGCAAAGTCATGTTATGGATCGATACTCAATAGATGAGGGTCGACTCTATTGCGTATCTCCTCCGATTGTTCGTGGCACAGCGAACGACCTCTCTCGCCCAATATGTAGGTCGCGCCGAGCCCGACGACGTGAGCCTGGCGGAATATCCGCTTGGAGCGGCCCCTGCTGGTCCCTCACACATAAAGAGAGTCTGCAGCCCTCCCGGTAGATCACGCTAGTAGTAGGACACCTCAACATCCGTCTTGGTCGAGGTCTGCTTCAAACTTATTCGGCCGCACGTCTTCCTGTCGGTGAAGTAGTACCCCGATAGTTCAAGGGGCTTCGCATTTTTGAGAGCCGAGTTGCGCACATCTAGGATCGTGGAGCCTGTATAAGATGGCCACTTCACGTTCGAAGGCTGGGAGCGATAAGTATAATATATCTTGCACTGCCCCGCCTCAATCACCGGCGTGGTTTCGAGAGTCAGGGATTTTGATGTCTTTGTGTGTAGATCGATTTGCGCCTGAACGAGATTCTGCCGAATTACTGCTCTCGCCGGTATTGCCTTTCCATCTTCAAGGATAATCTCCCCCTCCCAAGTTCCATTTAGGTCCGGGTACAAGGATGGATTGAGCCTTTTTAGCAGCCTCCAGATCGGCCTCGATATGAAATTTGTTGTCATTGTGAGGATGACAACCAACACCACCCAAGGCGCAACCGATAATAGCCGAACTATCGGAATGTCGCTTTGCATCACTTTCTCGGCACCCAGGTACGCAAAAACACTTAGAGCTGTGGTGGCGATTGCTACATAGCGAAGAAGGTAGGTGAAGTTGATAATTCTAAACATGGCCGCCAATCGATTCGAAGCCGCAAATCTGAGCCTTGCCCGAGCTCTTTGCATACAGAAGCGCTACATAAGACTCTCGTAGAGAATTTCCCACGCCGACGGAGAATGTGAGCTCGTCTCCAGAAATATCCTCAATTCTTTGATAAAGCGATTCCATATCGATTTCATCAGCGCTTAGGGCCCCGGAGATCCCATCTGCTGCGCAGAAGAACACCTCATATCCCATGCTTGAGAGTAATTCAGAAATCTCTTGCGTCTTGCGATCCACCAAGTTCTTGGTCGCCCTAAGTGCCTCTACACGGTTGGAAAGATAGCAGCTTGCAAGCTTCCTCCCAATATCATCGCCATCAATCGTCACATATATCACTCACAGCTCCACTCAGATAGTCGTTCAAGAAATGTTTGGTTGAGGATCCCTGTGGCTGAACACCACTGATCGTTCGCTGTTTCCCCTTTAACATCAAGGATACAGTCCGCTCCAGTTGATTTCGAGGCACCGGAGCGGCATACATGGACGCCGCCTGTCGCAGATTGCTCTGGCTATCTTGGCCGCAGATGCAGAGCCGACTGAAGACCCGTTTCGGCTGTGGGGCGCTTTGGCGCTCGCTGGCGCAACGATGGCTTACTGCTCCCAGAGGCCCCCCAGAAGCCGTTGGGGTGTTTCTGGCGGCATGTCCACTTCCGAGGTGTGTTCGGGGTGCGTTCACACCTGCAGCGAACGTCGGCTCTTCGCCCTTTCCGCTAGACGTGTCGCAGTCGAGGCATGGACGTGCTGTCCCGTTAATCGGCTTACTCGCGTCCGTAAGGGGATCGTTCAACGGACGTTTTTGATTTCGCCTCTTGCCCCTTCTTCTGTCGGGAAAACTATGTCACGACAGGGTGGTACGATCTGTTTATCGCTGAAGGGTGCTCTTGCGTTACGCTTGCCTCATGACAAATCTCCGCATTGGCTATGCCCGCTGCTCCACCGACGCTCAGGATCTCGCCGCGCAGCGCGCGGCGCTGGAAATCCTTGGTGTCGCCTCTGAACGAATTTACACCGACCATGGGCTGACCGGCCGCAACCGCGACCGGCCCGGGCTTGCCCAGGCGCTGGCCGCCGTGCGCGCGGGCGACACGCTCGTGGTGCCCAAACTTGACCGGCTGGCCCGCTCGGTGCCAGACGCGCGAGACATCGCCGACGGACTAGCCGAGCGCGGGGTGCGGCTCGCGCTAGGAAGCACGGTCTACGACCCAGCCGATCCGATGGGACGGATGTTTTTCAACGTGTTGGCGACCTTCGCCGAGTTCGAAGCAGACCTAATCCGGCTACGCACACGCGAAGGCATGGCGGTAGCCCGGGCCAAAGGAAAGCTGAGGGGCAAGAAGCCAAAGCTCTCCGCCCGACAAGCCGAAGAGTTGACACGGATGCACTCAACAGGGGAGTATTCGGTGTCGGACTTGGCCGAGCTCTTTTCTGTCTCACGGCCAACCGTCTATCGCACGCTGTCGAGGCAGGATGCGGCGCATTGATAGCCGACATTCACTGCCGCCGGCACAAACGTCCGCTCAGCGCAGGACGCAGATCTGCGAAAGAATTTTCAGTAGATACCCGTATGAGGACCAAGGTGCGGCCTTGATCAAGTGACTTGAGTCTAGCGCATATGCCATTAGATGCCGGATGAAGATATGGTAAGTTTAATAAAGATAACCTCCCCTGGCACTTACCGTTACTTGGGGTCAAAGACCGCTCATCTGCCCTTTGAGCAATTGCCAGTTGCCGCCAAATGTCTTTCCGATCTGCGTTCGTTGCCTAACGTTCAGATGCACAAAATTGGTCGATTTAATCCTGAAAATGCGATTGTGATGGAGTGGAATGGCCATTGGCTCCTTTATGTTCGTCCGAATTATGGCGGGTACCGTTCAGTCGCGTTGCGATTTTTTCAAGACGTGCCATGGAAAGTGGATTTTGATCATTCTCTTGGGAGCTACATAGCGGCATCTCTCGGGGCGTCCTACATTTTGCTTGTTCGGCTGCCTCCCAAAGTAAATCGTTCTCATGGTCGCCACGAGCGAAAGACGGTTTTACGGCCAATTTCGAATTCTGGTCTGTACTTCGCTGATCAGCGAATTCTTTCCAAGATTTTGGGCCAACCGGCTTCGCGTTTGAAGCGGACTGGTCACCTTCGACCATTTAATCCTTCAAACCCTTCTTCATCGGGATTAACTTTAAGACAGCGAGGACAGTGGGCTCATGCGTTGGGCATTGAGGACCATGCTCGCTCAATAGTTGGCCTGACTGCACATTAATCACTCAAGCTGTGTCGGGCGGGAAGCCGCCATTCGCCGCGGGTGCGATGCGATCGTGCCGGAAAAGCGAGAGCCGACGTTCATAACGGCAGGAAACCAAGCATATCGCTACACGAATGCAAGGCGGCTCTGAGCCCAGACTGATAAATGCCGGTGCGATCGATTTCGCGCCCGAATCTAAGGACGCGGACCTCGGCCGACCCAGAAACGCTGGTAATTGGGCGCGCTGTTGCTGGTTCGTCATGTTCCAGGACTGAACGTTCAATGGAAACGGCTCTCAAGCGCCGCCTTGTTTACTGTTCAGGTTCCGCGCCGACTTTTTCACGTAGCTTTGAAAGCGTTCATGGTGACGGTTCGTACGGACGCAATTGACGATTCGTCACCGTCGTGGGAACTTTACGATTAAAGATGTCGAGACGCTTGCTTGCTCAAAGCGAACAATGGGGGATCCACCATGTGTCAGGTCTTTGCGGGACAAGATCCTGAACGGTACGCATCAACCACTCGACGGTTGCGTATCAATGGACAGAGCACCAGCATCAGGCTCGAAAATGCGTTCTGGGATACCCTCGATGAGATCGCCGCTGGCGAAGGTGTTTCGACGCCCTGCTTCCTCTCAACGCTACATGCCGAGGTTTTGGAGCTGCGCGGCGAACCTGTGAACTTCTCCTCGCTACTTCGCACGACCTGCCTGATCCATCTCGGCCAAGTATCGCTCTCCGGCGCAGCAGTCGCGGCGGAGTGACATACGACCAATGGCGTAACCCTGTAGTAGGCGTCTACTACCCCTGACCCCGCCGACGCTGCTTATCCTGTAAGTCTATCTTGCTACAGGAGGAAGCATGGCGAAGGCCATACACAGTATGATTAGGGTCCTCGACGAGGAGCGGTCGGTCGAATTCTACAACCATGCCTTTGGCCTTAAGGTCGTGGACCGGCTCGACTTCGACGACTTTACGCTCGTCTACATGTCGAACGCGGAATCAGACTTCGAGGTCGAGTTCACGGTCAACAAGGGCCGAACCGAACCCTACGACCTTGGAGACGGATACGGCCATCTTGCAGTGTCGGTGGAAGATCTTGACGCCGAGCACGCGCGCTTCGAACGCAAGGGGCTCGCACCGCGCAAACTCGTGGAGTTCGCCCCGGGTGGGACGCTGATTGGCCGGTTTTTCTTTGTGGCCGACCCCGACGGCTATCAGATCGAAGTGCTGGAGCGCAGCGGGCGCTTCAAATGACGTAAGAACGTCCCGGTTTATACGCGGAAGAGGAGCCGCAAGGGGCCGAACATCATCCAAGGGAGGAGAACTCAATATGATTGAGACACAGTCTCTAAAGACACTGACGCGCCGCCAGCTTCTGTCGCGAGGCGTCGCGGCGGGCGCCGGGCTCTTCGTCGGTTCGGGTTTCGTCGCCGGCCGCGACGCGGCCTGGGCTGCCGAGATGGACGCGATGAAGCCTGAGAGCTTCGCGACGCTCGTACAGATGGCGCGGGACATCTACCCCCACGACAAGGTCGGGGACCAATACTATGCGGCGGCCGTTAAGGGGTACGATGCCCCCGAGGAAGTCGACTTCGCCCAGAGCGGCATCGACATGCTTGAGGACGCATCTCGGGCTGCAGGATTCGACAGCTACCTCGGCACCGGGTGGGAGGCCGACCGCGTCGCAATCCTGCGCGGCATCGAGGACACCGAGTTTTTCCAGCGGGTGCGCGGCGGGCTCGTCACCGGCCTCTACAACCAGAAAGCAGTTTGGCCGATCTTCGGCTACGAGGGCGAGTCCTACTCGCAGGGCGGCTACATGTATCGTGGCTTCGACGACATCACTTGGATTTGAGGCGGGGAGGGTACTGATATGGCTGCACCTTTTGAACTCACCGACGACAACGTGGTCGTCATCATAGGCACTGGCGCGGGTGGTGGCGTCCTCGCCAACGAGCTCGCCCAGAAGGGGGTGAGCGTCGTCGCGCTCGAAGCCGGCGGACGCTATCTGCCCGATGATTACGTTAACGACGAGTGGGAGAGCTTCGGCCAGCTGGCTTGGACCGACACCCGCACCACCAGCGGAGACTGGCGCGTCTCCAGAGACTTCTCGAATCTGCCCGCTTGGATCGTTAAGGCAGTCGGTGGCACCACTACACACTGGGCGGGCGCGTCGATCCGCTTTCAAACGCACGAGTGGAAAGCCCTCACGACCTACGGCGAGGTGGAGGGCGCGAACCTTCTCGACTGGCCGATTGACGCCGACGAGATGGACACGTTTTACGCCCGCGCCGAGGACAAGCTGGGCGTAACGCGGACCAATGGCATCCCCGGTCTGCCGGGCTGCAATAACTACAAGGTCTTCGAGGCTGGCGCCAAAAAACTCGGCTACAAGGAAGTCCACACCGGCCGCATGGCGATCAACAGTCAGGAGCGCGATGGCCGCATGGCGTGCCAGCAGACCGGCTTCTGCTTTCAAGGCTGCAAATGGGGCGCCAAGTGGTCGGCCGCCTACACCGACATCCCTGCCGGCGAGGCAACCGGTAATCTCGAAGTCCGCGAGAAAGCGCACGTTGCGCGCATCCTGCACAATGATCAGGGCCGCGTGACTGGCGTCGAGTATTTCGACGCAGCAGGCGATCTGCAGATGCAGCGAGCACGGGTCGTCTGCGTTGCGGGCAACTCGTTCGAAAGCCCACGCCTTCTGCTCAACTCGCACTCCTCAATGTTCCCCGACGGGCTCGCCAACAGCTCGGGTATGGTCGGCAAGAACTACATGCGGCATCTGACGGGCTCAGTTTACGGCATCTTCGAAAAGCCTGTGCACATGTATCGTGGAACGACCATGGCGGGTATCGTGCAAGACGAGGCGCGCCACGATCCCTCGCGCGGTTTCGTCGGGGGCTACGAACTCGAGACGCTGTCACTTGGTTTGCCGTTTATGGCAGCCTTCCTAAATCCTGGTGCATGGGGACGCGAGTTTACGACCGCTCTCGACAGCTATGAGAACATGGCAGGCATGTGGATTGTCGGCGAAGACATGCCGCAGGAAAGCAACCGCGTTACGCTCTCGGATGTCGAAGATCAGTTCGGCCTCAAGGTCGCGAACGTGCATTACAGCGATCATCCGAACGACGTAGCCATGCGCGACCACGCCTATAAGCAGGGTGCTGCAATCTACGATGCGGTGGGCGCGACCCGGACGCTTCCGACGCCGCCCTATCCCTCGACGCATAACCTCGGGACAAACCGCATGTCGGAGCGGGCAGAGGATGGTGTCGTGAACCGCAACGGGCGGGCCCATGACGTGCCGAATCTCTTCGTCTCGGACGGATCGCAGTTTACCACTGGCGCGGCAGAAAACCCGACGCTCACAATCGTGGCGCTCGCGATACGTCAGGCCGAGCATATTGCGAGCGAGATGAACCAAGGGGCTCTGTAAGCGCCTAAGCTTCGGACATCCCGCAGGCTGCTGCGGGATGTCTATATCTTGCTGCGGTTCTTTGAGCCTGCTTCGAATTGGCAACGCGCTGGTGAGTAGGACTTGTCTCTCTGCTTCAACTTTACCTGCATCGCGAAGCCCGCTTTCACCCACAGGGCGCAATCGGTGCCAAGGCGCGGGTAGGTCCACTATCCTTCAGTCATTCCGCGAAATCTCGCAAGTGCGGCGTAAAGCGAGCACCTGCAGCGAATGGCAGGAGGGTACGCAACGCTGAACTTGGGTTGCGAGGCCATGCTGCGCGATGCCACGGATGACCGTTTCGGGGATACTGTGTTGCAGCGATGAATATCATGGCGAACGGCCGGTCTGGGCCGTGAGTGTCAGGCATCGGGAGGCCGGAGGGGCCATGCGGTTTGTCTGCTTCAGCAGTTTCGCCACGGCATCTAGAGAAGACGGTCAATTCGCCAGTTGCTTACAGACAAAGTCGGCGCGTGTTGCAATGTCGGCACGCGGCAGTTCCGTGATTTTGTATCCGAGGGTGGTGTAGGTCTCGCGCATGACGGCACAGGTCGCTTCGGCTTCGGCGCGAGTCTGCGTGCGTTCGGTGTCCTGTGTGAAGATCTCGTCCCAGTAAGGTGTCAGGAAGACGCGGGCGTTGTAGCAGGCTGCCTTGGCTGCTGCGGCGACGTGGGGCGGCGCGGGGAGGCCGCAGAGGGTCAGGTAGCCCAAGATATCAGGGATGCCGCGGTCGAAGGTCACGGGGCCTGAGAGTGCCTGTGCGACGCTGTAGGCGCGCAGGTCCCGCTCCAGCATCCGTTCGGCATAGGCAAGGCGATCGGCCCAGGGGAGGGCGTCTCCGCCGCGCTGCAATTCCTCGCGGATGATCGTGCGGCCGGATTCGGACACAGTGTGGAAGCCGCGGCAGGCAAGCTCGGTCATGATGCTGGTCTTGTGTGCAGCGACACCGCTGGTGAAACAGCGCGACATTGCAGGTGGTGATTTTGGGGGAAGCGGAAGCCGGGCGTAGCC
>NZ_JAAGOV010000080.1:0-14443 GCF_010500785.1 Salipiger sp. PrR003
GAATACACCAAGGACGGCCAGACCGTCTACGACGTCACCTTCGCCGCCAACGACTTCGACCTGCTGCGCAAGAAGGCTAGCGAGGGCTGAGGCAAACGGGCAGGGCGGTCCTCGGCCGCCCTTTCCCTTTCCGCTTTGTCACCCTTGCAGCCCACCCGGCGGCGCACTGCGCGCGCCGGACGCGATCTACTGGACCGCGGCCGCCTTCGACGCAGTCTTCTGCTCGCGTCATTAGGGATCGCTCGTCAGGGCAGCGCTCCTTTCGGTGACGGAGCCGACGCACATCACGCTGCGCATGAACTCGGCGAACCAGGTGGCGACCCTTTCCCACATCTCGCGCAGTACCGTCCCATCGGCGAGGACGAAAGACCGATAGCTGGCGTCGCCGGCCCCGAGTTTGGAAAGCATGGACAGGGGGGGCATGACCGGACCAGCCATCTGCAGGAGCTAAGCATTGCTGGTTCGTGCCACGGGCGCTCAGGTTGATATTTCGGCTGCAAGCACGTCTGCCCGGGGCGAGAAGTGCCAGGCAAGCAATCCCGGCTCCCTCTGCGCGGCCGTGACCCGGCGTGCGTAGCTTACAAAGTGGACCGCGGAATTGTTGGCCTCTGGTTGCTCTGCCGAGCGCCAGGGGACTACTCTGCTGCATCGACACTCAAGGCGGGGACCCACGCAAAATGGACGATGAAGCCGATCGAGGCTCGGAAGTTTGCTTCGCCCATCTGCTCGTCGATGGTCATCCGGTCGATCCGGACACGGCAAGGGACGTTGCGCGTTTCAGGCGGGCCGAGCGGGCGCGTCTGATCTCGGCCCGCGCGCTCTCGGCTCTCGCGCGAGAAAGAGCAACGACCGCCCTCATCGCCGAACTCGAGCGGGTCGTGGCGTCGCGGCCCGGCATGACTCTCGCCGCCTATTGGCCGATCCGGGGCGAGCCGGATCTCCGTCGCTGGATGGCGACGGCACATGCCGCTGGCGCGCGTGTCCTGCTGCCCGTCGTCGTCGACGAAAATGCGCCCCTGGAATTCCGGGTCTGGAGCCCGGACTGCCGGATGGCGCGAGGCCTCTGGAATATCTTTGTGCCCGCCGAAGGCGAGGTGTGTAGGCCGGACATTGTCATCGCTCCGCTCGTCGGTGTGGATGAGGCCCTCTACCGCCTCGGAAACGGCGGTGGATATTACGACCGCACCCTGGCGCAGATCGATCCGCGGCCGCGCTGCATTGGCGTTGGTTTCGCCGGATGCATGGTGCCGACGATCTTTCCGATGCCCTGGGATGTGCCCATGGACGAGATACTGCTCTCGGACGGAACTCGGATGACGCGCTGATGCTCCACCGAGGTGCGCGCGCGGCGACTTTGCCATCGCGGCTTTGCCCTCAGTCAAAGGAGCTCTGGGATCCGGCGGGCTCGGAAGAGTCGTCCTCGACATAGGTGCTTGCTGTTGCCTCGCCAATTTTTGCAGGCACCATCGCAACCGCCGGGAGGAAAACATCTAGAGGTTGTCGCCTGAAAACAAAGGAGAAGTGCGTGGCGGACCAAACCCTGACTTTGACCGAAGATGATCATCCGGAGACCCTCGACAAGATTGGGGCACGGTTCGCGGCGATCGAACCCGGGACGACGCTTATTGTTCGCATGCCCCTCGACCTCGGCTTGATGTTCCTTGAGGACCCGGACGCCAGCGTTCCGCCGCCCGGAGGCGAGGAGGTGAATATGGCCGGCGACTTTGAGGCATTTACGGCCAAGCACTGCGACTTGTGCGCTCGCTACTACCTCAACATGTTTCAGGAAGGTGAGGAGGCATTGGCGGAATTGACCATGGAAAAGCTCCCTGCGTCTTCCCTGACCTGATATCCGTCGGGCCAGGCGTCTCGGTCGGGCGTCACAGGTGCGAGGGGGACAGGTATTCCTCTTCGCGCTCACCAGCGCTTCAATCTGCCGTTCAGGCACCGCTCGGCGGAGGACCGCACGGGGGCCCCTAGCGGAAGCGCTAATTTCTCGCCGCCGGCCCACTCAGCGGAACGACTGCCGCGATGCTCCGAAACGTGATTCAGCGCCGCGGCTAGAGCTAGGGCTGAATTAGGGTGGCGCGGCTTTCATTGGCATCAGCTTGGGCGTGTCCGCATTGCGATCGCCCAAACTGTCGGCCCCCGGGGCGGGGGGACTTCATCCGTTGGCTTCACTCTCTACGAAGCTGTCCCAGTAGGGCTGGCGCCCAACCGTCTCCGACATGAAGTCGAGAAATGCGGACACCTTCAATGACCGCCTCCGGTTTTCCGGGAACAGCATGTGGATGGCCCCGTCCTCGAGGTCCGACAGGGCCTGCCAGTCGGTGAGCAGCGGCCTTAGGCGCCCATCCCGCAGCGGGACATGGAGCAGCCAAGTGGGAAAAAGGACCAGCCCGTGGCCGGCTTCCGCCGCCGCGATCAGGCTGTCGGCATCGTTGCTGCGCAGATCGCCGCTGACGTGGTGTCGGGCGTAGCGGTTCCGGTCTGCCCGAAACAGCCAGGGTCGAGCGCCATGCGTGCCTCTGTACACTAGGCAGTTATGGGCTGACAGATCGTCGGGTGATCTGGGGGCGCCACGCCGTTCAATATATTCCGGTGCGGCCGCCAAGACGTGCCTCTGACCTGCGAGTTTGCGGCTTACGAGATTGGAATCCTCGAGCACGCCGACAAGGACCAAGAGGTCTGCACCGTCGGCCACCGGATCCACGAAGGTATCGGTCAGGGTCAGTTCGACCACGAGCGCAGGGTGACGCGCCTGGAACGTGGCGAGATGCGGCGCGATATGACGCCGGCCGAAGGCAACGGGCGCATTCAGGCGCAGCGTGCCCCTAGGCTCCAGCGCCCCGACACGAACCTCCTCGCCGGCTGCGTCGAGCAGGGCCAGTGCCTCGCGTACGGAGCTCAGGTACTGCGCACCATGGTCGGTGAGCCGGACCGCCCGCGTGTTGCGGACCAATAACGTTTGGCCGAGCGCGGCCTCAAGCCCGCTAACATGTCGAGAGACCGAAGATACCGGAAGACCCATCCTCCGAGCCGTCTCGCTGAAACTGCCATGGGTGGCGACTGCGACGAAGACACGCAAACCGATCAGCGACATGTCATTGCTCATTCGACAAAGGTACTTTCCAGATTTCAGGAATTGTTGTCCATTTTCGGTTGGATTAGCTGCCCCCGCAAGTCACTGGAGGCACAATGACACAAATCCTCACACTCTGCGTGGTGTTCGCCGCGGGCATGGGGCTGTCCGTCGAGGCTGGGCTGCTCGGCCCCCTCGGCGAGGCTGTCGGCCACATGTCGGCAACGCTCTGCATTTTCCTCGTCGGCAGCCTGCTGCTGTCACTCGCGCTCATCTTCGCGCCGCGCCGCGCGCTGCCCGAGCTCTTCGCGCAGCCGCGCTGGATGCTCACCGGTGGAGTCCTCGGGCCGGTCTACGTGGTGATTATGACCACCGTCACGCCGCTGCTGGGGATCGGGACCACGATGGTCGCCCTCCTGTTCGGGCAGATCGCCACAGGCCTGCTGCTCGATCATTTCGGCGCATTCGGCGTGGCGCGGCAGCGAGTCGACGGATACCGCCTGGGCGCTCTCGTCCTCATCGCCGCAGCGCTCGCGCTCATTCACTGAAGGAACCCTAATGCTTACCTTGCTCCTCATCCTTCTGGCGCTGCTCGGCGGTGTCACCCTGTCAGTGCAGTCTTCGGTCAATGGTCGGCTCGGGGGGACCGTCGGCGTTCTCGCGGCTGCCTGGCTGACTTTCGTGCTCGGCGCGCTGATCAGTGTCCTGCTGGTATTCTTCGCGCAGCCTCCGCAGGATATGACATTGCTCGATGCGCCGCGCTGGCAGCTCACCGGGGCGTTTTTCGGCGTGTTCTACATTGTCGCCATGGTGTTCTCGGTTCCGCGCGTCGGCATCGCCGCAGCGACGGTGGCCGTGATCACCGGGCAGCTCGCGATGAGCGTCCTGATTGACAATTTCGCCTGGCTTGGCAACGCGCGTATCCCACTCGACCCGGAACGTTGGGGCGCGATAGTGCTGCTGTTTGCTGCCATGGGGTTGATCTACCTCGGGAACCGAAGACGCGAGCGCGTCTAGTCGGAGGGCTGGCGTGATGCTCCGCTCTCGGGACCGCAGAGGGGCGCAGGGCAGCGAAGGGGCGGCTCGGCTACCGGGCATCGTTGCCGCCAAGATTACGGTTGTTCATGCTTGGCGTAGCGCCCCCCCAAGCCCTAGGAGAGACGATCTGCTCGGATCATGAGCACTAGGACTCACATCCGGCGGCTACAGAACCTTTTCATTGGGCGCGAAGGCATGCAAATCAGGGGTACTGGCACCAGGAATCAATGTTCTAAAGGTTAATCAGTACCAATAGCTGGGGTAGCGGCTACGCAGTTCCAAGGCGCTAATCGCTTCAGTGGAGCGCATCTGTCGTTGCCGCGCCTCCTCCTGAGTCTCACATTGGCGGAAGGCGTCAGACCAACCTTGCGCGTAGTCCGTATCGGTATTGAAACGCTCTTGGTTCTTTTCGAACTTATTGAAGCTGCTGCCAGAAGCTTGCCGCCCAGAACTGCAGCCGTCATCAAAGCCCTCTCGGTAAGCTGCGCTGACGTTGGCGGTGCTGGAGATCATTTCCTCAGAGGGAAGCTGTGCGGCGCTGCATGCGGATAGCAGAATACAGCCAATCAGAAAACGGTGCATATCGAAACCTCGTGGTAGGTATTGTGAACGCTTGCTGGCCCGGCGGGATCCAATGTCGATTTGCCGCACAAGTCATCTCGCGCGCCGCACGGCCTTTTCTCTGTCTTTGATACGCTTGGGCTGCTGGACTGGTCAGTCCACCTTTTCCAGATCGTTGGGTTTCCAAGATTGGTCGTAGAATGCATCCTCGGCGCCATAGAGTCTCAAACAAGCCACAAAATTCCTCCCCGGCACCGTTTGAATGAAAGCTGCATCTGCCACGCCTTCAGGCTTTTCAGGACCGAACCAGATGTCGATCGACCCATCTTCATTTTGCGGAATATCGTAGTAACCGTTGGTCGAGGGCAGGAGTTGCGCGGTTTCGGGCATGGTCCCATCGGTCACGTTGTAGGCTGTGACCGCCCAGAACAGCGCCGCGGGCACATCCGGAGGCAGCGTCAGCTTGTATGTGTTGCCGCCTTCCAGGAACTCTCCATCGGCATCTCGGATCGTGTAAGGGTATTTGGACCCAGCGCCCGTTGTCCGCATAACCATCGCTGGGGCAGACGAATAAGCGTACTGGAAGAACCGCGACCGTGCTCCAAGATCGAGATAGCTTTCCTGCATCCAATCGTTGGTCGCGCCGGTCCAAGCGCGCTCCCACTGCCTATCCTCGTAGTATTTGTTCCGTCCATCCTCGCGCCCGGTTTGAGCAGAGGCGAGGATCATTTTTGGCGCATCGGAAAGCGCACGCTCAAGTGCCGCGCGTTGCCAGTCGTTTGGCTCGAAGGGAACCCCTTTGATGATACCGATCGACGCCAACACGCCGCGTAGTTCCGGTGTGATTGCCTCGACGGGCTCGTAGTCCACGAACTCCTTCAGCTTGCTCCAGTATTCGAAATCGGTTGGGTACATCATGTTGACCCGGACGCCACTGGCATTCGGGAACTCCATTGCCGGGATGCTTTTCTCGACCTCCCAGAGCGGGTAGATCCTGGTCGTTTCAGCTGCTGCGACGGCCGGAGCCGGGTCTGGCTCTCCGTCGCCCTTGCCCATGACTGTGCGGAAGAACAGGAAAACGTTGTAGGTGGAGGACTCGAAAGCAAAGTAACCTTTGGGCACCTCTCCCTGATACCCTGGCGGCAATAGCAGGTAGAGCCCACCACGTGCGCGGTCCGGTCCAATGGCACCGACATCGGTGATCGTGCGCTGGAAGAAATCTGTGAACATGCCGATTACATTCGGCGGCGCCTTCACCACCAGCGGACCGGTCTCCTTCAGATCAAGGTAGTTCATAGAGTAGATCACGTCGGCATTGGGCGTTGGCACCCATGCTCGACTGTCCATCCGATCCTTCCAGATCGGTAGCACATTATAGCCCGCGCCAAACTCGGCTTCAGAGCCGTCGCGCATGCCGATTACGTTCAGCGCGGGCAGCATGGTCATGTAGGCATAGACGGCGCGCTGGTAAAAGACCTCGGACAGTAGGTTCTGGGCTTCCTCCTCGGCCAGCCAGTTGCCGTCATTGATCTGCGCAGCCAGAGGTGGCAGCGGCTGTTCGCCATCTTGAGCCAGAGCCGGCGACAAACTGGATATGGTGACGAGGTAGAACGCGGTGCTTGTGCGGATGAAGTTCTTCACAACAATCTCCATTGTGAAATCGCCAGGATAAGAGAAACTGAGCGGCCCAGGCTCTGCGGGCCGCTCAGCTGAACCGGGATCAGTCCATCTTCTCGATGTCTGGAAGAGCCCAGGATTTATCGAAAAAGGCTTCGGTCGGACCGTAGAAACGGAAATAGGTGAACCAGCCTTTCCCGGGGTTCGTCTGCACCCAGTTCGTTTCGTGTCCTTCCGGCGCCTCTGGTCCGAAATAGACATCGATGGACCCGTCGTCGTTCATGACGATATCTTCTTTGCGCGATGAGATATCGGGTCTGCCCTGTTCAGTGATCGGCATCTGCCGCGTCGCTTCATCGTAGACAGTGGTCGACCAGAACTGTGTCGCGGGCGGATCCGCCGGGACAGTCAGCTTGTAGGTGTTCTCGCCCGACAACCAATTGCCTTCGGCATCCTTGTAGGCGGCTATGTAGCGTTGCCCGACACCCGGTGTTTCAGTCAGCATCGCCTTTGAAATGACGACCGCCTCGTAAAACCACGCGGCACGTTCGTCCAACTGGTCGTAGGTTAAACCCTCTTGATCGACGGAGACGACTAGCGCGTGTTTCCAATGCGTCCCTTCCCAGAACGGTGGTTCGACCCGCTTGTCGGTGGTGTTCGCCTTCGCCATAGCTTCGCCAACAAGGACGGCTTCCTCAAGTAGACCTGTCTGGCGATCATCTGGATCGAAGGGCTGTCCGCGCTCGATACCCAGAAATCGAAGTTGAGCCAGGGTCAGCCGGTCCCGCTCGTCCACAGGGTTGCGCTGGATGACCTCGTTGAGGCTCTCCCAATACTCCATGCCGCGCGGCTGCATCTGGCTCCACTCCAGATCACCCGCCGGCCGAGCCGGCATGGGCTCGCCGGTGCCTTCAACGCTCCAGCTATAGGTTTTGATCTGCGGCACGAGTTCGGCGATCGCCGCCTCCTTGTCTGCGCCCAACAAGCGGAACCCGGCGAGGACGTCCCGGCTCGTGGCTTCGACCACGAAGTATCCGGGAGCTTCGACCGGGCCGTAGCCGGGCGGCATGATCAGATACTTGCCACCCTGGCCTTTGTCAGGACCAACGACTCCAAGATCCGCCAGCACCCGTTGCCAATTGTCGAGCACCATGCCCGCGATCAGCCCCGGTGGGACTTCGATCACGAAGGGGCCCGATTCCTTCAGGTCGAGGAAGGTGGCGATGTAGGGGGTGGTGTAATTGGGTGTCAGGATGCCTAGCTTCTCAGTAAAGTCGAGATAAGTCAGCATCTCGCCATCTTTGCCGCCGAAGACATCGTAGTGGGCTCGGCGCCACCCGTTCAGCCCAACAGCCGGTATGCCCCAGATGTAGGCTTGCGCCGCCCGCTGGAAGTCCATCTCGTCGTAGAGCTTCTGAACGGTCTCATCGGTGGGGTAACCACTCTCGAACGACAGGTCTCCGATCCGCGTCGTGATCGTCGTGGCGTCGCCCTCAAAGGGGCTTTCCGCCTGCGCAAGTGCGCTGCCCGCAAGCAGAGCCAGCACCGATACAGCGGCTGTGATCTGAGTAAGCATCGAGAAAATCCTCTCGGGTAAGGCAATTGTTTTCAATCTGCGTCTCGGCCTAGGGCATAGTTGCCCACTAGAGAGACTGCGCGGGGCGAATTCAGCGCCAGTTTCTCGCGACGGCGTGGGATTCCTCCTAACCGCCCGGCTGCTGCCAATTACTGGGTAGCGGCGCTCCTTGCAGAACGCCGCCGGAGGAGATTTCTATTTCATAATCTGTTGCAGCCGCTCTCTCTTCTGCCCATCACCCTCCTGGCTGTAGATCACCCCGCGAATTTCACCGACCTGCTCTTCGGTGAGAGCGGCAATATCTGCGCCTGTCACGTAGGTGTTCACCTGCTGGGCTTCGGCAGGAGTGAGGGCGGGGGTGATGCCGATGATCATGGCCTCCAACTCGCCGGTGACCTCTTCCCTGGAACTCCCGCCACTGATCAGCGCCAAGGCATCAGCTTTTTGCTGACCCGACATCATCATAACCTCGGAAGGATCGACGTATTCCTCGATCAAACTGATCTGGTCATCCGAAAAGGTCCTGGGGGGCTCGACATTGTTGGCGACGAAGGTAATGCGGATTTCTTTCTGGGCGTCGTTCACAGAGCTGTTGGCGATCGCAAAAGCTTCGGCAACCTGTTCATCCGTCATCGATGCTACGTCGACATCGGGAGCGTATTGGGTGATCATAGCGGCCTGCTCTTCCGTCGCGGCAAGCGCGCTGCTGGCAATGGTCAAAGCGATCACTGTGCCGGCGATAAAAGTCTTCATAGAAGTGTCCTCATCCTTGATTGCGTAATTGCAGGGGCAGGTCGGAGGTCGCGACGTTAACCGCTCTCGCGGCGCTTGCGCTCATCCTGAAGCCGATCTTCGATTTCTCGAGTGAGTTCGGATGACAGCCTGAGATAGTCGTCCCACATGATCTTCGACGCCGAGGCATTGGCATCGAGGCGACCGAGCACGGAACGCACATCCTGATAGTCCTGCCAGAGCTCATCAAAGCTCTCGTCTGTACGCCGCAGGCGGTGGACTTCGAACTCGCGCTTTCGGAATGCATCGTCATCATCCATCTAACGTTCTCCCGCCAGTTCGGTCGCTGTCTGAGGCGTGCGATCGAACAGTGGATGCTTCATTGGATGTATTGAGAAGGTCCCTTGGAAGGTGCAAACATGTTGCAATTTTAGATACGTAGCTGAATCTTTTGAGATAAATTTTTGGCTGCGGCGATCCGCCAAGCGGTCGCAATCCGCGGGTTAGCGCTATTGGTCTGCGATCCGAATCGCGTAGGCTGCGGATCATTACCCGAAGTCATCTTTAAGTGGAATTTAGCCGTGCCAGATGTCTCGCAGACCCAGCCCGCAGCACCCGCTGATGGACGCTCGGACACTTCTGATGAGAGAGTCCGAAAACAGCTGTACAAGATGGTCGCCAGCAGGGCGCTGTCTTGCTCACCAAATCGCCTGCGGCTGTTCGAGTATATTGTCGAAGAAACCTTGGCTGGCCGCCCCGATCGTCTTCGCGGAGACGTGATCGCCTTCGAGGTCTTTGAGCGAGGCGACGACTTCGATCCCCAAGCTGATCCAGTGGTACGCATTGAGTCACGTCGCCTGCGCAAAGAAATTGAAAGCTATTATTCCGGCGCAGGGCATCAGGACTCCGTCGTGATATCCGTGCCAAAAGGCGCCTATTTGGCGGAGTTTTCATTCAAGGAAAGGCGGCAGTCAGAGCCATCAGCTGGAACGGACGCCGCAGTCTCGCCCAGAGAAGCCAGGCCCAAAGTTGGCTTGCTTTGGATCGCAGTGATTGCCGCGCTCGTTCTGGGTGCCGCCGCGATCCCAACTATTATGGGACTGCGCCTCTCGGACCTGTCGTGGAATGGCGCAGAACGGCAGGCGGTGGGCCCTCCGGGCTTGGCCATCGCACCATTTCAGGTGCGTGGTTCCTCGAGAGAGGACCTCTACTTCGCCCAAGGTATATCCGACCAATTGCTGAATGATCTGCAGCCCTTTGAAACTGTGAGAGTCTTTGCGCTTCCGGCGGACCGCGGGTCACCGACGGAAAGCGATCTTGCGACACTGCGCGCGGGTCATCAGATCGACTACGTGCTGACGGGGAGCTACCGTAGCGCGGAGGACGGAGGGCCAGGTCGATTGATCGCGCAGCTCATTCACACCGATGGACGCGTAGTATGGAGCCGATCAGACAATGTTGCACGGACTGCAGCGGACTTCTTTGCTGTGCAGGACCATATAGCATCCGGCATCGCGTCCGAGCTCGCTCAAACCTATGGCGTCCTATGGGGCCAGTTGCGCCGTGTCATCCTCGACCGACCCTTGCCAAACGAGGGAACCTTCGCCTGTCTCCTCTTGTCTCACGCGTATCGGCGCTCGCTCTCGGTTGATTTGCGGAATGAAGCGCTTGACTGCCTGCGCACTGCGGTCCAGCGCGAGCCGGACAACGCCGAGGGCTGGGCAATGCTCGCGCTGGTGACCCGGGACCAAGCGGTCATGCAGACGGATACCGCCGTCCGCCGTCCAGACCTGCTGGAAGAAGCGCTTCAGGCGGCGCAACGTGCAGTCCATCTCGATCCGCAAAGCATCTTGGCACTGCAGGCCCAGTCGTCTCTTCTACACACGATGGGGGAGTTCGATGCCGCTGAGGCCACGATGCGGTCGGCCCTGGCCCTGAACCCGAACGACCCCGAGTCCCTCCATCAACTCGGTTGGCGATTGGCGGTCCGCGGCGCGTTGAAGGAAGGGACAGAGTATATCCGGCAGGCTATCCTGCGCTCGATTGATCCCCCTGGACGATATCACAACCTCTTGGCTGTCGAGGCACTCATGGACCACCGCTACGATGACATGCTGGGTCCGGCTACAATCAGCGCAAACGCGCACTCAGTCGTAGGCCTCGCGCTGTTGGCCATCGCCAATAACCGTGCAGCGGATGGCTCCCCGGTGATTGTCAGCGAAGCCATCGAGGCGTTGAAGCAGACTGGAACCCCAATGGCGAAGACGCCGCTCACGTATCTTCAGAGCCACGGAGTTAACCAAAAAATCGCGGGGACAATCGTGTCGGAAATGATCGAAGCTGGCTGGTCTCCTGACGAGTCAGCCTCAGCGCCCTGACGTTGGGGGCTCGGGGTGTCGGGGCTACATCCGAAAGCTCTTTGCCTAGATCCTGATTGGATCAGATGGTGTGCAGCTATTGCCGCTTGCCTGCTCCCCAAAATATCCAGTCCGTTGGATGCTTCGTGGTCCGTCGGGCATAGGTGCATCCGGCATATGCAGCCAAGGTGCCGCCAAAGTATCCTGTACTTGTATCGCGTTCGAATCTGAGTCCTAAGAAATGCATCACCAGACCTGCTTGATTTTTTTGAGTCCTCTGGCTGCGCTGGCGATATGTGCTGCGACGCCTGGGAGCGCGCAGGACGCAGGGTCGAGCTTCATCGGGGCGGCCATGCCTGATCAGAACACGATCACCAATAGTGCGTTCGGCTTTTCCAATGGTTCGATCGTGGTGGCGCCGATCCCCCTGTCAAATCCAAGCCTAGGGTCGGGCTTGATTGTCGGCGGCGGCTACATATTCCAATCGGACGCGGAGTCGGACACATCCTTTTTTGGACTTGCCGCGATGCGTACAGATAATGGCAGCGAAGCCGTCGGCGCCGCACTGAACTTGTCATTCGGTGAAGGTCGATGGGGCGTCAAGCTGGCCTACGGGAAGGCTGACGTGAACTACTCACTCAACCTTTTGTCCGGAATCAACTTCGGAATGCTGGATATCAGACAGAAGGGCGACATCGCTGACGTCGCACTGAGCTACGGGCTGACCGAAACGATCTCAGCCGGAGTGGAGGCGTCATGGCTGAAGACGACTGTTACCGATCAGCGGCTAAGCGCGGTGCTGCCTCCCGTCATCGGCGATTTCGGTTTGGAGGTGGAGCAGATCACCTACGGGCCATTCCTGGAGTGGAATACCGTCGATGACATAATTTATCCCACCTCCGGGCATCGCGTTCGGTACGAAATGCAGAAAGGCGAGGGGCTGGACGGGTTCAATGCGGACTTCCTGCGGCAAACGTTGACTGTTGACGCCTACGCACCGTTCGGTGAGCGGTTGGTGCTCGCAAGCAAAGCTATAGCGTGTCAGGTAAACGGGGATGCACCGTACTTTTCGCTCTGCGGCGTGGGCGTGACCGACGGATTGCGCGGTTACGCAGCGGGCCTCTATTTCGATAGTGCGCTGGCTAGCCTGCAAACGGAGATGCGCCTACGCGCGACAAAAAGGATCGGGCTGACGGTATTTGGCGGCGGGTCTGTGGGGGCCAGTTCGTTCAACGAGTTTGGAGACGCGAAAATTCTCGCAGCCGGCGGGGTCGGTCTGCGCTATCGGCTTTCGCATAAGTTTCCTCTGGACTTCTCCGTCGACGGCGCCTGGAACGTGGACGGAGAATTCTCGACGTACGTCTATGTTGGGCAGAGGTTCTGAACCGGCCGGTGCCGCCAATAGGGGCGGTTCAGTGCGTCATGAGAAACTCCGATAAGGTGGTTTCCCATCGCCTTCATCCTTCTCCTGAGCCGTGCGCGATCTGCGATTCATCCCCACACGATCCTCGGCATGTTGCGCTCGCAGCGAACGGCAGCAAAGTCCGCTGTGCCGTCGGATACGCGAGCCGCGGCGAATGACGGTGCGGAGCCCTTACCGTCCAGGCGTCCTCATCGCCTCAGGCCCATCAAAAGTTCCCCGAGAGCCATGTTGAAACCCTGATCTTCGTGCGATTCCCTGTCCCGATGTCGACCACTCATCGCAGCCGCCAGGGCAGCGCCATGGGTGAAGTCCACGAGTATGTCGCGCCACAGCTTCGTCCTGTGATCTGGCAGGCCAACTTCGGCCAGAAGGTTAGAAATCTCGTTGGTGATCCGTTCTGCCTGCTGCGGAAAAACGACAGGCCGGCTGAAGATCAAGGTGGTCAGTGCCGGGTGGCAGAGCACCTGGGCATGGTAAGCTTTTAGGAGATCACCAATCCGATCGATTGGGGTGCCGTCTTCCGGCGCCATTACCTGCGCATAGACCGCGTCCGACATAGCGCCGATCAAGCCATCCCGTCCGCCGAAGTGATGATGGATCGTCATGGGGTTGATGGCGAGGCGCGCCGCCAACGCCCTCATCGTGAGGGCGTCTGCCCCCTCGCGATCCAGAAGTTCGAGGGCGGCCACAACCATCTCGTCGCGCGAGACAGGAGCTTGCGGCCGGGGCGGCCGCCCCCGGGGCCGCTTCATGCCTCGACCCGGTAACGGGACTGGACGAGTCCGGATGGAAAGCTCTTCACCTCCTCGAGGCAGAGCGGGATGTCAGCGGCGACCTTGCCGAACAACCGGCGTCCTTCACCAAGGAGCACCGGAACGCTTGTGATCACCATGTCGGCGATCAGACCGGCCCGAAGGAAGGACTGAATGAGAAGGCCGCCATCGACATATACCTTACGGTGTCCTTTGACCGCCAGCATATGCATGGCCTCTTCGGGCGCTTTGTTCGCGACCCGCACCTTGTTGGTCAGGTCGTCCGGCACGTCGGACTGCGACAGGGTCGAAGACAGGACGAGAACTGGACGACTGTAGGGCCATGGCCTTACAGTTCCCATTTTCTCGAACGTTCCGCGTCCCATCAAAATGATGTCGATGTCCGCGATGAAGGCATCATAGCCATGGTCTTCGTCGGGATTATCGCGGTCCAAGAGCCACGCGATATCGCCGTCCTTTCGAGCGATGAAGCCGTCCAGACTGGTAGCAATGAAAACATGCCCTGTGATCATTTCACACCTTTATTTATACGCTGTATAATACATGAAGGTGTGCGTCCCTCGTGTCAAGTGCAACGCCCGTCCACAGCGTTGGCACCGCATAGACTTCGTTTTGATTGACGTAACCCGAGACCGAAAGCGAACGGCAGCAGGTCCACACTTGACCCCTTCGTCGACCGCGCGGCGAACGTCGGCAAAGCGCAAACGGCGTGGTTGCGCAGCGTGCCAGGGTTTTCATCCCCAGTTGCAGTGGGCAGCCCTGTGGATAATAACTCCCTCGGCCCTTCCTGCGTTGGCCCGGCCTTAGCCCGCCCAAAAATCAGGCATTGATCTTGAGGGGCGCTCTGCGGGTGGAGTGCGCCCCTACGGATGGACATTTTCAGGCGGCGGTTTTGACCATCGCGCGGGCGTGGCTGTGGCGATCTTCGAACTGTGCAGGGCTGAGATAGCCCAAGGCTGAATGCAGGCGGCGGTTGTTGTAGGCCTCGATGAACCGGGGCAGGCCGGTGGCGACGTCGTCGAACGACTCATACTCCACAAGGTAAGCGTCCTCCACCTTCAGTGTCTTCATGAAGCTCTCGGCCTTTGCGTTGTCGTACGGGTTGCCGCGGCGGTTCATAGATCCAAAGAAGCCCTGTTCGGCAAGAATGCCTCGATGCAGCTCCGACGCGTACTGGGATCCGCGGTCCGTGTGGAACACGCAGCCAGGCAAGGGACGCCGCTCCGCGATCGCGCTGCGGAGCGCCCTCGCCGCCAGGCGGGCGTCGATGCTGCGGCCGATGGC
>NZ_JAAGOV010000081.1:0-14311 GCF_010500785.1 Salipiger sp. PrR003
TCGCCTCGTTGCGCGGCATTTTGCGGAGCGTGCGAAGGGCGGCGGTCCTGTAGGTGATCGTCTTCATGGATGTAGCTTTACGCTACATTTCGCCTTCTCGCAAGCGATAGTGTAGCGGAGGGCTACATCTCATGCTCCAGCGTAGTTGTGCCTTCGCACGATGCCTTGCCGGATTCAGCTTTCAACTTGAAAATCAAAAATAAGACCCGATGGTTAGCGATCCGCTCCGCCTCAGCGCCTGATTGTAACCTCTCCAGTTGGGCGGCTTGTACGTCGTCTCAGGAGGTCTGCTCTTGCTACCTGGCTGCATGCTGGATGCACATGATGAATCCCGCTGGATTTGCGTAAACGCCCCTCACAGCGGAAACAGGCACCTATGGCCGCGACCGTCTTCTTCGGTCCAGCCCGGCTCGCGCGCGGCGCAAGCCTCGCGCGCCCAGGGACAGCGCGGGTGGAAGTCGCAGCCCGAGGGCCGGTTCACCGGGCTTGGCACTTCGCCCGAAAGCGCGACGCGCTCGTGCCGCGCCTCCGGATCGGGCTCGGGGTTCGCCGCCAGTAGGGCCTTGGTGTAGGGGTGCCGCGGGTGGGCGAAGACCTGCTCGGTCCGTCCCTTCTCGACGAAGCGCCCCAGATACATGATCGCCATCTGGTCGGTGACGTGGCGCACGAGGTTGAGGTTGTGGGTGATGATCACGATCGCCACGCCGCTACGCGCCTGCACTTCGGCCAGCAGGTTGAGCACCTCGCCCTGCACGGACATGTCGAGCCCGGCGGTGGGCTCGTCGGCGATCAGGAGCTTGGGGTCGAGCGCCAGCGCTCGCGCCACGCCGACGCGCCGGGCCTGTCCGCCCGAGAGCTGGTGCGGGTAGCGCGTGGCGAACTCCGCCGGCAGTCCGACCAGCCCCAGCAGACGCTCGGCCTCGGCGCGGCCCGCCGGCAGCCTGTTGATGCGCAGTGGCTCGGTGACCAGCGATTTCACCGTCAGCCGCGGCGACAGCGAGCCCACCGGGTCCTGCCACATCATCGACATTTCACGCCGCAGCCGGGCCCAGTCGCGGCCCGAGGCCCCCGAGATCTCGGCCCCGTCGAAGCGGATCGAGCCGCCGGAGGATTTCTTCAGCCCGATCAGCGTCCGGGCGATGGTCGACTTGCCCGAGCCGCTCTCGCCCACCAGTCCCAGGGTCTGGCCCTGCTCAAGCGTGAACGAGACCCCGCAGACCGCCTCGAATTCGTGGCTCTCGCGACGCAGCGCCGCCTTCAGTCGTCCTTGCCGGGCGTAGCGGATGCGCAGGTCGGTGACTTCCAGAAGGCTCATGCCGCGTCCTCCGCCGGATCGTTGAGATGACAGCGCGCCACCTGCCCACGCCCCGCGGCGTAAAGCGGCGGATGCTCGGCGGCACAACGGGCGAAGGCCTTGCCGCAGCGCGCCCGGAAGGCGCAGCCCGCGGGCGGGCGGCGCAGGTCAGGCAGCGTGCCGGGGATTGTCGGCAGCTGCCGGGTGGCCTGCCGGATGCGCGCCGGGTCGCAGTCGAACAGCGCCTGCGTGTAGGGATGACGCGGCGCGTGGAACACCGGGCGCACGTCGCCGCGCTCCACGACTTCGCCGGCATACATCACCGCCACCTCGTCACAGAGCTCGGCCACGGTGCCGAGGTGGTGCGAGACAAACAGCACCGAGCAACCGAACTTCTCCTGCAACTCGCGCAGCAGGGTGACTATCTGCATTTCCAGGGTGGCGTCGAGCGCCGTGGTCGGCTCGTCGGCGATGAGCAGGTCGGGCCGCGTCAGCAGCGCCATGGCGATGCATACACGCTGGCGCATGCCGCCCGAGAGCTGGTGCGGATAGACATCGAGCGTGGCCGCGGCGTCGGGCAGCTGCACCTGTTCGAGGAACTCGATCGCCCGCGCGCGCTTCTCGGCCCGGCCGCCCGGCTCGCGGTACTGGATGTCGATCATCTGCTTGCCGATGGTGGTCACCGGGTTGAGCGAGGTCATCGGGTCCTGAAAGATCATGGCGATGCGCGTGCCGCGCAGGTCGCGCCAAGCCTTCGGCTTCAGATGTGCCAGATCCTGCCCGCCCATGCGGATGGCACCGCCGGCTACCCTGGCATTCTCGGCCAGCAGGCCGATCATCGAATAGGCCAGCGTGGACTTGCCGCAGCCGCTCTCGCCGACGAGGCCGAGCACCTTGCCCTTCGGCACCTCGAGAGAGATGTCGCGCAGGGCGTGGATAGTGCCGCGGGGCGTGTCGAAATCCACCGACAACCCCTCGACGGAAACCAGAGGATCGGCGGCCCGCGGAGCCTCTGCGGTCGGATGTGATGCAGCAAAGGGTGCCATCAGCCGGCCTTTCTCAGCTTGGGATCGAAGATGTCGCGCAGCGCCTCGCCCATGAAGGTGAAGCCCAGGGTGACCAGGATGATCGGGATCGAGCCCCCGATCACCGGCCAGGGGGAATTGCGGATGAAGTTATAGCCGTCGTTGAGGATCACTCCCCAGGACGGGGTCGGTGGCCGCACCCCCATGCCGAGGAAGCTGAGGCCCGCCTCGGTGGCGATGACCAGCGGCACGTCCATCGAGGCGAGGATCAGCAGCGGGCCCAGCACGTTCGGCAGCACATGCACGAACAGCAGCCGCGGCAGGCCGACGCCCATGGCACGCTCGGCGAGGATGAACTCGGCGTTCTTCAGCGCCAAGGTCTGAGTGCGCACGATGCGCGCGTAGATCGGAACCGAGGTGATCGCGACCACCAGCATCACCGTGAACAGGCTCGGACCGATGATGGTCACCACGGCCAGGCCGAAGACGATGGTCGGGAACGAGCGCAGCGCGTCGAAGATCAGCAGCAGCAGGTTGTCGAGCCAGCGTGGCCCCAGCCCGGCGATCAGCCCCAGCAGCAGCCCGGCGCTCAGCGCTGCGGTCAGCGAGGCGGCGGCGACCAGCATGGCGATCCGCCCGCCCGCAATCACCCGGCTGAAGATGTCGCGGCCGATATTGTCGGTGCCGAGCCAGTGCTCGGCCGAGGGCGGCGCCATGCGCGGGCCGGTCATGATGGCGGTGGGGTCATAGGGCACGATCCACGGCGCGAGGATCGCCGAGCTGACGATCAGTGCCACCAGCACAAAGCCGATCACCCCGGTGCGGTTGCCCGACAGCACGCGCAGGCTGCGCGCCAGCAGGCCGGGTTCGGGCAGCGGGCCCTGGGTAGCGTCGGTCATCTTAGAGCTCCTCTCGCTGGCGCGGGTCGAGCCAGGCGACCACCAGGTCCGAGATCAGCGTGGCCAGCACGATGATGCCTGTGGTCACCAGCACCGCGCCCAGCACGATGGGATAGTTGCGCTCGTTCACGGCCTGCACGATCAGCGCGCCGATGCCGGGTCGTGCGAAGATCACCTCGACGAAGACCGCCGCCGAGAAGAGGTGCGCCACGCCGGTGCCGATCAGCGTCACCGCCGGCTGCACCGCGATCTTGAGGATGTGCGAGCGAGTGATCCGGCCGTCGGGCAGCCCGTAGGCGCGGGCCATGCGCACATGGGGCTGGCCCATCACCTCGAGCATCGAGGCGCGCACGATCCGCGCCACGTATCCGACCCATGACACGCCGATGGCAAAGGACGGCAGGATGAGGTGCGTGACCCCGTCCCAGAAGCCCTCGCCGGCACCGATGGCCGGCAGCCAGCGCAGCCAGACGGCGAAGACCAGCACCGAGTAGAGCGCCATGACGAAGGCCGGTATCGAGATCGTGCCGACCGAGATCACCCCAGTCAGCGTGTCGAGCCAGGTGTTGCGCCGCAGCGCCGAGTAGCAGCCGAGCGCGATGCCCAGCACCGCCGCCCAGAGAATCGACACCGCGATCAGGATCAGCGTGTAGGGCAGCTGCTCGAAGACGATCTGCGACACCGCGCGACCGGTGAACACGTCCTGCCCCAGATCGCCGCGCAGGATGTTACCGAAGAAGGTGGCAATCTGCGCCGGCAGCGGCTGGTCGAGCCCCATGGCGACGCGGGTCTCCTCGATCAGCTCGGGCGTGGCGCGCGGACCGAGGATCATCACCGCGGGATCGCCCGGCACCACGTGCAGCATCAGGGTCAGGATGGAGACCGCGACCATGACGATCACGACCGAAAGGGCGAACCTTTGAGTTGCGTAGAATATCACGGGTCGCGGTCTCCCTTCTTACACGTCGCCCTTGAAATCGATGAACAGCGGGCGGCCGTCCGGGCGCAATGCCGGCTCCAGCCCCTCGCGGTACATCACTGGGGTGCCTTCATAGGTGATGAACTTGTAGGCGCCGCTGTCTTCCATCAGCTCCTGCATTGTGCGGTAGAGCTCGGCGCGTTTCTCGCCGTCGGTCTCGCTCAGCGCCTGCTGGTGCAGCTTGTCGAACTCTTCGTTCGAGAAGCGTTCCCAGTTCCACACGCCAACCTGATCGGTGACGAACCAGCTCGTGGCGTAATAGGGGTCGGGCAGCATCGAGAAGCGGTTGAGCACCAGCTGCATGTCCTTCCAGCGCTCGCCCTCGCTTTCCATACCGAGCGTCCAGAACGAGCCGGAGTCCTGCACGTTAATCTGTGTCTGGATGCCGATTTGCGCCAGCTGCGCCTGGATCACCTCGGCCATGGTCTTCCAGACCGTGGCATTGAGAGCGTCGATGGTCAGCGGCTCCGCCGGCGGGCCGCCGGCGGCCTCGAGGTATTCGCGTGCCTTGTCGAGATCACCGGCGACCGGCACCGAGGGGATCTCGCGGTGGCCCGGCAGGCCCGGCGCGATCATCCCTGTCGCCGGGGCGGCCTCGCCGAAGTAGGCGGCGTCGATGATCTGCTCGGCGTTGATCGCGTACTGGATCGCCTTGCGCAGGTTCTCGTCGCCGAGCGCCGGGTTGTCGAGGTTCATGCCCAGCCACACGTAGTAGAGCGAGGGATATTCCTCGATCACCGTGTCGGCGGGAACGTTGCCGCGGTACTGCGCCAGCGACGACAGGGTGATCTCGGTGTAGTCGAGATCGCCGGCCTCGTAGGCGCGCTCGGCGGTCTTGGTGTCATCCATCGGCAGGATGCGGATCTCGTCGAAGCCCGGCGCCTCGCCGGTCCACTCGGGGTTGCGCACCAGGTGCACGTATTGGTTCGGCTTCCATTCTTTCAGAAGGTAGGGGCCGGAGAAGGCCGGCGGCTCCATGCCGAAGTTGCCGCCGCTCTTGGTCGCCTCCATCACCGCCTTCTTCGAGACGATGTGACCGGTGCCATAGGGCAGCGTGATGCTCCACAGCGGCTGGAACGGCTCCTTCAGGACGATGGTGCCCTCGTAGGTGCCGGTCACCTCGACGTGTTCCAGCGGACCCCAGTCGCTCTTCACCGGGCTGTCGTGCTCGAGCACCCGCTCGAAGGAGAACTTCACGTCCTCGGCGGTCATCTCGCCGTAGCCGCCGGTGAACATGATGCCGGGCTTGAGCTTGAAGCGGATGTGGGTGTCGTCGAGCTGCTCGATCTCTTCGGCGGCCTCGAGCTCCCAGTCCCACTCGCGGCCGGGCACGTAGCGCACCAGCTTGGAGTAGATGCAGTTCATCACGTCGACGTTGTAGCCGTTCTGGTAGAAGCCCGGATCGAGCGCGTCGATGTCGGCATAGGAGCTGACGCGCAGCACCTTGCCGGACTGCGCCCAGATGCGCGAACCGAGCGGCATGGTCGCGGCGGCGATCCCGGTGGCGGTGGCACCGCGCAGGAAGGCGCGGCGGCCGATGCCCGGGTTCGCGGTATTGGTCTGATCGGTCATTCTGATACTCCCTGTGAGCTGGCCGTTTCGGCCTTCGTTGGTGGTGTCGGGCGGGGAAATTGCCCAGGCAAGCGCCCCGCCCAGCCGCCGGGATCTCCGGCGCAGTATTTCATGTCCCGGCGCGTGGTGCAGCGCCGGGGTTGCGATCACGCGAGGTCACGCGGAATTTCGCAGAACCACTCCTGCTCGTGGGCGATGGTCTCGCCTTCCTTCGCGACGAGCTTCGCCTTGATCACGAAATGCGTGGCGGTGGCGGTCATCTCTGTCTCGGTGCGGCTCGACATCCGCCAGTCGCCGCGCGACATATCGAGGTCCCAGACAACATGCCCCTTGAACGAGCGCCAGTCGGTGCCGCTGAAGGAATAGGTCTCGACGCCGCAGGCGCCGGTGGTCAGCCCGTTGTCGGCGATGCGGATACGGCCGTCGTCGTCGGTGATCCGCACCACGGTCTCCCCCGTGGCCAGATCCTCGCTGACCACCCAGTCGGAACGACCGGCCGCCAGCACGTCCCTTTCCATCGGCGCGGCGCCCTCCGGCGTACCCAGATCGCGCGGCTCCGGGGCGTCGGTGGCGGCGCGCAGGGGCAGGACCAGCCGGCTCGCCGCGGTGTCGACGCGCAGCGTCACCGGCTCGGGCGACGGCCAGGCGATGGGGAAGTAGCTGGTCGAGATCGCTAACCGCAGACGGTGGCCGGCCCGGAAGGTCTGGGCGACGTGCTTAAACGGCACGGTGGCGGTGTAGACCTCGCCCGGCACCAGCGCCTCGGGCGTCTCGTGGCTGTCGCGGTGCGTGAGGTTTAGCAGCCCGTAGCTGACCCGCGTCGCCGCTCCATCAGGCGCCACGTCGACGAGGCGCGCCGCCACCTGGGCGACCGGCTGGTCCACGGTGAAGCTGAGCTCGAGGTTGGTGTCACCGGCGATCTCCAGCGGGGCCGCCAGCGGCGCGGTCTCGAAGACCAGGCTGCCGGCGTCGTCGCGGCGCTGGTCGACCGGCTGGTCGCCGGGCTTGGCGTAGGAGCACCACTTGCCGCCCGCGATGCCGGTGCCGAGCGGCGAGCGGATGTCGCGGGTGCCTGTCGGCACGTCTTCCCGCCCGAGCGAGCCGTCCGCGCCAAGCGCAAACCCGGTGCGTTCCACGTTCGGCGAGGGCCAGCTCGGCTCCTCAATCCAGCGGCCTCCACGATGGGCATAGAAACTTGCGGGCTCGGCATGGTCCTGCATGTAGAGGCGCAGCTGCGGTTCGTCCATGATGCCGGTCGCGATGCCCTTGAGCCACTGATCCCACCAGCGCAGCTCCTCGCCGTTCCAGTCGATCGCCGGCCCCGGCACACCGATGTGCGGGTACTTGTGCGACCATGGGCCGACGAGCCCCTTCTTCGGTCCCTGCAGGCTTTCCATCAGGCGAAACACCGTGCGGCAGTAACCGTCGGCCCAGCCCGACACGGCGTAGACCGGCACTTGGATGCGGCTGATGTCCTCGCAGACCGAGCCGTGCTTCCAGAACTCGTCGCGGCGCTGATGCTCGGCCCAATTCTTCAGCCACAGGCCCGAGCCGGTGAGCCGCTGCATCCACATCTCGCGCCACTTCTCGCCCACAAGGTCGGGATCCGGCGGCAGCGTGTTGATGGCGAACATGTGCGAGGCCCAAGAGATCTGGTCCACCACCATAGTGCCGCCCATATAGTGCACGTCGTCGGCGTAGCGGTCGTCGGTCGAGGCGATCGACACCACGGCTTTCAGCGCGGGCGGCTGCAGCGCGGCTACCTGCAGGCCGTTGAATCCGCCCCAGGAAATGCCGACCATGCCGACGCCGCCGTCGCACCAGTCCTGCGCGGCGATCCAGGCGATCACGTCACAGCCGTCCTGCAGTTCCTGCGCGGTGTACTCGTCGACCATCAGCCCCTCGGACTCGCCGGTGCCGCGCAGGTCGACGCGCACATAGGCATAGCCGCGTGCCGCGATATAGGGGGCACGCACCGCGTCGCGGGCCAGCGTGCCGTCGCCCTTGCGGTAGGGCAGATACTCGAAGATCGCCGGCACCGGCGCACCGTCCGCCGGGCGCCAGATGCGCGCCGCGAGGATGCAGCCGTCCGGCAGCGGGATCTCGACGTGGCGTTCCTCGATGACCTCTTGAAGCGGGCTGTGCTGGTTCATGCGGCGGCGTCCTTTCGTTTCAGTGCCGCAGATCGTGACATGCGCAGGACAGCGTCACAATTTCGCGTAGTGGCGCAGGTTGACTTCCAAAGTGCGTCAGATAGCTTCAGATCAATGTCCATTGACCCAATGTCAGCCAACCTCGGTTTCGCCTGCACGCTCTTTCCGTCCATCGCGCATGTCTGCCGCCGGATCGGAATCAACCGCCAGCAGTTCAACAAGTACCTCTCGGGCACCGTCCGCCCGTCGCGGCACAACATGCGAAAGATCTGCGACTTCTTCGGCGTGACGGAAGCCGAGCTGCTGATGGAACCGGCGCGTTTCGCCGAGCTCATCTCGCTGCGCCGCCGTCCCGGCGGAGAGGTGGAGGTGTCTCCGCTCAGCCCGACCCTGAAGCGGCTCAACCAGTTCTCCGAGCCGCTCGACCGCTACTGCGGCGGCTACTTCCGCTACTTCCATTCCTACAGCAATCCTGGGCTCATCATGCGCTCCTACGCGCAGATCACCCGAAAGGACGGCTACTTCCTGTGGAAGAACATCGAGCGCGAAGTTTCGGTGCAGGGCGGCGCGCAGGACGTCTTCAAGTACGAGGGCATGGTGTTCTTTCTCGGAGAGCGCATCAACGTGGTCGAAAACGAGGCGATGCTGTCCTCCTCGATCACCCAGATGATCCTGTATCCCTCCTACAGCGCAGGAATCGACTACCTGCTGGGCATCCAGACCGGCGGGCCGCTGAAGCGAGGGCGCAAACCCGCCGCCTCGCGGGTGGTGCTCGACTACCTGGGGCAGAATGTCGATGCCCGTCGGGCTATGGCGCAATGCGGCCTGTTCTCACCGGAGGCGCTCGATCCGCGGATCGTCCAGCTCGTGCGAAACGACATGGCACCCGGCGCCTGGACCTTCGAGGTGGAACAGCTGTGAAACACTTTGCAGGCCTCGATGCCGAATTCGACGGAAGCAGACAGGGGCCAAGCGAGCGGGCGACAACCCGACCTCGCATGACCAGAACTTATGAGAGCGCATGCGGTGAGAGCCCCCTTCCTCATCGCTCTACGGATTACTCAGTTGAAGGTGAAGATACCCACAGAGCAGACGTCGACGTCTTCTTGTTTTACCTGGTCACCATCCTCGAAAATCGCGAGAAAATCAAACACGCAATAGCCGGTCGCATCATCAAAGTTGACGTCGATCGATTCACCATGCGCCAAGACATAATCTCCCAACACGTCTTCCTGCCAGTCGGTGGTGCCGTTGTTCGAGCCGTAGAATTCTACCATCGTATAGCCGGTTTTGTTTACGATGGTCACGTGCCGGTTGGCAGCGCATGCGGGAGCGGAGACAAGCGTGGCCATTGCCAGAGCGGCGCAGGCAAACATTTTAGTACTATTGATATGAACTCTCTATCAGTCTCAGTGTGAGGTTGGTCGCGGCCAGTGGCGTTACAACTGGATGCGCCAGCATTGGCGAAAGAACCACTGGAAATGATTTCTTGAACAGTGATTTCTTAGTTAAGTCCACTTTTTGCTTCCCATATCCGTGGATATGTTGCCAGTAGACTCTGGAAAAAGGGGGGAGGGGAGAGTCCAATATGGATAGCATTCGTTCAGGTGGAGTGTTTCGTGCCTCCACGTTGGTCAGGATGCCCCAATTTTCGGAGCTTGTCTTGAGGGACGCCGGCCGGCTAATCGATGTTCACGCAGCGATCCCTGCCGAGGCCCGCTTTTTTGGAGACATGCGTCATTGGACATTGACCCAAATGGCCTCAGCGATCCATTTTGAGCACCTACGAGATCCGCTGCAGCCCAAACTGTCGCCCAAAAGCCTGCATGCGGCCATCGGGGGAGCTGGCGTTGCCAGCCGAAACACGGTTCAAGCTTATCTACGTGAACTCGAGCGGGTCCAGTTCTGTGAAAAGCTGTCCGCAGGAGCTCAGCGGCAACGCTGGCCCCAGATTACGCGCAAGTTTGAGGACCTGGTCCTGCTCTATCTTCTCATCCACCTCGAGCTTCTTGACGCTCTGGATGGATCGAATCGTGCGAAAGCACTGAGGAGCGATCGCTCTATTGGTAAAACTCTGCAACCGATGTTCGCTTGGCGCCTGAGCCGCAATGAGGCATGGTGTCGCCCGCCGACGATGATCCGGCGCTTTTCAGACGCGGCCTCCGGGTCAAGTATCCTGCACGATCTCATGAGATCAGCCTTCAGTGATGGCCCGTTTCATGTCTCCATTTCGGGTTTGGCCGAACGATATCAGGTTTCGCGCTCCCATGTATCCAACTTGCTGAAGGGAGCGACGATGTGTGGAGCAGTCACGTGGCAATTTCCGGGAAGGCGAGGGCTGTGCTATGTTTCCCAGGAGCTAGTGGAGTGCTACTACCATTGGCAGGCCGAAAAACTCGCAAATCTCGCGTGCTCCTACGCGGACCTATGTGCCCTTCAAGTTGAGACCGCGGCTTAGACAGGACGACCTACCAGCCGCCACCGCCTCCACCTCCGCCCCCTGATCCTGAAGACCCCTCGCCAAATTCAGAGTCTTCCGGAAGGCTTTCAAACGCAGCATTGCCCAGGTTCGTTCCAAGGTCTGCGAAGGCCTCAGGCGAGAAGTCAGGGTACCAGTAAGGGTCATAGAGATTGCCAGATGGCGTTGCACTCTGTAGCCACGCCGCAAATTGACGGGCCCAAGGATTCTCCACACCCAAGGCCACCGCATAGGGTAGTAGAGTTTCAAAGTGACTGGGCGACATCGTTGGCGCCCCCGGCATGTTCAACCGGTCGCGCTCCGCGGTTCCAAGATACATGCGCAAACCTGCAAGATGATCACGGAGAACTTGGCCTTCCTGGCTCGGCTTTTGAATGAGGATGAAGAACGACTGATTCAGCACGACGAGCCCCCAGCAGAGGGAGAGGGATCCGATTGCGGTCGCGGCACCGACATAGTCAGTCATGAGTGACAAAAAGAACACGAACGCTAGAACACCGCTGGCGCCAAGAACGGCGATCAAGCCGACCAAGAGCGTGACGACTGCAGCTGATGGACTTCGATGGATCGCCTTCAGGAGTTTCCAGACCCCCAATCCGAGAAAGAACGGCAGCGCGGCGGTGACACCCAACATCGTGGCGTCATCGTCGCCGATGTCACTTGCGAGATAGTACCCGAACAGCAGAGCAAGCGATAGACAGAAGCCGACGGCAAAGAACGATCGATTGCTTTGTATGAAATGCCCGTCCACCGCCTCTGAAACCGATCGTGCTAGGCGCTCAATCATGCCTTGGATTGCCAAGCTGTTGCTACGCTCGAGCGAAAGAGATCCGCCCTTGTTGTCTACCGCCTCGATGAGGGCCAGTTGCTCTGCGGGAAGATCGGCTGGAGGGTGGGCAGTCGTACGTTGCAACGTCGGTGTCTTCTCAGGGTTCTCGATTTTCAGAAACCCTGAAACTGCGAGAGCGATCGCGGATGCGGCCACGCCTTTACGGCTTGCACCATGAATGGCCCCATCGTCGACGTATTGCGCTATGGCCGGCGATATGCCTTCTGGAAGGTCCCAGCGTGGTACGACGACCCCCGGGGTGGGGTCACGGCCAACCGCGGTCCAAACGGAAATGAAGTAGACCAGTGCGACAAAGAGCGCCCCGAAGGCATAGACCAGGTCATGATTGTCACGCCACCACCACTCACCGGCCAGCGTTTCGCTCGGAGCAAGAATGGCCCCCTGCGGCAATTCCAGATCCACGGTAAGCCCCTCGTACGCAGAAAGAGCCCTCGTTGTTTCAAAGAAAACCTCGTAGCCCTCATACCACGCTTCAGCGTCCCGGCCTCGTTCGCCCTCAGCGCCGGTATAGACCGCAAAGTTGGTTGGCCTGACACCGTCGGGTAAGGACACCCGCGCGCTCACTGACAAGATTGGAAAGGGCCATCCCGTGCCTGTCACATTCCAGCTCAACTGGTCGTAGCCATCGCGAAAATGCACCTGACGGTCAGTCTGGTAGACGAGCTTGTAGAGGTGGTTTCCTTGTGAAAGCAACTCGGAGTCTTCACCAATTGTAATGCGGGTCGTGTCCCCGTGTTCTTCTGCTGTCCAGGGCTCTTTCTCCCCATCACGCTCGACGGAGACAATCTCGAAGGATGCGCGGCCGGGGCCACCGCCTGCTTTTGCGAAGCCTCTCGGGAAGTCACGGTATATACCATGCCGGATCGCATCGCCTTCCGAGCGCACGGATATCACCTCGGTGACAGTGAGAAGGCCATTTTCTTCCAGAGCGATTTCGGATGAAAATTCCTGAATGACTTCTTCGGCTCGGGCCGCTCCCGACAAGAGAGCAAGGGCGAGCAGGGCGGATTTGAGCACTCTCGGCATCTGCGTCAGAATTGCACCGACGGCCTTGCACGATCCCCAGCGTCCTCGATCTCGAAGTATGCTCGCTGTTCAAAGCCGAAGCTTCCCGCGACCAGGTTGGAAGGGAAGCTTTCAACTCGGACGTTCAGCTCTCGGGCGGCACCATTGTAATAGCGTCTGGCCATTTGCAAATCGTGCTCGACGGTCCCGAGGGCGGTCTGAAGCTCCAGAAAGTTCGCGCTTGCCTTTAGGTCAGGGTACTCTTCCGCCAGTGCGAAGAGTTTGCCGAGCGAGGCGCTTAGTGCGTTTTCCGCGACCGCTCTTCCGGCAACGTCGGTCGCATCGACTTTGAGGGCTTCGTTCCGGGCAGCGACGACTTCTGCGAATGTCGAGCGCTCGTGGGTGACGTATCCTTTGACCGCCTCGACCAGCCCAGGGACGAGATCCGCGCGACGTTTGAGCTGCACGTCGATGCCGGACCATCCTTCTCGCGCCATCTGACGCTTCCGGACGAGTGAGTTGTATAGACCGACGACGTATATCGCGAGCAGAACCACGAGGGCGATTAAGACGTACACAGTGATCATGGGCGGTACTCCATACTAAAAACTATTTGACCCGGGGTCGCTCAGAACCTGCAGTCTGGCATTGGGATGCTTGCGAACGAGCCGCGGGTGGCATGTAGAGACCCATGTTCGATCCGGATCGGGTCAAAGGGGACGTAGTCCTGAGCCGACGGGGAAATCGCAATGATTTGGTAGCAGCCCGCGAAGAGGCGGGTAACACCGACTATGGAGGTCGCTCGAATGACAACAGGAACAGCGATCCTGGTTGTGCCGACCGCCGTATCCTCGAACTCCCGTCCCAAACGCAGAGCCACTTTGCGGGTCTCGAGGTGCCCGGCTCGGAACTCTTCGTAGTCGCGATTTAGGGCTGCGGTTGAGACTCTGGGAGTGCCGCTCAGCCTGTAGCTGTAGGCGCGCGCATATTCAGCTCGATTGATCGCGTTATAGTAAGAGACTATTACGTCACTCGCCGTCGAGCGATTGTCGTAATAGTCAGGTGCCGCGGAGGCGCCCGGTGCCACCAAGATCGAAGGTGCGATGAGGCCTATCAGGCCAACGAAGCGGCAAACCGTCTTGAAGCGCGCCTTTGACCGGATGACCATCTCTCTAAACCCCCATAAACTGGAGCGAGATGTGCATAGTGCCCAGTCATTGAGAAGCCTTAAGGGGCTATAAGGCCAGTTTTTGTACGCCGAAAGAACGAGATATCCGTGAGCTCGGATAACTCGGGTGAGAACGGCGGTGAGAAAGTCGACCACGGTATGGAGTGCGCCCCTCGGACTGCACCAGTCAGGCGGCTCGCTTTGACCGGGGCGCGGCTTGCAGTTCGGCAGCGCCGATGAGCCGGGCCAGACCCTCGACCCCGAGGTTGAACGGCTGCCGGTATCGTTCACGCAGCCTCGAGAGCTCGGCTTCCGAGAGCCCGAGGCGCTCGGAGGGATCGCGGTCCTCGGTGCCGTGCCGGCTGGGGGCGTCGAACTGCCGGAACGGGTAGTGCCGCCCGGTGAGCTTTGCGTAGAGCGCGGCGAGGATGACCAGCGCGGTGGTGGCCGCGGCGATGGGGGGTCAGGGCGAACCAGAAGCCGAAATGGTCGATGGCGTCGGGGCTCATGGCTCTGTTGCGCAAAGAGGATGAAGGTTGCACTTCCCCTTTCCCCGGACGCACTTATCCCATGGGCTCGGTGACAGGTCTTCCGAGCGCGGTGTAGCCGTTCAGCACGGCGGCGCGGACTTGGAGTTCTGCGACCTGGCGATCGAAGTCGCGTGCCATGAGGCTCTGCCCCAGTAGCTTCACGCAGTGCATCTTCGTCTCGGCGCGGCTTCGGCGGTGGTATCCGCTCCATCGTCGCCAGATGGCGCGACCGAGGTATTTAGCGGCGCGGAGCGCCTCGTTCCGGGCGATCGCGCCCGCGTGTGGCGCGACATCGCAGTTGAGTGCTGAGCGACATCGCAGGTGGATGACGGTGACGTTTTTTGACGGTGCCGGTTT
>NZ_JAAGOV010000082.1:0-13014 GCF_010500785.1 Salipiger sp. PrR003
TCGCCTCGTTGCGCGGCATTTTGCGGAGCGTGCGAAGGGCGGCGGTCCTGTAGGTGATCGTCTTCATGGATGTAGCTATACGCTACATTTCGCCTTGTCGCAAGGAGCATTGTAGCGCAAGGCTACAAGGGGATTCAGACCAACCCAGAAAATGGACACAGCGCGACAATCAGGGAGAGACGCTCAGGCGGCGCCTTGTCATTCCGCCGGCGGCGCGCCCCGATCTGGTCGATGTCGCGGATTTCATTGCCTTGGAGAATCCTGAAAGGGCAATGTCGCTCTTTGCCGAAATTGAAGCGAAGATGGAGCAGAACGCGGCGCGCCCCGAAAGATTTTCCGTGCGCGTCGGTAAAAATTGAGATGGCGTCGCACGTCCGTCCCTGGTGCGGGCCTAGTCAGGCCAGTGATGCAGACGGACGCTTTTTCATGGTTAATACTGCCAGAAACGCCTCTCGTTCTTTGAACATGCTCAGGTTATACTTGGCGCACGCATGGCTATGTCGCTGCACGAAGGCGGAGAAGCCCGCGGAGACCTGCACCACCTGACCTTCGGCGGTTGGGTCGGTGGTGCCCATCTCCTCCAGGAACGTCACGCCGAGTTCGAGGGGCATGCGCACACGTAGCGTCGTCCCAGGTTCGACCAGATCGAACCTCGCCCCGATCTTATCGAAGACCCCCTCCTCATCGACTTCTGTTAGGGTCAGGATTTCTTCTGCCACGCGCCCCTCCATTGTGCTGTGGCACAACCTATAGACGAACATCGCCCTGTCGTCGAAGTGCTGCTGGGAACATTCGGCGAAAACGCGCAACATACCGGGATCAGAAGCTGGATCGCTCGATCTGGCTGCTGATCCCGCGATGTCGATTGGCAAGAATGAATTGGCTCAGACCTGATCGAAGTTGTTGGGTCCGAGATGACGCCCTACAAGCGGGGCGACAGGCTGGTCTACCAGGATGCGGTGCACATCGCGTGGGGATACAGGTAGCCGACAAGGCGCCGCGGATATCGACGGCCGTTTTAGGCTGCTACCGACCTTCGCCGCCACCCGCCCGAGCGGCTCATGTGCGGGACAAAACGGTCATCCCTCACGCGCCAACTCTGAGCCCAACAAACGGTCAACGTCGGGCAATGCTAGGGCCATAGCTGACGGAATGTTCATTAAAGACAACGTGACCACGTCTTTTCAACTCATCAACTAACGCTTCCAGATTATCTTGATCCAAGGTCTTCATGAAAAGCGCGTTCACTGTTCCTTTAATGGTTTTGATCTTTCTTGGATGCGCAGTTCCTCTGGACCTCAAGCTGTCAACAATCGCTTCGATTTTTTGGTCCAGCGAGCTGGCGTTAGAGATTTTGACGAATGGGATCTCGGATAGGTCAACATGACGGAGAGCGTGGATCTTTCTTTTTCGCAAATGCTCAATCAGTGGGTCGAAGCCTTTGTCACGGGAAATCACGTGAAAGTATGCATTGGCATACTTGGCTGCGATTTCTCCCATATAGAACGCGATATGAAAATCTAAGGCGTTCGCGCCAATCCCTGTTACCTTCTGATAACCAGCGTTTTCTCCCAAATCTTGGAGTGCCTCGGCAAAGTCAAAAGGCACACTCTTTTGGTTGGCCCCTACGAATACCATCAACTTGAGGGGATATGCTCCAATTCGAACCCGATGCAAAACAGAACACGGGATTAAGTCAAGTGGGTTAGATCCTCTGCTAATTTATACGAAGCCGCTGTGCCGCTATGGGCTCGGTGCCGTTATGCGGCAGTGCAGCAGTCAGAAAAAGCCTCCACGACAGGGCACATGGGGCTACCGGCCTGAGATAGCCATTCGATCTATCCTACCGAACGCGCCGTTCTTCAATCGGCGGCAAAAACCAAACGGCCAGTCCCGCCAGCGGCAGGAAGGCACAGAACCGATAAACCGCCTCAACCCCGTAGCTGTCCGCCAGGATGCCGAGCAGCGCCGCCGCGATCCCTCCAAGGCCAAAGTTCAGGCCGTAGAAAAGTCCGCCGATCAGCCCGATACGGTTCGGCAGCAGGTCCATCGCGTAGATCAGGATCGAGGCAAAGGCGCTGGCCATGATCAGATTGATCGCTATCGTCAGCACTCCGGTCCAGAACAGGTCGGCGTAAGGCAGGATCAGGGTCAGAGGCAGCGGTCCCAGTACCGAGATCCAGATGATCTGCCGCCGTCCGATTGCGTCGCCGACGACGCCGCCGATCAGCACGCCCACGGCTGCGGCCATGAGAAAGAGGAACAACATCATCTGCGAGGCGGGAATCGACAGGCCGAACTTCTCGATGAGGTAGAAGGTGTAGAAGGACCGGAAGCTCTCGCCATAAGTGTTCTTGGTGAACATCAGGAAGGTGAGGACGATCAATCCCAAAGCGACCGTCGCGGCGCTCCGCTTCGATGCAGGGGCTTCGGCCAGCCTGCGGGCGGAGCGGTGGGTGAACTCTGCCCGGATCCGGTGCTGCTGGCTGCCGATCCAGGTCAGGAGCAGCATCGCGAGTAGCGCCAGCACCGCAAACCAAGCGAGGCTTGGCTGCCCCCAGGGCACGATGATCAGCGCGGCAAGGACCGGCCCGAGCGCGCCGCCTGCCTGACCTCCCACCTGGAAGATCCCCTGCGCCAGCCCCTGCCGATCGCCCGCGGCATAGCGCGCCGTCCGGGTCGCCTCCGGGTGGAAGATCGAGGAGCCGATGCCGATCAGCACGACCGCTAAAAGGATGCCGCCATAGCTTCCCGCGAAGGCGAGGCAGATCAGCCCCGACAGGGTGAAGGCCATGCCGACGACCGGCGAATAGGGCGCCGGATAACGGTCAGTCACCATCCCCATGACCGGCTGGAGCAATGATCCGGCGATCTGGAAGGTCATCGTGATCAGCCCGATCTGCACGAAGTCGAGGCCGTATGCCTCCTTCAGGATCGGATAGGCTGCCGGGATCAGCGACTGCATCAGGTCGTTCAGAAGATGCGTCGCGCCGAGCGCGGTGAGGACGACGAGGTAGGTGCGGGCGGGCGTGGTGGTGGTCGCGGCAATCACTTGGTACTGGTTGCGGCGGAGTATGCCTCTAATTGCGAGCGCGACAAGGGTGGCGATGAAACGGCGGCCCTACGGAGTGTCGCGATAAGGATGTCCTGGCCTCCGCATTCGTCAGAAGATTGCTGAGTTTCAGAAAGCAGTAGCGGGCGCTGAGCTGGTGATTGAGACTTCGGCAATCGAGCACACCGCCGAGGTGCTGCAGGTAGACGAGACCTACCGTGTCGGCGGCCTGGAGGACTGGGCCTGGGCTCCTGGGCGCAGCGACCAGCGGGGCATCGCCCCGCCGAAGACCGTGGCGTGCGCGAGGGCACAACTGGCGGTGCCGGTCCTCTGAGCATTTCTACAAGACGCCGACCCCGCAAGAGCTTCGGCAGTCTTGGCACCAAGAGCCGATCTAAGCTCTTGCATGCTAGGATGTCGCACTGTGGGTGCTGAGCCGTTCAAATGTGATGGTTTGCGCTCGCGGCGAGGTAAATTTCTGCGACCGCGGCAGAAAACGCCTCAACAGAATGCTTCTGTGCTTGCTCGAGTCCAGCGCGGGCCAGTTCACGGCGGTCACGCGCGTTGACCAAAAGCTTATGAACGGCATCTGCCCATTGTTCGGTATCTTCATCGGTGAGGATACCGGTGTTTCGGTTCTGCACGAAGGCGTCCACGCCAGTTGCATTGACGGCAACGACAGGGAGGCCGGCAGCCATTGCCTCGAGGATGACCATGCCCTGCGTCTCAGATACAGATGCGAATACGAATATGTCAGCAAGGTGGAGGTAATTCGGGATTTCATGCTCTGGAACCGCGCCCACGAGCCGGACTTCCGAGGTTAGGTCCTTGTCTCGAATGACGTCCGTCAAATGGCGTCGCTCGTCACCTTCGCCGATGATCAAAAGCCGAAACGCCGGGGCTTCTCGTTCCTTCAGCTTTCGCATCGCGGCGATCATGAAATCGAGGTTCTTCTCCCGAGAAAGGCGTGAGACGGTGACCAGGATCTTGCGGCCTTCCGGATTGAATCGGTTGCGAAGCTCTTCAAGCTGACCGTTGTCAGAGGCCTGGAACCGGGATGTTTCGACGCCGGTCGGTTGGACATGCACGGGGCGGTCGACACCAATCAGCCTGATATAATCTCGTGTGACGGGCGTGGGCACGATGATTTCGTCGCATTGGTTGGCAAACCGCCGCACAAGCCAATGCGCGATCACGTTCCTGAACAGGGCGCCGGGCAATGGGATGGCATGTGCGAACTGCTCGAGCCGCGTGTGATAGGTGAACACTGCGGGGACCTTGAGACTGCGGGCCATTCTGAGCCCAAGAGAACCCAGCCAGAACGGGTGGTGAATATGAATGACATCGGGCTCGAAGTCGCGAACCGCTCGCCAAGTGCCTGAGTGGATGGGATTGGCGACGCGGATCAGATTGCTCCTGCCGCCCAGCGTCGGGACGCGCAGCACACCTTGCTGGTCGGTTTGACCGTCATAGGTCGGGGCGACCACCAGAACTTCATGACCCAGACCTTCCAGTCCGGTCTTCAGGCGCTCCACCGAGATTGCCACGCCCCCGACAAAAGGGAGGTAAGTATTGGTGAACATCACGATCCGAAGCGGGCGGTGGGGCACCTTCGAGGTCCGCAGGACGTAGTCGGGATAGTACCGTCGTTCCCGGAACAGCCGATTGTACAGATACAGGCAGGTGACAACCAGCGCGGATACGATCAGCAGGAAGTTGAGCCAGCCGACATAGAAGAGGGAGTAGATAAAGAACCAGATCCCCTCGATGCGTCTTGCGAGAGGCGTTGGGGCAGTGTTGATCCGACGCATTTCGGCTGAGAGGTCGCCTTTGTCCACTGTTAGATCGAGATAGTGGTAGAAGCTTGCCTCATCGTTCACGACGAGTCCGCCTGCGCCCCCAGTCAGAATGTGGCGCACTCCTCCTATCATCTGGTCGGAGAAAGTCGCAGCGCCAGCCGAAATGACCATGTCGACGCCGAGCTCAGTGATCAGCGCGAGCAGGCGATCCCGACTCTCGGGCTCTGACCATGCACCCTCGTCAGGAGGGAAAAGTGTCTCCTGCGACGGCGGGACAAGCGGATGGCCAAGAAAAATGATGACTGGGGTGTCATCGTCAGGCTTCAGGATATCGCGCAACCATCTTTCCTGCCAGTCGGTGGGTGTCCGGCCCGTCGCATCGAGAAACACGAGGCGGACTTGGGGCAGGGAGAGCGAATAGAAATGAGGCCCGAAACGCTGGTAGAACCTCGTGCTCCCAAACTCTTCATGTTCGTTTTCCCCGAAGGTCAGCAGATAGGGAACCTCAAGGTGCGACAGAGTGCCAAGCAGAGCGCGGTATTTGTCTTCGCCGCCACCACTGACGATATTCCCGGCCGAGACAAGGAACTGGTTTCTCGAGGCATTGATCGAGGGAATGATTTGTTGCTCCAGTACGCCGATGGAGTTGTTGCCTTCTCCGATCACCGCGAAGTCCAAGCGTGCGCCGGGTTTCGCCTCTACAACGTTCTCGATATCTTCGATTTGTTTGACGAGAAGAGCACTCGCGTCAGGAGCGTTGACGAGGAGGTAGAGGCGATAGCTGGCGATCACCAGGATGACCGCAAGATTTACGTAGAAGACGAAGGCAAGAAACTTTCGGGTCATCCCGCGAGCGCCTTCGGGCGAAACGCGAAGAATGACACGATCACGCCGATGGCCATCCCGATGTAGATCGTCAGAAACCGCCAAGCGAACACGACAAGAAGGAGCTCGTCGGCTTCCATCTGGGCTGCCATGAACCCTGCGAACGCAAGTTCTGCAAAGCCAGCGCCACCGGGGGTCGGTGCGAAATACATCAGGAAGGTCACGACGGAGAGCGTCCCGATCACCTTGAGCCAATCCACCTCCTGCCCAAGGGCCTCGAGAAGAAGAGCGGGAAAAGCGAAGAGTGTCAGCAGGAAGAGCAGGGTCGCGAGTACCGCAGCCAGTGCGAACATGCGCGAGCCTCGGGCGAACCTTGCGAAGCTTGCGGAAAACTCTTGCGTCTCACGCTGCACTGCCGCGGTCCAACGTATGCGGCGCTGCTTACCAATGAGACCAATACGGGTCGCAAATGCGAGCACCCGGCTCAGCAAGGCTGCAATCCAAAACGGCCGGAAGAGGACGATCAGGAAACCGGCCAGATAGATCAAGATGATCCCAGAGAGCGACTGAGTCGTGATGCGTGCGACACCCTCAGATGACGCATTGGGGTAAAGAAACTGAAACAGCGGCGCCGCGATGAAGATCAGCAACATGGCGAGGACTGTTCGGATCGTGGTTGCCGCGGCCGACGCGCCTACGGCGACGCCGTGACGGCGCAGATACCAGACTTGGGCAAAGCCGCCGCCGGTCGCGAGCGGTGTGACATTGGAAACCAGGATATTGATGAAAACCAATGGGAAGATTTCATGGACCCTGATCCTCGCCCCAATCGTACGTAGGACGAAGTAGAGACGAAGGCCGTCGGCTAGGAAGTAGACGATTAGAAATCCGAGGATTGCCGCGACGGTCTGTGGCTGAACCAGCCTGTTGTCAAAACTCGGGATCGTCCCTCCAAAGATCGCCGACACCGCGGTGAAGCCGACGGCTGTCAATCCAACGAATAGTACCGCGGACAGGACCCAGGCGCTCGGCCGCCCCAAGAACCGCCCCTCTTCCTCGGAGCGCGTTTTCTCGTCCTGTTGCACTGAAGCTTCCTTGTATCGATCTCGTGCAGATATTCCGGCACCTTGTCGATGGCAACGCCGCGCTCTTACAATTGCTTGGGTCGGCTCCCTATTTCCTGACACATGCGAGGCGCTCGTGACGCTTTTCATGTTGCGAGGGAGGGGGACGCTGAGCGTGCTGACGGTATACGGAGCCTGGGTGGCAAGGATGTCTTTGTCGAAGGCTGAACTCACGGGAGCGCTACGCGTTTCTGCTAAGGATTTTGTGGCTACCCAGACACCCGCGCGGCGCAACACCGGCTTCATCGACCCGCGCATGTCGTGGGATGCGCGGGCACGCGGCCCCGGCAACATGCGCACTCCAATTGGCTCCCACAGAGACTGCACCAACTTCGTGGGGCGGAAACTCGACCGTCCCAGCCGGCGCTGCTTAAGGAATACAAATGACACATGACTTGCTCCTGGTGGCCGCTGGCCTCGTACTTCTATTTGTTGGCGGCGAAGGGCTGATCCGCGGCTCAGTGGCGCTTGCCGAGAAATTCGGAATTTCGAAGCTCCTCATCGGACTTGTCATTGTCGGTTTCGGGACCTCAACGCCGGAGTTGCTGGCGCTCGACGGGGCCCCGGAGATTGCGCTTGGCAACGTCGTCGGCTCGAACATCGCCAATATTCTCCTAATCGTGGGCGTCGCGGCGTTGATCCTTCCCATTTCCGGATGGCAACGCACGGCGGTCAGGGAAGCCCTGGTTGCGACTTTGGTCGCGCTCGTGGTGGTTGGGCTGACGCAAGGCGAGGTTATCAACCGGGTGGAAGGCTTGGCCATGCTGGTGGTGCTCGCCGGTTGCCTGGCGTCCAGCGTGTGGCTCGAACGGCGCGACCGCGAGGCCAAGACCTTTGAGCACGAGGCTGAGGAGTTCGAAGACATTCCTCTGTCGCGCCCCTGGCTTCCTCCTGTTCTGGCACTGGGTGGGATCGGCGCCCTCGTCTATGGAGCGGACCTTCTCGTTGAAGGCTCAGTCAACATCGCGCGCTCCTTTGGCGTGCCCGACGCAGTGATCGGCCTATCCCTGGTTGCGGTCGGGCCCTCCTTGCCGGAGTTGGCGACTGCCATTGTTGCCGCAGTCCGCAAGCACACCGATGTCGTCCGCAACCGCCGTAGTGGGGAATTTTACTTCGGCGCTTTTGGGGAAAATTAAGACGGCGTTGACAGCTGGATCCGGGGCGCGGCAGGACCAAGACGGGATATCTCTGGGCGGTCGCCCGTGACGACCGGTCATGGGGCGGGGATGATCCGCCGGGCCGTCAAGCTGAACCCGCTGGGCCAGGACGCCGCTTATAATTCTTCTACCAGGGTGTGATACTTCGCCCGCCGGATGAGGTTCAAGATGTTCAGCCACGTAATGATTGGTGCAAATGATGTTGAGGCCATGGTGGCCTTCTATGATGTAGTCCTTGGCACCCTCGGATTGGTGCGCATCCCCATTCAGCCGGCCGATAGTCCAGCGGGTTTCATCTGGCAGCGGTGCGGGCAACGATGGCCCCAGTTTGCTCTAAGACGTCCGTTCGACGGTCGTACGGCAACTGCGGGTAACGGCGTACAAGTAAGTTTTGCAGCGGCATCGCGACAGCAAGTCGTCGCGGCTTGGCAAACTGCGATTGACAACGGAGGGTCAGATGCAGGCGAACCTGATGTCCGCCCGCAATACAACGATGACTTTTTTGCTGCGTATTGTCGCGATCCCGAGGGCAACAAGCTGTGCTTCGTTCATGCTCATGACCTGCCATAGGTTCTTGCGTGTAGAGGCCTTCTTATTAAGCCGATACCTCAACAAGCTGGGGTGCGGACGTGCGACGGGCATACCGCTTACGCTAAATTTGCTGCTGCTCATGGCCTCTGCATCAAAATTAGCGAAGAAGCCGTTCACGATGCACGGGGCTATTCAGTTTCACGCAGTCGGGATATTACTGATTAGGAAGGGTACGGAGACATCGGCTCGCGCGACATTCCGCTACTTTTAGAGTTACGCAGGAACATCCTGCGCTTGTCCGAGTTCTCCAATTGAGCGCGGTCTGTTGACTGCCAGTAGCTTCGCGGAACCTGCTTGCCACACCAACTTCCCCGGGGGGCAAGCGGCGCAGTCCGCGCTCACCAAATGCGTAGCAGAACACCCCCTGCTAGGCCGATCAGCAAAAGCGATTTTGCTCTATGAGAGGTGGATTTCTGGAAGAATGACACCTACGCTCTCCACGAGCGCGGCCCGCAGAAGCTCCCAGTACCCTCGCAAATCTTGCCTTTTTCCTCGCCCGCTCCCTGTGGTGGAGAAAAATGTAAGTGCGGGCCGCGCTTACTTAATACCCTCGTTTTCTGCCTGCCATTAGTAGGGAACAGTACAACGAATTGAAATAGGTCGCTCTCGACCACGGATATGTATGTCAATATCCGCGGTGCGTTAAATTTATTATGTGAGAGTCTCATCCAAAATCCTATTGAGGGCTGCTCTAAGTAGGCCGGGATGAACAGGCTTCTCAAGGATAGTATGCGCGTCGAAGGTTTCTGCGTGATATCGTACTTCAGCGGATATAATAATGCACGCCACCCCCATCTGTTTCAGACGTTGAACGACAAAAATGCCCGTCCGGCCGTCAGCGAGGTTGAGATCGACCAGAGCGACGTCTGGGCGCAGGGTACCGGCTGCTTCGATTGCCGACACGGAACGGCCGTGTCTGCCCAGCGAAACATGACCGAACTCCTCAATCTGCAGCTCCAGATCCATGGCGATGAAGGGATTATCCTCGATGACGAGGATGCGCAGGCTGCGGTCTCGGCGGATGGAAATCATTCAGGTTTTCATACAGGTCGGTTGGCCTGCCGCTTGCTGTTAGGGTTAGTTTTCGAGATCCCCGCTCGAGTTTGGGCGGATCGTCAAAGATGTCGTGCAGAGACATCTCCAGGAACTTGGTGCCAAAGCCGATTTTCGTAGGGCTCGGCACGGGGGTGTCAAAATTCTCCTCCCAGATGAAGGCGATACTGCCATCGACATCAGGATCGGAAAGGGAGAGGGTGATCTTCCCGCCCACCGCCGAGAGCGCGCCATATTTTGCTGCATTGGTCGCGAGCTCATGGAGACAAAGCGCGAGAAGCTTTGCCTTGTCGCGGACAAGCATCCTGTCTCCCCCAATGATCGTGCAGCGATCGGCGGCGGCATCTTGGACATAGGGCTTTAGAATGGCGTCAGCCAGCTCACGGAAGGTGGTGTATCCGCTATGGGAGGTGGAACTTAGCACGCGATGGGCCGCGACCAAGGCCTCGAAACGCGCGAGGAACTCATCAAAGGCCGTCTCGGGCGGTGCGAAGTGTTTGGTCATGCGCGCCATCGCCCGTACAGTCGTGAAGATATTCTTGATCCTATGATCAGCGTCGCGCAGAGCGAGTTCCAAGCGCGCTTTGCTCTGCTCACGCTCCGTAACATCGAAGCCGGAGGCCAAAAGCTCGACGATCTTCCCATCGGCGTCCCGGATTGGGGCAATCTGAAAATCGATATGCAAGCGCCCATCATCCACGATGCGCGCCGCGTAGTCGAACCTGCTGGTGGCGCCCGCCGAGGCGGCCTGAATGGCCAATCGCAGACGCTCTTGCAGCGCTGCGTCATAGGCAAACCAATATCCCTCCCAGAAAGGAGAGCCATGGACGTCCTCGAGTGAGAGCCCGGCGGCGCTCAACGCATTGTCACTGACGTCTTTGACTGTTCCGTCGGGCTCGAGCAACGCCGCGAAGGCGATGGTTTGGTTGAGAAGTTGGTGAACCCTCAGGTCAAATCCCTGTTTTGGCACCATGACCCTCTCCCTATCTCGGTGGTAGCTTAGAATGCGTCGCATCTCAGGTGTTTATCAACCAGAAGGTGCCATGTGAGCTCGACATATACTGCCCACCAGGCATGGCGTCATCCAAACAGGCCGAGCTGCCGGGGCGCTCTCGAGGCTCCTAGCGCAGCGATCGCGATTTTCCGACCTCAAAGTGGTGAAGGCATGAGCGATGGCGAGCTCCAAAGGAGTAGGCTGTGCGTCTGTCGGCAAAGGTTGGCTATGACGCCATTGACGCGAATCTTGAACGGTGCGCAACTCTGGCCATATTGCTCCCTTTCATTCTCCGGACGCCGTCAGCATGCGCAATGTCCGCTTTAAGATTGGCACTACGGTAGTCATCCGCTCACCCCTGGATAGCTCTGCCGAGCTTGGTCAGATCGTTGCCGGCCCCCTGAATATCTCGGGAGACATCTTCTTCAAGGTCCGCACCATGGTCTACGATGCCTGGCACCCTGTCGAGCATATCTATCGCCAGAAAATGGACCACTCGGGGAAAGATGTGACGCAGGGCTCCGCGGACCGCCCCGCAAGCCGCGATTAAGATTTTTTAGATGCCCGGCATAGCTCGCGCGTCATGCTCCGCTTGACCTAGAGGAGGCAGCCCCTCAACCTTCCTGCACATCCATTAAGCAGTTTTGAGTCGCATCCTTTTTCATCTTTTTTTGAGGGGATTTGATATGCCTGCCTCTAGCTTTACGCTCTTCGATTTTCCTGAATTCATTCCCAGCACCCCGATCATCGCAGCGGGACGGACCGAAGCCGAAACATTAACGATCGGCAGCGGATTCGCGGCCAAAAGCAATCCGCACCCATCTGGGGGCCGGTACCTGGAAGCCACCGCAGCCTCGTCACAAGCGGGGGGCATCTTTTCCGGCGAACGAGGATACTATGACCTCACCGTCGGCTACTTCGATGAGACCGATGGCCAGTCGATCATGGAGGTCGTCGTCAACGGTGAAGTCGTCCACTCCTTTGAATGGAACGCGGCGAACGGTACAAGCATAGTTACTGCGGCATCCAAGGCCGAGGCGTTCATTCCTCAGGTACTGCTCAATCCAGGGGACGTGATCGAGTTGCGAGGGGCCGCGGACGGTGGAGAACCACTTCGGACTGACTACCTCGATGTCAGCGAACGAACCTCTGTTTCAGACGCCCGGGATTTTTCTCTGGAGGCCGAAGACCTCATTGTGATCTCCGGCTTTCAGGTGGTCAGAAACGGCGCAGCCTCCGGCGATCATGTTCTTCAGCATTCCAGCGGAAGCCTGGCCCGGGCAAATTTCACAATGGACCAGTCGGGGACATACGATCTGACCATCAACTTCTTCGACGAGCATGATGGGGTCTCTGAGCTGTGGATCAGTATCAATGGGCAGGAGGTCGATCGCTTCTTCTGGGATAGCTCGACGGGAAGCTCGATCGCCAACCATGCCAGCAAAGCCGCCCACGTCATTCAGGGCCTCGAGCTCGAGGCAGGAGATGTGATTGAGTTTGCCGGACGCGGTGACGGGGGAGAACCGCTGCGTGTCGATAGTCTGAATTTCAAAGTCTCTGAAAATGGAAATCCCCCGACAGCACAACCACCCGATCTCTGGTACGAGGACGGCGATCACATCGTGGTCGCATTGAACGATGGTACCGGGGCCTTCACTGAGGTCGTGACGAGCATCACGACAGATGTGACCCACAACCAAAATGGTTCCGTATCGGGAGGATCGGCCTTCCTAAGCGCGGACCTGAATGGTGACGGGTATAACGATTTTCTGAAGGTCTTCCATAGCGCTACATCGGTTCCCCAAATATCACCACAAATAGTATCTGTCCCATTCAGTTACGATGTAACAACGGAAGTCTACCTCAACGATGGTCAGGGAAACTTCTCGCTCGGGGTGTCTTCAACTGAGCGCATGGACGTAGACATCTACAGCTATGCTGCGGAATTTCCCAGATTGCCCGATGATCTCTTCAAGGCGTTTGATGCTGGAGACATAGATGGTGACGGCGATGTCGACTTCCTGGCCGGCAGCTATCATGCCGAGTCTATCTATGTGTTCGAGAATGACGGTCAGAACAATTTCTCTCTCCAGGCGAGAAGCTATTTGGAATTGGGATCCGGCGGAAATGAAGGCAAGCTCGGAGACATGAACGGAGACGGTTTACTTGATGCCGTTGTTCTCAATGGTACTGATCGGAACTCCGTTATCGTCATGACCAACGACGGCAGCGGAGGCATGACATATGTAGATTCCGTTATGCCTAGTGAAGCGCCCGCAGGGAATTCGCAGTTGATCGATCTCGACGGCGACACGGATCTAGATGTCCTGGTAATTGCTGGCGGCGACGCGAGGGGGATTCACACCTACCTCAATGATGGAAGCGGCTACCATGTGCGGGACTGGCTAGGTATCATCGT
>NZ_JAAGOV010000083.1:0-12921 GCF_010500785.1 Salipiger sp. PrR003
GGGTAAGGCCCGCCGTGGACCATCGCGTCGCAGACCTCGACGCCGGTCGGGAACCCGTTGACCAGCAGCCGGCCGGCCTTGCGCTCGAGCACCGGCATCAGCCGCTGCGCCAGCGCCGTGTCGCCCTCGTCCATGTGGATCGTCGCGGTCAGCTGGCCCTCGAAGCCGCGGGCGAGCGTCTCCATCTCGTCGGCGCCCGAGACCCGCACCACGAGGCCGAGCGGGCCGAAGACCTCTTCGCCAAGCGCATGATCCTGCAGGTAATTCTCGGCGTCGGTCTCGAAGAGGTTGGGCAGCGCGCTGCGCCCCTCGCTGTCGCTGGTCAGCACCGGTTTCACCGCATTGCGACCGTCAAAGCGGGATTTACCATCCTTATACGCCTGCGCGATACCCTCGGTGAGCATGCATTGGGCGGCTGCGCCCTTCAGCGCCTCGGCGGCAGCGGCGACAAAGGCGTCGCCCTCGGGGCCCGTCTCCACCACGGCGATGCCGGGGTTGGTGCAGAACTGGCCGGCGCCCATCGTCAGGGAGCCCGCCCAGCCGGTGCCGAGCTCGGCACCGCGCGCTTTCACCGCCTCGGGAAGGAGGAACATCGGGTTGACCGAGCCCAGCTCGCCGAAGAAGGGGATCGGCACCTCGCGCTGTGCGCAGAGGTCAAACAGGGCGCGGCCGCCGCCAAGCGAGCCGGTGAAGCCCACGGCGTTGATCAGCGGGTGCTGCACCAGCGCCTGGCCGACGTCGCGCTTGCCGCCCTGAACCAGCGAGAAGACGCCCTTGGGCATGCCGGTCTTCTCAATGGCGGCGAGGATCGCCTCGGCGACGATCTCGCCGGTGCCGGGGTGCGCGCCGTGGCCCTTGACCACCACCGGGCAGCCGGCGGCCAGCGCCGCGGCGGTGTCGCCGCCGGCGGTGGAGAAGGCGAGCGGGAAGTTCGAGGCGCCAAACACCGCGACCGGCCCGATCGGGCGCATCACCATCTTGATGTCGGGGCGCGGCAGCGGCTGGCGGTCGGGCAGCGCCTCGTCGTGGCGGCGGTCGAGGTAGTCGCCCTTGAGGATGTGGCTGGCGAAGAGCCGCAGCTGGCCGGTGGTGCGGCCGCGCTCGCCCTGCAGGCGCGCCTCGGGCAGGCCGGTTTCCTGCGTGCCGATCTCGGTGATCGCCTCGGCGCGGGCCTCGATCTCGTCGGCGATGGCGTTCAGGAACTCGGCGCGGGCCTCGCGGGTGGTGTAGCCATAGGTCCAGAAGGCCTCTTCGGCGGCCTTGCAGGCCTGATCGACCAGCGCAGGCGTGCCGACCGAGAAGTCGTGGCTCGGGCCATGCGCCGGCTCGGAGGTGAAGCTGGTCTCGCCAGCCACCCAGGTGCCTGCGATCAGGTGCTTGCCGTGCGGGGTGAAACTCATGAGATGTCCTTTCTGACAGGGGACCGCTTGGTCGGTCGCGGCCAGCGCGCCGGGCGGCGCGATTGGCAGATGGCAGTTGGCCAAGGCCGGTCTTGCCGCGATCCTGAGGGGATTTCAGGGAGTTGGAAACTTCTTCGCCCTCGTAACAAATATTTTCTTCACAGGCCAGTATTTTTCATTTAGGAAAAATCTTGCACGAAAAAATAAGTCCGGCAGCCCTCGCCGGCGTCCACAACAGCGAGAGACATCCGAATGAAGACCTTCACGCTCACCGCCGCCCTTCTGACCGCGACCGCGCTCGCGGGCACCGCCCAGGCCGACAAGCTCGACGACATCATCTCCTCGGGCACGCTGCGCTGCGCCGTGGTGCTCGACTTCCCGCCGATGGGTATGCGCGATGACAGCAACACCCCGATCGGTTTCGACGTCGACTATTGCAACGACCTCGCGGCCGCGCTCGGCGTCGAGGCGGAAATCGTCGAGACCCCCTTCCCCGAACGCATCCCTGCGCTGATGTCGGGCCGCGTCGACGTGGGCGTCGCCTCGACTTCGGACACGCTTGAGCGCGCCAAGACCGTCGGCTTCAGCGTGCCCTACTTCGCCTTCGAAATGGCCGTGACCTCGAACGACGAAACCGGCATCGCCTCCTTCGAGGACATGAAGGGCCACACCGTCGGCGCGGTTGCCGGCACCTACGAGGCGATCGCGCTGCAGGCGCAGGTCGACGCCTGGGGCGAGGGCAGCTTCCGCCCCTACCAGACCCAGGCCGACGTCTTCCTTGCGCTGAGCCAGGGCCAGCTCGACGCCACCGTCTCGACCTCGACCGTGGCGCAGGCGAACGTGCAGTCCGGCAACTTCGACGGCATCTCGGTGGTCGGCAAGGCCCCCTTCGACACCGATTACGTTGCCCTTTTCGCCAAGCGCGACGAGTACGGCCTGCTGAACTACCTCGATCTCTTCGTGAACCAGCAGGTGCGCACCGGCCGCTACGCCGAGCTCTACGAAAAGTGGGTCGGCGGCGAGCTGCCCGACCTGACCGTGGGCGGCGTCTACCGCTGATCCCTGACCGGACCGACCGGCGGCGCGGACCCCACCGCGCCGCTTTTCCTCTCGCTCTATCAGGCGCCTAACACATGTTCGATTACACCTTCCAATGGAAGCAGGCGCTCGCCAAGCTTCCGCAGATGCTGGACGGTGCGGTCGTCACGATGGAGGTCGCAGTCCTGTCGATGGTGATCGGCATCCTGCTTGCCGTCGTCCTGACGCTGCTGCGACTCTCGGGCTCGCGCCCGCTCGCCGCCATCGCCACCGCCTGGGTCGAGATCGCGCGCAACACGCCCGCGCTCTTCCAGATCTACATGGCCCATTTCGGCGTGGCGAGCTTCGGCATCCACTTCTCGCCCTTCGTGTCGCTGCTCATCGGCATCACCTTCAACAATGCCGGCTATCTCGCCGAGAACTTCCGCGGCGCGCTGAAGGCGATCCCCGACACCCAGGCGCGGGCCGGCCGCTCGCTGGGCATGTCGCAACTGCAGGCCTTCCGCTTCATCATCCTGCCGCAGATGCTGCGCATCTCCTTCCTGCCGATGACCAACCAGATGGTCTGGGCGATCCTGATGACCTCGCTCGGGGTCACCGTCGGGATGAACACCGACCTCTACGGGGTGACGCAGGATCTCAACGCGCTGACCTTCCGCACCTTCGAGCTTTTCGCCATCGCCGCGGTGATCTTCTACGCGATCACCAAGATCATCACCCTCGGCGCGCGGCTGCTCGCTGTCCGCCTGTTCCGCTACTGAGGGAGGAGACCGCATGTTCGACACCGCCCTCACCGCAAACGACCTGATCTTCCTCGCCAAGGGCGCGGGGATGACGATCCTGGTCACCCTCATCTCGGTCGCCATCGGCACCGTGCTCGGCGTTCTCTTCGGGGTGATCCGGGTGCAGCTCGGCGCCGCGCTCGCCGCGCCGCTGACCTTCGTGCTCGACATCTTCCGCTCGATCCCGCTGCTGATCCAGCTGGTGCTGGCCAATGCCTTCATGGGCATGGTGCTGAAGCTGCAGATGTCGGGGCTCACCGTGGCCTGCATGGTGCTCTCGCTCTACACCGCCGCCTATTGCGCCGAGATCGTGCGCGGCGGCATCGACGCGGTGCCTGCCACCACCCGGCGCGCGGCGCGCTCGCTCGGCATGAGCTGGGGGCAGGACATGCGCTACATCGTCATGCCGCTGGCCACCCGCGTCGCCCTGCCGTCGTGGATCGGCCTCGCGCTCGGGGTCATGAAGGACTCGGCGCTGGTCTACGTGGTGCAGGTCACCGAGCTTCTGAAGTCGACGCAGATCCTCATCACCCGCCTGCAGGAGCCGATGTTCCTGCTGCTGCTCTGCGGCGCCTTCTACTTCATCATCAGCCTTCCGCTGGCCCGGTTCGGCGGCTATCTCGAGAAAAGGTGGTCCAATGATTGAGATCCAGAATGTCCGTAAGTCCTTTGGCCAGATGGAGGTTCTCAAGGGCATCGATCTGACCGTCGCCAAGGGCGAGGTGCTGACCGTGATCGGCGGCTCCGGCTCGGGCAAGTCCACGCTGCTGACCTGCATCAACGGGCTCGAACCGATCGACAGCGGCCGCATCCTGGTCGACGGCACCGAAGTGCACGCCAAGTCGACCAACCTCAACACGCTGCGCCGGAAGATAGGCATCGTGTTCCAGCAGTGGAACGCCTTCCCGCATCTCACCGTGCTGGAGAACGTCACCTTGGCGCCGCGCAAGGTGCTGGGCATGTCGAAAGGAGAGGCCGAGGCGATCGCCGAGAAACAGCTCAAGCACGTGGGGCTCGGCGACAAGCTGAAGACCTTCCCGACCCGGCTTTCGGGCGGGCAGCAGCAGCGCATGGCGATCGCCCGCGCGCTGGCCATGTCGCCCCACTACATGCTCTTCGACGAGGTGACCTCGGCGCTCGATCCGCAGCTGGTGGGCGAGGTGCTGGAGACGCTGAAAATGCTGGCCGAAGAAGGCATGACGATGATCTGCGTCACGCACGAGATGGCCTTTGCCCGCGACGTCTCGAACCGGGTGGCCTATTTCCACAAGGGCGTGATGGCCGAGATCGGCGCGCCCGAGCAGATCTTCGGCGCGCCGCAGGAAGAGGTCACGCGGCAGTTCCTCGCCAGCGTGCGCTGAGACAACCGGCGACCGGCGCGTTTGGTCGCGCGCCGGTGCCCCCGAAAATGAAAAAGGCGCGGGGTCAATCCCGCGCCTTTCGTCTTTCCGGGGCGGAGGGCTCAACCCTCCAGCGCGGCGAGCCCCTCGGCCTCGAACTTGTCGAGCTGCGCCATTTCCGCGGCGGTCAGCGCAATGCCCTCGGCGAGCGCCTTCGACCGGGCGCTGAAGCGGCGCTCCGACGGCAGCCGCGCGCCCTGCCCGCTGATCGCGGTCAGCAGCCTCTCGCCCTCGGCGATGGGATCGCGGCCCGAGCGCTTGGCAAAGGTCTGCGGATCGAGCGCCAGCACAAGCGCGCCGTGGCGCGGCAGCAGCCCGCCGCCGCCCATGAAATCGAGCGCTTCCTTGCTCATGAACTCGCCCAGCATCGCCCCCGCCAGCAGCTCGACCATGGTCGAGATCGCCGACCCCTTGTGCGCACCGAAGGTCAGCATCGCGCCATCGAGCGCCGCGTCGGGGTCGGTGGTCGGATTGCCCTCCTTGTCGACGGCCCATCCCTCGGGGATCGGCGTGCCGGCGCGGCGGTGCAGCTCGATCTCGCCGCGCGCGGCGACGCTGGTGGCGAAGTCGAAGACATAAGGATGCGGGCCCGGTCGCGGCCAGCCAAAGGCGATGGGGTTGGTGCCGAGCAGCGGCTCCTTGCCGCCCGCGGGCGCGACGAAGGAATAGCTCGGGCACATCGACAACGAGGCGAGCCCCGCCTCGGCCAGCGCCTCCACATCGTGCCAGAGCGCCGAGAAATGCAGGCAGTCGCGGATCACCAGCGCCGCCAGCCCGGTCTCGCGGGCGCGCGCGACCAGCGTGTCCTTGGCGGCATAGAAGGCAGGGTTGGAAAAACCGCCGCCCGCGTCCACCTCGATCACGGCCTTGCCGCTGTCGTGCATCTGCGGCACGGCATCGGGCGAGACCTTGCCCGCGGCAAGCACGCGCAGGCAGCCCTCGATCCGGTAGATGCCGTGGGATTTGCAATTGTCGCGCTCGCCGGCGACGATCACATGGGCCACGGCTTGGGCGTTGTCGCGGCTCAGCCCGCTCTTTTCAAAGATCGCCTGGACACGGGCCATCAGCCCGTCGACGGAAATAATCTGCTGCTCGGCCATCGTTTGGCGCTCTCCTTCGGGTAACTCAGGCGGACGGGCGCCCCGGCGCGGGCCGGGTCACTTGTCCACGTCGATATAGGTGCAGGCCCAGAAGACCTTGGTCTCGGTGTCGTCCACGGCGCGCAGGCCGTGCTTGATGGTGCTGTCGAAATAGGCGCAGTCGCCCGTCTCGAGGATCACCGTCTCGTAGTGCTCGACGGTCAGCTCGACCCGGCCCGAGAGCACGTAGAGCGTTTCCTCGCCGTCGTGCGATTCCAGCTCCTCGCGCTTCAGCGGCGGACGCTGCTCGACCTTGGTGACCAGCGGGATGATCTTCTTCTCGGCGAGCGCGTTGCAGAGCACCTCGTATTCGAAGTTCTTCGAGCGGACCTTGCGGCCCTGCCCGGCGCGGGTGACGGTGAGCCGCGTGGTCTGATGCGCATCGTGGTCGGCCGAGAACAGCCGCTCCATGCCGATGTCATAGGCCCGCGCGATGCGGACCAGATTCTCGTAGCTGGGCGAGACCCGGCCGTTCTCGATCTTGTGGATCGTCGAGAGCGCCAGCCCGGTGCGCTGCGCCGCCACCTCCAGCGTGAAGCCGCAGGCCTGCCGCACGGATTTCATGCGGGCGCCGAGATCGCTGCGCAGCTGCTGCCGCTCCGCCTCCCACTCTTCCCCCGTGAGGGGTTCGCCGTCTTTTTCCGTATCGGTCATAATTTTTCTTTTCTTACCATCTGTGATCGTTTATGCCAATATTTGTGTTGAACGCAACAGTAGCAATCGAGAGCGGCGAAAAGGAACGGCTTTGTGCCTACTTTCGCCAAGATTTTCGGTGCTGCAGCCCGAAATCCGACCAACAGAAGGGAGCCGACATGCCAAGATCGATCGTGGCCGCGACTGTGCAGGGGCCAATCCTTCTGTGTGACGAGGGGCTGAGCGTCTGGGGCGGGGTCGATCCCGCGACAGGACGGATCATCGACGCCCTGCATCCCCAGCACGGACAGAGTCTTGCCGGCCGCGTGGTGATGATGCCGACCAGCCGCGGCTCCTGCACCGGCAGCGGCGTGCTGCTGGGGCTCGCCTTCGCCGGGGCGGCGCCCAAGGCGCTGATCTTCCGCGAGGCGGAGGATATTCTCACCCTCGGCGCGCTGGTCGCGGCACGGCTTTTCGGCCACGAGATCGCCGTGCTGCGGCTTTCGGCGTCGGACTATGATCAGCTTGCCGGTGAAAGTGACGCCGAGATCACCCCGAGCCGCCTGCGCGCCGGGTCGCTCGACTGGGAGCTCTCGCCCGAGACCGCCAAGGTGGACCTGAGCGACGACGACCGCGCCTTTCTCGACGGTGCCCATGGCGAGGCGGCGCAATTGGCGATGGAGATCATCACCACCATGGCCGCGGCCCAGGGCGCGACCGAGCTTGTCGATGTGAGCCGCGTGCATATCGACGGCTGCATCTACGCCAGCCCCGCTTTCCTGACCTTTGCCCGCGCCATGGCCGACAAGGGCGGCCGGGTGCGCGTGCCGACCACGATGAACGCCATTTCCGTCGATCACGCCAACTGGCGCGCGCAGGGCGTGGCCGAGGACTTCGGCCTGCCCGCCAGCCAGCTCGCCGACGCCTATGTCGAGATGGGCGCCCGGCCCAGCTTCACCTGCGCGCCCTACCTGCTCGACGACCGCCCCACCGAGGGCGAGGACATCGCCTGGGCCGAGAGCAACGCGGTGATCTATGCCAACAGCGTGCTGGGTGCGCGCACCGTGAAGCATGCCGATTTCATGGACCTGTGCATTGCGCTCACCGGGCGTGCCGCCCGGGCCGGGGTCTACCTGCCCCGGAACCGCGCGCCGCGCCGGATCATCGAGGTGACCCTGCCCGAGGGGGCCGACGATGCCTTCTGGCCGATGCTCGGCTGGCTGGCGGGACAGGCCGCGCCCGACCGCATCCCGCTGATCCGCGGGCTGGAGGAAAGCGCGCCGAACGAGGATGACCTCAAGGCGCTCTGCGCCGCCTATGGCACCACCTCGGCCTCGCCCATGCTGCACATCGCCGGGATCACGCCCGAGGCGGATATCGCCCCGACGCCCGACGCCGACCGCGTCAGCATCGCGCCCGAAGACTTCGCCCAGCTCTGGCAGGAGTTCAACAAGGGTGCGGGCAAGGTCGATCTCGTCGCCTTCGGCAGCCCGCATTTCTCGGAAGGCGAATGCGCCGCGCTCGCCGATCTCATGGAGGATCGGCAGGTGCACCCCGAGGTGGCCGCGATCGTCACTCTGGGCCGCGCCACGCTTGCCGCCATCACCGCGAGCGGCGTGGCGGCGCGGCTCGAGGCGGCGCGGCTCAGGCTCGTGCCCGACATCTGCTGGTGTTCGATCTCCGAGCCGGTCTTCCCGCCCTCGGCCAAGGTCCTGATGACCAACTCCGGAAAATATGCCCATTATGCCCCGGGGCTGAGCAACCGCGCGGTGCGCTTCGGCGCGCTGGCGCAGTGTGCCGAGACCGCCTGCACCGGGCAGGCCCCTCAATTCCCGCCGCGCTGGATCGCCGGCGGCGCGGCCTCCTCCGCCGCTTCGCGCCGCGCGTGACCTGCGCGCCAGCACATTTCTCCAACCTCTCCTACCCTACGGACATCCCCATGAACAAAGACGTCTTCTTCGGCACCATCCCCGCGCTGCTCACCCCCTGCACCCCCGACCGCCAGCCCGATTTCGACGCGCTGGTGAAGAAGGGCAAGGAGATGATCGCGGCGGGCATGTCGGCGGTGGTCTACTGCGGCTCCTGCGGCGACTGGCCCCTGCTCACCGACGAACAGCGCATGGAGGGCGTCGCGCGGCTCACCGAGGCGGGCGTGCCCGTCATCGTCGGCACCGGCGCGATCAACACCAAGTCGGCGGTCGCCCATGCCGCCCACGCGCAAGAGATCGGCGCGGCGGGCCTCATGGTGATCCCGCGCGTGCTGTCGCGCGGCCTGTCGGTCGCCGCGCAGCGCAACCACTTCAAGGCGATCCTCGACGCCGCGCCGGACGTGCCCGCGATCATCTACAACAGCCCCTACTACGGCTATGCCACCAAGGCGGACCTCTTCTTTGCGCTGCGCGCCGAGCACCCCAACCTGATCGGCTTCAAGGAGTTCGGCGGCAAGGCCGACCTCAGCTACGCGGCCGAGCACATCACCTCGCAGGACGATGACGTGATCCTGATGGTCGGCGTCGACACCGAGGTCTACCACGGCTTCGTCAAATGCGGCGCGGTCGGCGCGATCACCGGCATCGGCACGATCTTCCCGACCGAGGCGCTGCTGCAGGTCGAACTGTCGCGCCGCGCCGCGACCGGCTGCCCCGAGGCCGACCTGCGCGCCCGCGAGTTGGCCGAGGCCTTCTCGGTGCTGGCGAAATTCGACGAGGGCGTCGATCTGGTGCTCTACTTCAAGCACATGATGGTGCTGAAGGGCGAAGAGGAATACCGTCTCAACATCTACGAGACCGACGCGCTGTCGCCCTCGCAGGCGAAGTTCTGCGAAGCGCAGTTCCACCAGTTCAACCGCTGGTTCGCGAATTGGTCCAAGCAGGGTGGAGTGATCGCCGAATGCATGTGATCGACAGCCACACCGGGGGCGAGCCCACGCGTGTGATCCTGGGCGGTGGTCCGGACCTCGGGTCCGGGCCGCTGGCCGAGCGCGCCGCCAGGCTTGCGTCCGAACACCGCGACTTCACCCGCTCGGTCAGCCTCGAGCCGCGCGGGCAGGTCGCCATGGTCTGCGCGCTGCTGGTGGAGCCGGTGGATCCGGGCTGCGTCACCGGCGTCATCTACTTCGACGCCGAGGCGGTGCTGGGCATGTGCGGTCACGGCACCATCGGGCTTGCGGTCACGCTGGCGCACATGGGCAAGATCGGCCCCGGCACGCACAGGATCGAGACCCCGGTGGGCGTGGTCTCGGTCGAGGTGATCGACGCGAACACCGTCACCGTCACCAACGTCGAGAGCCGCCGCACGCAGGCCGGTGTCTCGGTCGAGGTCGAGGGGCTCGGCACCCTCACCGGCGATGTCGCCTATGGCGGCAACTGGTTCTTCCTCGTCGATCCCAGCCCGGTTCCGGTTGTCTCGTCGAACATCCGCCAGCTCACCGACATGACCGTCGCCACCCGCGCGGCGCTCAAGGCGCAGGGCATCGCGGGCGAGAATGGCGGCGAGATCGACCATGTGATCTTCTACGGCCCCGCAGAGGACGCCGCGGTGCACAGCCGCAACTTCGTGCTCTGCCCCGACGACGCCTACGACCGCTCGCCCTGCGGCACCGGCAGCTCGGCCCGGCTCGCCTGCCTTGCCGCCTCGGGCCGACTGGCCGAGGGCGAAGAGATCGTGCAGGAAAGCGTCATCGGCAGCACTTACCGGCTGTCCTATGCCCAAGGCCGGGCGGGCGGGGTGATCCCCTCGATCACCGGCCGGGCCTATGTGATGGCCGAGAGCAAGCTGCTCTTTGACCCGGCGGATCCGTTCAAGACCGGCATCACGCTCTGATCCCCCCCGCCGCCGCGCGCCATTCTCCCGGCGCGCGGCGTCTCTTCTTATTCTTCGCGCAGATCGAGGGCCGCCATGGCTGAGGCCGAGCACAGTGAAATTCTCGTCATCGGGGCGGGCATCATCGGGGTCACCGCCGCGCTGGCGCTGCAATCCGAGGGGCGCAAGGTCCGCATCCTCGACCGTGCGGGTGTCGCCGCGGGCACCTCGGTGGGCAACGCCGGCGCCTTTGCCTATGCCGACGTCGAGCCTCTGGCCACCCCGGGCATCATGCGCAAGGCGCCCAAATGGCTGCTCGACCCGCTCGGGCCGCTGTCGCTGCGCCCCGGCTATGCGTTGCAGCTCAGCCCGTGGCTGCTGAAGTTCTGGCGGGCCAGCCGCAAGGACCGCTACGCCGCCGCCGTCAAGGCACAGTCAGAGCTCATGCACCTGTCCCAAGAGGCGCAGGAGCGGCTGATCGTGCAGGTCTCGGGCGAGCCGCTGATGCGCCGCGAGGGGCAGATGCAGCTCTACGAGGGCGCGGCCTCCTACCGCGCCAGCCTGCCGTCGTGGGAGCTGCGGCGCCGGCACGGTGTGAACTTCGATCTGTTCGAAAGCCCCGAGGCCATCGCGGAAATCCAGCCCGGCGTCTCGCGGCGTTTCACCCATGCGGGCTACACGCCCGAGTGGATGAACACCGTCGATCCCGCGATCTGGACCCACCATGTCGCCGAGGCCTTCGTCGCGCGCGGCGGCCGCATCGACATCGCCGAGATCCGCAACCTGCGCGCGCGCGAGCAGGGTGTCGAGGTCGAAACCGATACCGGCACGCTCCGCGCCGCCAAGGTGGTGCTGGCCGCCGGGGCCTGGTCGCGCAGCCTTGCCCGCGCGCTCGGCGACCGGATCCCGCTCGACACCGAGCGCGGCTACAACACCACCTTCCCCACCGCCAGCTTCGATTTGCGCACGCATCTGACCTTCAGCGACCACGGCTTCGTCGTGACCCGCATCGGCGCGGGGCTGCGTGTCGGCGGCGCGGTGGAACTGGGCGGGCTCGACCTGCCGCCGAACTACCGGCGCGCCGAGATCCTCGTGGAAAAGACCGCGCGGTTCCTCTCGGGCTTCGAACCCACGGGCGGCACGCAATGGATGGGCTTCCGCCCCTCGATGCCGGACAGCTTGCCGGTGATCTCTGCCTCGCCGAAGTCGCGCGACGTGATCTACGCCTTCGGGCACGGCCATCTCGGCCTCACGCAATCGGCAGGCACCGCGCAGCTCGTCGCCGCGCTCTGCGCGGGGCGGGCGCCGGGGATCGATCTTTCACCCTTCCGCGCCGACCGGTTCTGACCCCCAAGGCGCCGCCGGGCCCGTCCGTTCAGTCGGGCCGGCCGATCCCCATCGGCCAGGTGTCCGAGATCCGGTAGCCCCCGGGCCAGGGATCGGCCGGGTCGAGCATGTGCTGATGGGTGCCGGTGATCCAGGCGCGACCGCTGATCTCGGGGCGGATCGCGTCGAGCCCGCCGACCGCCGTGTGCCCGAGGATGCGCCCGGTGAACTCCGAGCCGATGATCGACTCGCCGGTGAGCCGGTCGCCCATCCCCATCTCGCCGCGCGCCTGCAGCAGCGCCATGCGCGCCGAGACCGCGGTGCCCGTAGGCGAGCGGTCGAGCTTGCCGGGCTGGATCGCCACCACCGACTGGGCGCGCAACTCGCTGCCCTCGCGCCGCAGCTTCCCCGCGAAGAGACAGAACGAATGATGCGCCCAGTCGGGTTTCTCCGGGTGCTCGAAGCGGTATTGGGCGTTGGCGGCATTGGTGATGCGGATCCCCAGCTCGGCGATCTCGCGCGCGTGCTCCGCCACCAGTGCGACCCCCAGCGCCTCGGGATCGACCACCACGAAGCTGTCGCCGCCAAAGGCGGTGTCGATGCGGATCTCGCCCAGCCCCGGCACCTCGAGCGGCACGTCGAGGCGGCTGGCGAACGACGGCAGGTTCTCGACATGGATGCGCTCGGCCTTGCCGTTCGCGCAGTCGGCGCGGACCCGCACCAGCCCTCCGGGGGCCTCGAGCACCAACTCGGTCACCGGCTCCTGCATCGGGATCAGCCCGCTGTCGAGCAGCACGGTTGCCACGCAGATCGAATTCGAGCCCGACATCGGCGGCGTGTCCTCGGGCTCCATGATGATCCAGGCGGCCTGGGCCTCGGGGTGCCTGGGCGGCACCAGCAGGTTCACGTGGCGAAACACCCCGCCGCGGGGCTCGTTCAGCACGAAGTTCCGTAGGGTCTGGTCCTCGGCGATCCAGCGGCGCTGCTCCCAGAGCGTCTGGCCCGGCGGCGGCGCGACTCCGCCGACGATGACGTCGCCGACCTCACCCTCGGCATGGCACGAGACCACATGAATGACCTTGCTGCTGCGCATCTTCCCCTCCGCTGCGCCGGGCTGGCGCGCGCCACGACGCGAGGCGCCGCATCCGGGCTCTTCATTTTGGATATTGGATCTGACCTGCCCCCTTGCCGGTCCCTCATTCATAAAGAGAGTCTGCTGGTTGGATTTTGATAGTGGGGCGCCTCGTCGGACGCAAGCGCTCGGCGCGCTTGTTGCGGGGTAGGACCGGCATCGCCGCGACTCATGACCGCCATTGGCGCCATTCTGAACCGCCCCGGGTTTGCCGGAGGCTCCAACTCCTGAGTAGCAACTGTCTTTCAAACGATGGCGTCTCGGTAGGCC
>NZ_JAAGOV010000084.1:0-12836 GCF_010500785.1 Salipiger sp. PrR003
GCCAACCCAGAGGCAACGGGACACATCACGCTCTACACCGACGCCAAGGGCATAGCCTACCCCTTGCCCGATCATCCGCGGCTGCAGATCGATTATGCCGCGCCGGCACGTCGTGAGGATATGGGACAGGACGCGAAGGCCGCGATTACCGAGGATCAGGATATCTTCCTCTGGTTCGCGGGAGAGCGGGAGCTGGCCACATCAGTTCGCTCCGCCTGGCGAGCCTCGGGCCGGCGTACGAAAGACGCCTATATCTCGGCCTTCTGGCAGAAGACATAAAAGCCCGCGGCCGCGCGCCGCCTAAGGAGAGGCTTCTCATCTCGGCGGAGATGACCCGTCAAATTCGTTTCGTGCCTCTCCTCCGCGCTTAGGGGCGACGAACCTGGTGACTAGCCAGCGCCTAGATTGGGGACGGGCGCCGCGCGGAGCGGCGCCCGAAGGGTCAGTCGAAGTGTCCTGCCATGGGTTGGTTTCGGGAGCTGATTTGTCTAGGTCAGCCGGGACCTTGTTCCTGATGGCCCCGTGCGGTCCTTCATCATTGTGCTCTCCACTCCAAGCTTCCACCTGTTCAGCGGCACCTTGAAGGGTCATGAGCCCGTGCTTGTTTTCTGCGCGCGCCCTCGTCCGTCAGTGCGGACTTTGCACTCGTCATTCTCTGGCTTGGTAACGCCGAGGTCGCGACGGTTTTCCAATCTCCTTGGCTGGCATGGACCGGACTCTCCGCACAGGTGCCACCGGCTCTGGATTTCCTGCACTTGGTCCCTTGGCTCAGGCCATTTCTATCGGGAATAGCACTTGCTCACGCAGCTTGCAGCGGGGGATTCCGGAGTGATCCACATGAGGCTTTTGAACGTCAACCGCCGCATGGCCTTGCGAGAAAAGCTACCGATCCGAGAGATCGCACGCCGAACCGGCCTGTCTGCCTGGATCCAGCTTGCATCATCCGCCCTCTGGTCAGTTCCTCCGAGAATGAAGTCCATGGCGGCTACTGGTGCCGACAGGAAAACAGAGGCGGCAATAAGCGCAAGTCGGAATCGCATATACTGGACTCCACAGAGGTACGAACTGACTGATAATTTGTATCCAGATACATCCGTCGAAAACAACGGCGACGGGCCGGGAGTGCATAGGTCTGAGCAACCTGATGCAGAGATCACACCACTTGCTTTTCACTCCGTCACCGCCTCGCCAATAGTCCATGCCACGAGGTCAACCTTCTTGCAGTTTGGGGACTTGAGACCCTTCAAGATCGGCCGAAGGTGCTCGGAAGGTTTGTTGAGCTGACTGAGCCAGAAACCGTGCAGATGCCAGGGTACGTCGCCGCAGAGGAACGCGGTGCGGATCGCGTGCCCGGGCACAAGGCCCTCGAGCCCCACGGTATGCATCGCAGTGCACCGGCCGCCGAAATGGCCGGTGCGGGCAAAACCTGCGGAGCTTTACCGCCCACCTCGATGTCGCGCCGGGCTGAGGGCGGTCAGAACACCATCTCGTCGACCATTTGGAAGTAACCGGTCTGTACCCGCGGCACCCAGGAATATTCCGAGGTCGCGAAAGGCGGGATCACCTCGTCGCCGAGGCTGAAGGCCCCGGTGCCGTCGTTCTCAAGCACCCGGAAGCCATCCGAGATGATCAGCATGTCGATGTCGCCGTCACCGTCGTAATCCGCCGGCGCCAGTACGTTGCCGACGATGTTAGGATTATAATAGACCTCCTCGAACGATGCCAGGGTGTCGCCCACCACGATGTCGAAGACGCGAAGTCCCGGCAATTCGCCCGAATAGTCGTCGCTGTGCGAGCCGGTGATCATCTCGATATCGCCGTCACCGTCGAGATCGGCGCCTATGGCGGTCCCAGTCGTGCCGTCGGACGGGGCGAGAATGGGTCCACCTATCGCTTTGCCCCCGCTGCCGTCGTTGAGATATCCATAGATGCCGTAGCTCTCGCCCGCTGCGGTGTGCAGCACGTCGAGATCGCCGTCTCCGTCCAGATCCACCGCCTGCGGGTTCCCCGTCGGCCCCTCGCTCGGGGAGTCGCCGCCCATTGGGACCATCGTTCCCGTGCCGTCATTGATCAGTACATCGAGCCGGTTAAGATCGAGCCCTGTGGTTACGATCGCATCGAGCAACCCGTCACCGTTCATATCGGCGATCCGTGCATCGTTGCGGGTGGCCCCAAGCTCGAAAACCGTCGTCGCCTGAACCGAGAAACTGTTCGCGCCGTCGTTCTCCATCACGAAGAGCGTCTCTCCGGCGAAGCTGGTGGCGAAGTAGTCGATGTCGCCATCCCCGTCGATGTCGCCGGCGGCATAAGCCTTGAAGAGATCATCTGGCAGTTCTACTCCGTCATACGCATATTCTTGGAGGTCGAGGTCGATCTTCTCCTGCGAGATGGCCGCCAGGTCAAAGCCCGCCTCCCCGTCGTTGAGATAGACCTCCGTCGTCACGGTAAAAGAGAACGGCAGATCGATGGTCGCGGGCGGCAAATCCGGCAACTCGGTGACCGCGTGGCTAACCTTGATGAAGTCGTTCAGCCCGTCGCCGTTCAAGTCAGCGCTCATGATCGAGGCGCCGCCGCGGGCGATGTCGGGCTGGCCCGGAAGGTAATAGACGTCGGTCGCGATGTCGGTCACCACCTCGGTGAAATTGCCCGCCCCGTCGTTCAGCGCCACCACCACGTAGTCGTGATCCTCGAACCACAGGTCCGGTGGCGGAGCCGGAGCCGCTGCGCGGACGGCGAAGTCAAGATAGTCGAGCCGCAACGGCTCGCCGCCGTCACCCTGTCCCGAAAGCTCGATCACGTCGCCCGCCTTCAGGCTGAGATCCGGGATCAGGTATTCCGTCAGACTCGCCTTGTTCGCCAAGTTCGAGCCGCTGGTGCCGTCCCAGAGGAACCGCGCGACCTCTGCCCCGTTCACCGTCACCCAGAGCTCCGAGATGCCGTCGTTCTCGTCGAAATAGCCCAGCGTCAGATCGAAGATGCCGGTCTGCTCCATCGTGTAGCAGGCCCGCGCCGTGCCGCCGCCAGATTGCTGCAGCACATGGCTGGCCGAGGCTGCGCCGTTGCGCACTACCTCAAATCCCGAAAGGACGGCCAGATCCTCGGCCTCGAGGCTGAAGTTGGACGCAGGACCTGGGTCCTCGCCCGGACTTATGTCGATGTAGTCGGAACGCAGCGGCTCGCCGCCGTCCCGCGCGCCTCGCAACTCGATGATGTCTCCAGAGCCCAGATGCAGACCCTCGACCAGATATTCCCGCTTGGCGGCAGCTGTGACGATCTGGCTGCCGTCGGGGGCCCCCCAGTCAAAGGCCGCGACGACCGCGCCATTGACCAGGATTTCCATGAAGGACGTGCCATCGGTCTCGTCGAAATAGCCCAGTGTCAGATTGTAATAGCCCGTCGCCCCCGCAAAGACCCCGCCGGCCTGCGACTGCGCCGCGTTCGCCTCGAGGTATTGGCCGGCTGACGGGTGGGGGTTTGACTTGACTATAAACCCGCTGCCGATCGATAGGTCTTCCGCCTCGGTGCGGCCGGCGCCGAAAATCGTGGCGAGCGGACTGAAATCCGGAAATTCGAATATAGAGGGCGTGGAATATATAGTGGGCATTTAAGCCTCCCTGAGAATAGATGAGCGACTCAAAACTGATAAATAAATGTGCACAAAGAATGCCGCAGGGTTACCCTGACGTCAATTCGCGTCACCGGCTTGGCACCCTTTTTTACTCCGCTCCAGCCGTGACCCGGAGCGGCAGGCCGGCTTGCTTCCATGATCGGCCATGGCGGTTAGGTCATGTTGAAAAATGACGGAGGCAGAGGCGGATCGACGTGATATCTATGAAGCCGAGAAAGCTCTCCGCCGTCTTGTCGTAGCGGGTTGCGACAAGCCTGGCAGTTGATTTCCACCAAGAACTGATGGCGTGGATACCCCCTCCCGCCAGCCTCGCGATCAGCGACGCTCGCGGCTTCCTACACCACGCCGCGGGGCACTATCACTCAGGATTGTGCAGCCCCGTAGGGGACAGCAGGTAACACCCGGAAGTACCACCCGCCGCAGATGCGGCAGATGCAGTTTCCGACCCCTTCAATCAGATAAACGCTGCATTCACGCATCTCTGCAGACACAAAGAAGCCCGCTAGACGAGACCTGGCGGGCTTTCGGATGTCTTGTGAGAAAGGCTCAGAGAGAGGCGCCTGCCTGTCGACGTTCACGGACAGTGCCGACAGCATCGATGAGGATTTCTGGGTCTTCGCCTCTAGCAGAGACCTTCCGAGCGATGTCGAAATCGGACAGGCCGCACTCGAGAAGCTTTTCGACCGCCTGAGATTGTTCGCGGGTAAAAATGCCCATGTTGGTGTTCTCCTATTTGTTCGCCCACGCAAAGCTCCGCACAGGGGCGAAATCATCGTCCTGCAAAGCATTCTGGATGTGTGGGGTGCCAGCGAAGCGGCCGACGGAAGAAAGCTTCTAGCACAAATGGCCATCCCGGCCAAGCGAGTTGAGAGTGTCAATTATCCGCCACATATGTCGCATTTCTGCATCACCCGGGACCCCACTCACCCTACGTCATGGAGGCTGCGACATTTCGCCTCTAGGTCGCTCTTGAGCACGGCGTGCAACGAATGGTTGGATCAGCAGCCGTCCCGCACGCCGGTCCAATATCGGCTTTCCCCAGAGCCCTTCAGCGTGCCGTGCTCACCCTGGCCCCAACTCGTGCTCATGAGGGACGTCGATCTGCGCGGTCAGTCGCGCCGGGCCGCGCTGCCCCTGCAAGAAGACCGGCCGCCCGCTGGCTGTCCTCGGAACGTATTCGAGCTAGCACGGCCTCCAAGAGGGCCGCGATCTAGCGTCATTAGGCGTGTGCCAGCTTTCCCCCTGACTAGTACGCTGGGTCCATTTTCTGGGTTGGCCTGCCCCCCTTGTAGCCGTCCGCTACAATGCTCCTTGCAATAGGGCGAAATGTAGCGTAAAGCTACATCCATGAAGACGATCACCTACAGGACCGCCGCCCTTCGCACGCTCCGCAAAATGCCGCGCAACGAGGCGAAGCGGATTACCGAAAAGGTGGAACTCTACGCGACCGATCCCGAAGCGTTGTCGAACAACGTCAAATCCCTGAAAGGCCGCGAAGGCATCCGGCTGCGTGTGGGCGACTGGAGAGTGATCATGGACGATCAGGGCGAGGTGCTAGACGTACTGAAAATTGGGCCGCGTGGCGGCGTGTATGACTGACGGAGGTTAACATGAATGAGATGATCACTATCCCCCGCACAGAATACGAAGCGCTCATCGAAGCCAGAGACGACCTTGAAGATATTGCGGCGTTTGATCGCGCGAAGGCCGATGGCGGAGAGAGCATCCCTTCGGATGCTGTTGCTCGCATCATCGAAGGCGAAAGCCCCTTGCGCGTGTTCCGCGAACTCCGTGGCCTGACTCAAGCGGAGCTCGCGTCTCGCGCGGGAGTGCATCGCGTGACCGTGGCCGAGATCGAAACTGGCAGAAAGAACGGCTCTCTAGATGCTCTCAAAAGGCTCGCCGCTGCGCTGTCCGTCACCGTGGACGATCTGATCTGAGGGAATAGAAGAGCGCTGGCGTCGTGCCCGGCGTCACTTACAGAATGCCGGTTTGCTCCTGCGAAATCTCCCGGCGTCTAAATCTTGGCAGGTTCGGCGCCGATCCGGTCAAGAATCTGATTGGGCAAGGTCGCAGTGGATCCAGATTCCGCCATGTCCGAAGATTACCACATACTTCGGACATGAGACCCGAGAGTCCGGCCCCGCGTTAGGTCCCTATTCGCCCCGACGGGATCGACATGCCGTGGTGGGATCGTCGCGCATTGATCGGCTCGACGCCGCGAAGGGTCGTCAGCGCATTTCCTGCAGCCGACCAACCGCTCACGAGGTACTGAACAACCAAGGGCTGCCTGGCTAGCCACCTGCGCGGGCAACCCAACGGTCTCCGGCAAGCTGGTGACCCACTCCCATCGTAGACATCGACATGGCGTCAAAACCTGCGCAACATGCCAACGAGCGCGCCTCGGAGCATAATCTCAAGGCGATCTTTGCACCCGTTGCCCGAGAAGAGGGGCCCCATACCTCGTATGCCGGCGTCGCGCTCACCTCGGATGCCAGCCAATGCCTGGCTAGCCGATGCCTGCGCCCGAGGCGAAGAGCTCTCCGTCGTTGCACGGCCCGGTGCGCTCGCACGCCCCAGGCATCGCCCCGCCACCAATTTTCAGATGTCCGGCGACCGATAGGGTGCGGGGCATGAAGTAGCGCTCTCAACTCTTGAGCGCCATCCGCACCAAATCGGCGCGCTCGAGCTGACCAAGAAGCCGCTGCCGCAGCGCGGCTAAGCCATCCTCTCGCAGGTCATCGTTGAAATCCCCAAGGCGGGGCTCGAGCACCGAAACCGCGATACCTGCGTCCTTGGCTCGCGCGCTCAGCTTGTCTGCCGCGGCCTGCCCGGCATCGTCGAAATCTCGCGCGATGTAGAGCTGGCGGATCCCTTCGGGCAGATCGACGGCGCCGAGGTGCGCAGCCGAAAGCGCAGCCCAGACCGGAAGGCCCGGGAGGGCCTCGCGCAGCGACAGCATGGTCTCGAGACCTTCGCCGATCGCAAGGCACACACCCGGGGCATCGATTTTCACAGCATTGCCCAGAAGCTCGCCCATGGCCCGGCGTTGCACCTCGACGGGCGCCTTGTCCGAGCCATCCTCCGCGAGCCAGGTGCGGTGTACGCCGCGAAGGCACCCTGCCCTGTCGGTCACCGCCGCGATCAGCGCGGGACGCGGCTTGGACGCGGCCTCGTCGTGATCGCGATGCCAGCACCGCGGATGGAAGCGCAGCGCCGATGCGGACGCTGCGCGGGTGATGCCGCGGCGCTGGAGGTAGGTTTCTGCAAGACTCCCGGAAAGCGGAACCGACGCCTCATAGAGGCGCTTGGCGGATGTCCGTTTGCCGGATGGGCTCTTGCGCTTGCGGGGCGTGCTCGGGTGCGCCACCGGCATGGGGCGCCCGAGATGTGCACGGACCTCCCCCAGAAGATCGGGAAACCGGGCGATCCCGGTCCGCGCCTTGATGATGTCGAGCAGGTCGCCGTATTCCCCGGTCGCGCCGTCGGTCCAGCGGCCGCGGGCGCCCTTGCCTTCATCGGGCCCGGTGAGGCGCACGTAGAGCGAGCGCCCGGGCGTGTTCTCCAAGTCCCCGACCAGCCAGTACCCGCCTTCGCGCCGCCCGGCGGAGAGATAGTGCCGACACACGCTTTCTGCGTTCTGGGCCAGCTCGCGCAGGAGGTCCTGAGTTTCGGTAGTCATGGCAAAATCACTCTATGCATGCCGCGTATTTCCCGGGCGCAACGAATCTGGAAGCCCCTGAGGGGGTGCAAAAATCCGACCCCTGGAAAATCCGCTATCGCCTGCCGGCCCGCCCCAAATCGACGACGGCCGAAGCGTTTCCGAGGCGTTGTTCCGCAAACTGTTCGCGCGCTCTGGCGGCGAGCTGGCGCGCGAAGGAACTGCATCGAGGATACCGGCCTAGCTAAAGGTCACACACGGGCGGGCGACGTCTCCTGCCGAAGAGGCGGCGCAACTCTCGTGCGTCGAGGCCCGTCTCCGCGACTACCTGCTTCTTCGGCACCGGCGGGTCGGCCCAGAGGAGGCCTGCCTTGCCGAGGGTCTCAAGTCGCGTCCGTTGTCGAGGTTCCTCCTCGACCGATCCAATCTCCTGTTCATAGGCGGAGTGGTTGAATTGGTTCATTGCTTTCCCTTTCCCGGCGGACCCCACCAACACGCGGCCTGCCGTCTTCTGCGGCGCACTCGGTCGCGCCATGCGGGAAGTAACAGGAGCTTGCTCGTTGACTGCAATGCGAAGGGCTCAACCTGAGCGGGAATTTGCTTAACCCTAGGGAAGTTTGACGATTGTGCGGCTACCTGCTCCACGTCTCAGGCGCCATTGCGCGCGTTTTCTGCCACTTACGCGCCTTTTCGCTGTGCGCGGAGCCCAACCGCTCGAGCGCGCGCGGTCCCCCCGGAAGGACGGCGCCATAATCGCCCTGTCGCATCGCACCGGCCCCGCGATTACTCGGCATTCTGGCGCATCGACAGCCCGATGAGCCCGCCAACGATGTTGAGCGTGCCCTCCTCATGTCGCCTCGTCATGGCGCGCAGATACCCACTTGGGCTGAGGATCGGTGTCGCGGGATCGCCGGCCTTGGCATCGAGGATGAACACGCACCAGGTCGCGTCTTCCACGCCCATCTTCCGCACCGCATCGTCCCAGGCGGAGCGATTGATGCCAAGCTCGGGCAGCCGGCAAAGCGCGGCGACGGTGAAATCATGCAGGTGCAAGCTCGACCAGCCGCCCCGGCCCTGCCGGCGGGCATCGAGGTAGAAGCGCATCTCCTCGGAGGCGAGCGGGATGAATGTCTGGATCGGGATGTTTGTGAGGATTTTGGACTTGTGCTCCGCGGCCCCCGCCCCATTCTTTTCTTCTCGGCAAGACGGCGCGCCGCCCGGCGCGGCGTCTTCCACATTCGTGGGCGCGGGCTCGCCCGCGCTCCGATGATCAACTCTGGCGTTACAAGGTACTTCGTTAAAATCTTGAGTTGTATCTTGTATATAGGACCGCTCGTTTTCGTGCGGTCCACCGTGCGTTTCTGACATCGCGTGCAGCAGATCCAGCGCCGCGGTGCAGAGCGCATCGGCCTCGGCGACATGTGCCTCCAGCTCCTCGAGCGGCATCCGGTGCAGCTTGTCCGCGCTTGGCCAGGCCTCGAAGGCCTCAGCAATGTTCTGAACCTCGCCCGCTCCCCCATGCTCCGCGATCAGCTCAGCGAGGCAACTCTTCAGGTGCTTCTTGTGGATGCTGCGAAGCCCGCGCAGCTTCGCGTGATGCTGGCGTCCCTCTTCGATCCCCTCGCGAAGGCCGAGGAACTCCTGGCACCTTTTGATGGCGACGGAGAAGTACACGCCGCATCCGACAAAGCCCGAGCGCGCGCCGTTGCCCATGGTGCGCTTCTCGATCAGCCCGGCCGCGACCAGCTGCGCCTCGTCCGCCCTGATGCGGCTCGGCGAGACGTTCCGCCTCTTGGTAATCTCGGATTGCGCGAGATAGCAGCAGGGCTCCTCTTCGCCGCTCTTGAAGGCGCTGGGGCGCGTGGCACCGATCATGATGCGGAAGGTCGCGAGCGCAGCGCTTCTGACCCCGAGCAGCGGGGCCACGGCGTCAATCAGCGCAACGAACCCGTCGCGCTCCATGCCCTGCGGCAAAGAGGGGAAGGAGATGTGTTGTGGGGTCGGTAAAATGGCTTCAGCCATATGCATCGGTCTAATTTCCTCGTCCAGTATTGGCGAGGCGGCGTCAGACAGAACTCACCCGTTCGCACAGGTGCGTTTTTCCTTGTCTGCCAATGGGGGAGGCTGATAGAGTCGCAAGTGATGAGGCTTGCTTCCAAGGGTTTGCACACCCTTGTTCTAAGAGCTCCCCCGTGAAGGTTGCCACCTTCGCGGGGTTTCTTATTTGGGGGTGGGGAACCTGCTCCTTTCTTTCCAAGCGCCGCTTGCGGCAACGCGCCTGCCTCTCTTGGTCCGCTCCACTAGCCGCGACCTCGCGCGGCGCGGGCCGCTAGTAGTTCACCTGTTCGTAGCCGTAGGTGCCCTGGTAGTCCGACCAGTCCACAAAGACCGATCGGCGCGAAATGAAAGGGCAGCTTTCGCCCCAGCCTTCATCGCCGACAAAGGCGGCCGGCAGCGCAGAGGGACTGCTGTCGCGCCAGTAGAAATCCCCCTGCAAGCCGTATCGACCGACGCGCACGCGGCTCCTACGCTCACAGTGATCATTGTCGCGGCCCCTCTCGCGCTGGCGCATGACCTCGACGCTGTAGACCCGGATCGAGCGCACGAAATCGAAGACCGGGTCGCTGATGTCGATGTCGGCCACGCCATTCTCCGAGGTGTAGTCGGCGATCTGCTGCAACAGGGCGCGCCTCGGGGCGCCCCCTACTCCACCATCTCTCAGCAGCGCAGAGATGAGCGCGTCCGGCGGCACCTGACCTTTGAGCGCGCCCTCGGGCTCGATGTCGCCTCCGAACGGGGATTGGACCGGGTGCGCGCCTCGGTCAAAGGCCACATCGTAGAGGCGCTGCTCCGGCGTTCGGTCCAATGCTCCCGGATAGGTCGCATGCATCGGGCAGCGCCAGATCTGCAGCGGCGGCTCGATCGGCGACGGCGTGATCCGGCGGATAAACTCCGTCTTCGCCGCAACGCAGGGCACCGAGGCGGGCCAGCCGCCGGAGAGACACAGCAGGATCGCGCAATCGATCTGATAGGCGCGCGCCAGCTGCGATGTCACAGCCAGGCTTCCGGTGAAAGCCAGGGCAGCCGTGGCCGCAGCGCAGAGGAGATGCTTCATCGCCGAACTCCCGTTAAAGGTGTGTCGGAAGCCAATCACATCACTTCTTTGGATGTCCAGCGAGTTTTGCGCTCGATCCATCATTCTTGAATATGTTTCTCATCTGAATGAAGGACTTGCAGGCGCGCGTAGGCCTCGAGCGCGGCGTCGATGTCCTGCCGCGCCGTCTCCCCCGCCATCTCCAGGCACTGCAGGTAGTGCTGCGCCTCGGTGAAGTAATTCGAGAACTCCAGTCCAAGCTCCTCGCGGTACTCCTCAATGACGTCCTGCGGCAGGTCCGCGGTAGGGACAGGCGGCGGCACACAGTCCAGCGCCGTCGTTTGCGCAACGGCCAAGTTTGCAAGGCTCGCCGCGACCAGGGCCGCCCCGGAGGCAGCACCTCCGGCGCACCGGGTGGTATGCACAAACATCCGCATCATGTCTCGGGCATCACTATGTGGCACTTTTTCTGCTTGTAGTATCTTTCAATTACGTATTGCACCATCTTCTGTTTTACGCTACCCAAAAAATGTGTATGCCTCCTCCATGTCACTCGACACATCGAACGACCCCAGGAACGAGGCAAAAAAATGAGAGAAGTTTCACCAGTGATTACGCTTGCGGGAGTGAGGGAAACCCTGGAAGCCGGTGGGACAGTTGAAGTCGAGTGCATCGAAGCGCCAGCGCGCGTGAGCAACCAATTCCAGGCCGCGTGGAAGTTCTACGCTGTTGCCGAGGTTGACGGTCAAACGCACCGACTGCTTCTTGTCCACGGTAGGGATATCAAGACGAGGACCATCCGAACCCTGACAGGTCTCCTGTCCTTCGGCATGGATCTCGGCGTCTCCCCCATTTCCGTTCCGCGTCACGTAGGAGAGCGCGCGGTCTGGAAAACCTATGAGGACACGTCAAAAGACTAGACGGTTTTGTGCCTCCGCCGCACTCGCGGCGATGGCACCCTGGGCCCACGCCGAGGTCATCGACCTCGGGGGCCCACGAGATGCGGGGCGGGTCACCGCCTCGGTTCTCGACTTCGGCAAGCAGAGGGTTTTTTCTGCTGAAGCCGGGGGCACGCAGGCTATTGCGGCCGCCGTTGCCCCCTCCCGTCCCAGCCGCTCGCGCCGTCACGGCTCCGCTGAGGTCGAGCGCCTGATCTCAAGCGTCGCGCAGGTTCACGCCCGCCATCCCGGGCTGCGCCGCGCGGGCATCTCCCCCGTGGAATGGATCGCCCTCTTCCGGGCCAATATCGCGATCGAGAGCAATTTCCGGCAATCGGCCCGCTCGCACGTGGGCGCGATCGGCCTTGGCCAGCTTATGCCCGGAACCGCGCAGGTCCTCGGGGTCGACCCGCACGACCCGCGCGAGAACCTCGACGGGTCAGCCCGCTACCTCCTCATGCAGCTCGAAGAATTTGGATCGGTGCCCCTGGCGCTTGCCGCCTACAACGCCGGTCCGGATGCCGTCGCCCGGTACCAGGGCATTCCTCCCTACCGGGAGACACAAGGGCACGTTCGCAAGGTGCTCGACGTCTACCTGGCAACCATCGGTAAGGACCGCATATGACCACGATCACGAAAGGGCTTATAGGCCGCCTCACCTCCCTCAACTGGAAGGGGCTGCTCTACCTCTTGCCCATCTTCGCGCTCATCGCCGAGCCCGCGCTGGCGCAGAACCTGGATCCGCTCGAGAACATGCTCGGCACGATCGTCGATGCGCTGACCGGCCCCATCGGCCGTCTGATCGCCATCCTCGCCCTCGTGGGGTCCGGCTACATGATGTTCACCGGCCGCCTCAACTGGCCGCTCTTTCTCGTCATCCTCGTCGGCGTTGTCATCGTCTTCTCCGCCGAAACCATCATCGACGGTTTCACGGCCACCTGACGCCATGAGCCTCCCCGCCCCGTGTGGCGCGGGAGGCCGTCTTCGTTGGAGCGCATGACGATGCAAGAGCACCCTCTGTTTCTCGGGCTGACACGCCCGCCGAAGTTCTTCGGGCTGCCGCTGGGCTATTTCATCAGCCTGGCGCTCGGCTCGGTGATCCCCTTCGTCGCTTTTGATGATGTGCGCTTCCTCGGCATTGCCCTGATCGCCTACCCGATCCTCTGGCTCGTCGCGGACCGGAACCCGCATCTCTTCCAGATCGTCGTAGGGGTTCTCTCCACCACCCCGCGCACCCGGACCTACAAGCGAAACGGGGGCGATCGCTATGTCTCTTAACCGCCTCTCCGCCCTCTTCGAAGACAGCGCCCTGCTGCGCTCGGTGCTGCCGGAGAGTCTCTTTGCCGAAGAGCCGGTGGCGCGGCACCTGCCCTATCTCTCGGCTCCCGAGGATGATCTCATCCTGACCCGGCAGGGCGATCTTCTCGCCTCGGCCGTCATCGGCGGCATCGACAGTTTTACTGCCGAGGCCCCGGAGATCGAGGCCCTGACGCAGGGCTTTGCCCGTCTTGTCGG
>NZ_JAAGOV010000085.1:0-11724 GCF_010500785.1 Salipiger sp. PrR003
AAGAGGATGACCCCCAAGAGCCGCGCGCCGAGCCAGCCGGACACGGCCCCCACCACGGTTCGGTAGAGCACGTCCTGAAGCAGCCACTCTGCCCCCCATGTCGCCGGTGCCAATCCTTCTGCCGCCACGAACAGGCCAAGGTAGACAAAGGGAAAGGCCAGCCCGTCGTTCAACCCCGCCTCGGTTGTCAAGGCGAAGCGCACTGGATGCTCCTGGCCCTGCTGCGGCGGGCCAACCTGCACGTCGGAGGCAAGCACAGGGTCAGTCGGCGCGAGCACTGCGCCCAGCAAGATTGCCCCTGCTAGCGTCAGCCCGACCACCTCGGTGCCGAGCCAGGCCACCGCGATGATGGTCAGCGGCATCGCTATCCCCAGCAGCCGCCAGGTCGGGCGCCAGCGCCTCCAGGGAGCGAGCTCGTCGATACGCATGCCCGCGCCGAAGAGGGCGACAATCACCGCCATCTCGCTCATCAGCTCCCAGGGCAGCGGGGTCAGCCGCGGATCGGGCATCGGCGCGGCCCCAGGAAACACAAGTGCCGCGCCGGCCCCGAACAAGATCATCAGAGGCGCCGCCGCGGGTTCTCGGCGGGAGACGAGGCGGGGAAGCCATTGGGCGAGGATGACAACCAGGCCGCCTATGGCCAACGTGAGGTGATAGGGCGCAAGCTCGAAGAAGGGCTCGGAGGTCATCAAAGAGGTCCTGAATGGGGCATCGCAATGCAACAAACGCCTCAGAACAGATTTGTATCCCGTCAAACTCGCCTCTTACAGAATTCTCTTCCCGAATAGGCGCCAGTGTTGAATCGGCTCCTGCGTTCACCCCCAATCCCGCAAGACACATTTCGTCGACTTCGTGTTATTCTCGGGCTCGACGCCTCGGGCTTCGAACGAGCTGGAACTCTTACCCAAGCAGCCCAGTTGAAACTGACAAATGGAGAAGCAGAGGAAACCGAAATGCTGAACGAGGTCGTCAACGAGTTCAGATATACTTTCTCTGTGGTGCCGGCTCCTGCGGCACTGGCACGGCTCCTGGCTGCGATAATCTTAGCGGGCATGATCGGCCTTGAGAGAGAGCGCCGAGAGAAGCCAGCTGGCCTAAGGACCCACATTCTGGTTTCGGTTGCAGCTTGCCTGTTTGTCATTCTCGGCCTCGAACTAGCGGCGATGGATTTTGGGGGCACTTCAGAGCAAAGGAACGATCCGCTCCGAATGATTGAAGCGGTGACTGCCGGTGTCGCATTTCTAGCTGCGGGCCTGATATTCACCTCGGACGGCAAGGTCCGCAACATCACTACAGGGACGTCGTTGTGGCTCGCAGGAGCGATAGGCCTCGGATGTGGTGCCGGGCAAATGCCATTGGCGGCCATGACCACGATAATTGTTCTCTTCGTCCTGACTTTGCTGCGGTTACTCGAGCGGAAGCTGGGTTGGAGCGAACGCGAAGACTGATTTGTAGAATGGCGAAAGCCGCAATTGGGGCAACTCTATAAGGGGGCCTCGCCGAAGTGGTGCTATCGCCCTAGTCTACCTCAACCGCTATGCACGCGTCGATAAGGTGGCTATCGGAAAGTCCTGAAAATAGTCGGCGACCGGTTCGAAATCGGATTGCAGACTGCGATCGCATCCACAACTACTTTCACGATCTCATTGCCATCTGACAGGATCACCAGCCCAGCCATATCCGTCTGCATTTTCAGAGTCGGGTTCACTCCCACAGGGCTCCTCCCTGCTACTGCCCATATCTCCAAACCTTGACAACCGCTTACCAAAGGCCTGGAAAACCTATCCCACAAGGGGAAACCGAGCCTCGTGTGGATCGCCTACCCATGAGAAATGGGTCCCTCAAGTCATGACCTGAGGTAAACTGAAAGATTCTGAAAATTGTTGGCCGGTTGGCGACTATAGCTTCCAAGCACTCTGAAAATCGAAAGTTTCCGATCTCCAATCTATTCTATTTACACGCCCGACCCTTTAGGATTTAATCACCAACACAACCCACTCAAAGGATTACCATGAAGAAATACCTCGCCGTAGGCGCCTTGGCTCTTGTCGCCCTGGGTGGCCATGTCATCGCCAGCCCCCTGCTCGCCGCATCGAGCCTCAAGGCCGCAATCGAAAACAAGGATGCTGACGCGCTTGTGGCCAAGATCGATTTCAACGCCCTTCGCGAAGACGTACGTTCCGACATCGACGACATCGTCGCTGCTGAACAGAATCCCATGGCGCGCGAGATGACGAAAGCCATTCTCACCGACATGCTGGACAACTTCGCCAGCGAGCAAGCGATCACCTCTTGGGCCAACAGCGGCATCGGCGCCAGCCCCAACACCGGCGACATGGACTACAGTTTCGGCTTCGGCCTCACACGATTCAAGATCAACCTCGAGACCGATGCCGGCCCCGTGAGCCTCGTGATGGCGCCGCGCGGCTTGAGCTGGAAGATCGTCGGCGTCGACTTCGATCCGGCCTCGCTCGGAATGGTCTGACGCGACCACAACAGCCGATTTCAGACAATGGCGTCAGTTTATTCTTGCATTAGGGATAGACTGGCGCCATATCTTTGTTACCGGGCCCCAATGTTGGGGTTACGGTCTAAGCAAGATTTCCGTCCCACGGTGGGATGAGAAGGAGCCACACATGAACAACGATGCACTGCATCTCGTCCTCGTGCAGGACAACCCAATCGTCGGGGACATCGACGGAAATACCGAAATCGCTCTCGACGTGCTGAACCGCAATCCGGCGGCCGACCTGGTGGTCTTCTCGGAGTGCTTCATCTCCGGATACCCGCTCCAGGACCTGGTTCTGCGCCCCGGCTTTCTGTCGAAGGTTGAGGCCGGCATCGAGCGGCTTCGCCAGGCGGTCGTTGATCTGCAGGGCCCAGCTGTCCTCATCGGCGCACCAGTCGCCAGAACAACCCTCCCAGGCAACGCTGCCCTCCTGATCGACGTCGACGGCTCGATCCGAACTGTCATGAAGACCGAACTGCCCAACAACGATGTCTTCGACGAGCGCAGGGTCTTCGCTTCCGCGGAAGGCACCCGGCCCGCGCCCCTCTCCTTCCGCGGCTTCCAGCTTGGCGTCCAGATCTGTGAAGACATGTGGCATGGTCGGGTTTCTCGCGGCCTTGCGGACGAGCTTGCAGACGTCCTGCTGGTCATCAACGGATCGCCCTATCAGCGCGGCAAGCACGAAGTCCGCCTGCGCCATGCTCGGGCCCGCTCGAACGAAACCGGCCTGCCCCTCATCTACGTGAACCAGTACGGCGGACAGGATGAACTGGTCTTCGACGGTGGAAGCTTTGCCTACAACCCCGACCCGCACAGTGCGCACGGCAGCCTCCTGCAAGGGCCCGCCTTCGATCGCGCCGAACTGAAGGTCGTCCTCAAGCGAGACCAGCTGGGACAGACCACGATCGGCTTTGAAGGTGGCGAACGCGCGCTCTACCCTGAAGACCGCATCGAGACCGACTACAAAGCCTGTGTCCTTGGCCTGCGAGACTACCTCGGCAAGACCGGCATGAAGCGGGTCGTTCTCGGCGTCTCGGGTGGCCTCGACAGTGCGCTCGTGGCGACCATGGCAGCTGACGCCATCGGCTCTGAAAACGTCATCGGCGTGATGATGCCCAGCCCCTACACCAGCAAGGAAAGCATTGATCTCGCCACCGATCTCATGAACCGCCTGGACATTCACCAGCGCACGATCAGCATCGAAGACGCTTTCAGTGTGGTCGACGACGCGATGACGGACTTCTGTGAAGAATTGGCGCCCGAGGTGGGGGCGAAGCCTGACCTCGATCTCGCTCGAGAGAATTTCCAGGCCCGCCTGCGTGGCCTCAAGCTGATGGGCATCACCAATGCCATCCCAGGGACCATCCTGCTTTCGACCGGCAACAAGTCCGAGATGTCCGTGGGCTACGCGACGCTCTACGGCGACATGAGCGGAGGCTTCAACCCTCTCAAGAGCGTGTGGAAGACCGACGCCTTTGCAATGGCACGGTGGCGCAATGCATTCGAGGGCTTCGACCTGTTCGAGCCGATCCCTGATGAGATCATTGACCGCCGGCCGACTGCAGAACTGGCCGAGGGCCAGGAAGATGCCAACACGCTCGGCGACTACGAAGCGCTCGACTTCGTCCTGCGCATCCTGGTCGAAGAGTTCGGCAGCTCCAAGGTGGCTGCTACCCGGCTTGAGAAGAAGTTCGGAGACGACCTGCCCCGGCTCACCGGCGGTGTGGACGCGCAAACCTACTCGGACCGGATCGCCGGGCTGCTGCGCAGAGCGCAATACAAGCGGATGCAGGCGCCGCCGGGCGTGAAAACCAACGCCACCGATTTCGGCGCCGGCTGGCGGTATCCCACTGCAGGCACCTACTCCTTCTGAATTATGCGCGCGCCCGGCTGATCTGGGCGCGCTTCCCCAAATCATTGTTTCGAGAACACCCATGACCACCAACTTTGCTCAGCGCATCCACAACGCGAACTATAAGTTCGACCCCTACGTCCGTTCGCTTGTAGACTGCGACTTTTACAAGCTGCTGATGGCGTACTTCATCTGGAAGCACTATCCGGATGTTGGCGTGACCTTCACCGTCAAGAACCGCACCAAGGCAGTGAAGCTGCCCGCGATCGTCCCCGAGGCGCACCTCCGGGAGCAACTCGACCACGTCCGTTCGCTTCGCTTCACCAAGTCGGAACTCATCTGGCTCAAAGGTAACAGCTTCTACGGCCAGGAAGGCATCTTCCCGGGCGACTTCATTGCCGCTCTCGCCGGCCTGCAGCTGCCCGAATACCACCTCGAGGTCCGGGATGGCGAATACCACATCACCTTCAGCGGTACCTGGTTCGAAACCACGCTCTGGGAGATCTACGCCCTCGCCGTGATCAACGAAGCCAGGTCGCGCGCGGCCATGGCGGACATGACCAAGTACGAGCTCACCGTCCTCTATGCGAACGCGACCTCCAAGCTGGTCGCCAAGCTGAAGGCACTGAAGGAAGCCGATGTCCGCGGCATTGCCGAATTCGGCACCCGGCGCCGCCACGGTTTCCTCTGGCAGGAGTTCGTGATCGAGGCCATGCAGGAGGAACTCGGCGCGGGCTTTATCGGCACCTCCAACGCGCTGCACGCCATGCGCATGGACCTCGAGGCAATCGGCACCAACGCGCACGAGCTTCCGATGACCATCACCGCACTGGCTCGACTGGAGGGACTTGAGCGGAGTAAGAGGCCTACCGTTGAGAATTCGGACTTCATGAAGCAGTATCTGCGGAACCAAATTTTCATGAGCCAGTACCGCGTCCTCGAGCAATGGGAGCAGACCTTCAGCGGGAACCTTCTGGTGGCCCTGCCCGATACGTTCGGCTCCACCCAGTTTCTGCAGAATGCAAAAAGCTGTTTTCCGAACATCGAGCACTGGACTGGCTTCCGGGAAGACAGCAAGGACCCCTATATCGCAGCAGAGGAGAAGATCGCGTTCTGGAAATCGCTTGGAGTGGACCCGCGCCAGAAGCTGCAACTGTTCTCAGACGGCCTCAACCACGAACTGATGATCGACCTCAGCAACAAGTTCCGGGATCGCATCCGCTGCGGCTTCGGCTGGGGAACCAACGCCACGAACGACTTCCGGGATTGCGATCCCCGCGGCCGGACCGACCTCAACCCGATCTCGCTCGTCTGCAAGGTCACCGAGGTGAAGAACCTGAAGACCGGTGGAAAGGTCGGCGCAGTGAAGCTCTCGGACAACTACACCAAGGCCACCGGCCCCGAAGAAGAAATCGCCTACTACCGCGAGATCTTCGGGCACGAGGGTGTCGCCGACATTCCGGTCGAAGTCTGAAGCGAGGAGACTCTGAAATGGTAACGAAAACTCTGAAAATCGATCCCCGCATCAGCAACGACCGTGTCGGGCTCATCATCTCTCGCCAGCAAGTGAAGACGCTGGCCCACGCCGGCATCGAAAGCCAGATGATGATCGACAACTCGGTCAACATCATGGGCCTGGGCTCGTGTGAGAAGCATGGGGTCGAGGGCAACCCGCTCACCGCGGACCAAAAGCGCATCGCCCATCAGGGCATCTGGGGCAGCGCCTTCAAGATCTGCATGCTGCAGGATATCGGCGCGACCGACCGTACGGCGGACTGGGGCAACTATGTCCTCGATCGCATCGCGAGAAACCAGCTCCCGGAACCGACCGATCTCTATTCCGGGTCCAAGCACGAGGCCCGCTGGTACGAAGCTCACTTCGCTTCGCTCAAGGGCGAGCCGACCTTCACCCGCGGCCGCTTCAACGTCTGGGAGAACCCGGAGACGGGGAAACGGATCCACATCCTGGACCGCACGGAAGACGGCATCTCCTCAAGCGAAGCCCGGATGCTGATCGAGCGCCGTGATCCGGCCTGGATGGACATGGTGCCGGCAAAGCTCTGGAACTACTACGAGCAGGAGTACCCGCCCCACCTTCGTGTGGCCATCGAAGTCGAACCGACTGCAGACCGCGATCCGCAGACTGACTTTCCCAAGGGGCAGCCGGTTGGAACCAAATGCATCTATATCGACGATCCGGAGCGGGTCTTCATCCTGCGGGATGACGGAAAGTGGCGTGCGCGTTCGGAATCTGAAAATCGCAAGAGCATGGGGGACTGATCCCCTGCAAGGCGTGTGCCCGGGCCCCATGCTGGGGTTGCGGGCAGCGCACCAACCTACCGGCCCCAATTGTGGGGTCAGGAAAACTGAAAGTGACTACCAATGTTTAACATCAACACCATCGACCAAGCCAAGACTGCCCTCATCGTGATCGACCTGCAGTATGACTTCCTTCCGGCGGATACGTCCAAGGACGACGGGGCTCTCGCGGTCCCTGGCGGCAACGATGCGATTGCGCCCATCCACGATCTGATCAGGATGTTCGACAACATCGTCCTCACCCAGGATTGGCACCCTGCCTCGCACAAGAGCTTCGCAAGCGCACACGAAGGCAAGGCGCCGTTCGAGACCATTGAGATGCCCTACGGCGAGCAGGTCCTCTGGCCTGACCACTGCGTGCAAGGAAGCTTCGGAGCGAAGATTGCACTCAGCGATCACCTGATGGCCAAGGCGCAGATGATCATTCGCAAGGGCACGAACCCCGAGATCGACAGCTACTCCGCCTTCCTCGAGAACGACAAGACCACCACGACCGGGCTCGCCGGCTACCTACGCGATCGCGGCATCGAACATGTGGTGATGTGCGGACTGGCCACTGACTTCTGTGTTGCCTTCTCGGCTCTCGATGCCATCGCGCTGGGCTTCAAGGTCACGCTCATCGAGGACGCCTGCCGCGGCATCGATCCGGCTGGCGTTGCTTCCCAGAAAGACGCGATGAAAGCGGCTGGTGTCATTCTGGCTTAAGCCAGCTATCTGCGCCCTGCCGAGCGTCGGCAGGGCGCAGATAGCGAACGTGGCTCCCATGACTTCTTTTCACGAAATTTGCCGTTCTGACTGAGCGCAGCGATCCGCCCACTCAAGGCTTGAACTGACCGCATCAATCAAAGGAGTCTTCGCGGAGCCAGAGAGTGAGTATGTACGCGCGTGCTAACCGCCCCTATCCGATCCATTTGAGACAACGACCGATACAAGCAGGCTGTTGACCTGCAAGGCAGACCGACCCATATATCTTCGAAGGCACTGTCGGAATCCGATCTAAATTCCTTGGACCCGGAAAATCTTGAGAGAATCTGAACTGTCAGATACCCCCTCCCCACAGACCCATTAAGACAGCTTTGACATCCTTCCCCTAAAGCCCTATATGTTATTGACATCTAACCCCTCTTAGAGGCGCCCATGAACGCGCTTGCATACATGTCTTACCATGTTTCCGACCTCGCCATCGAGGCTGCGGAAGGTCACCCCATGGAAGTCAATGAGGGTGGCCCGCGCCTTCAAGCCATTGAAAGCGCGGAGTTCTTGGGCGTAAATGATGATGGTCGGCTCGACGACGATCTCTTTGAGATGTACTCGAAGCGCTTCGCCTGACCGCCAAACGACCGAACTGTGCTGGCTCCACTTCCGCTCCCTGTTCCGAATCCATTTGTCGTCGGGGACGTCATTGGGCTGCAGTTTCCAAGGACAACACCTGAACATCCGCACCCCGGGTTGATCATGGACGTATTGATCGGCGATGCCCGCGCAAAGACTCTGAAGATTCGCCGGATTCCAGATCAGCCAGAGCGCCAGCTGGTGTTTGCTCTGATGGTTTCATCATGAGCCACCGAAGAGAAAGGGTGGGTTCTTTCAGATCTACAACCCTGCGCACTGCACGGGCACTCTGTTGGATACAGTTCGCACCATCTACGTATCCTACGACCACTTTGACGCCGTCTTTCTCCCTGGCGATGAGAGGATAATCTACAGCGCAGAAGGGCCATATCTGGGGCGTGTGTCCAAAGAGACCGTTGACTACTACTTTAGGCAGTTCATCGGAGTACAAAGGGTCATCAGAGGTGAGGGGTTCAAACTTGGATCGCAGTTCCAGCTCCCAAATGGCGTGCAGCGCCGCTAACCAGCCCCCCCTGACTCTCATGTTGTATGCACCGTCGACAACTCACCGCGGCGCCCTAACTTCTCGACCACGGGCCCAAAACCTGGAGGAGGAACCATGGCACAACCAAAGATCGCAGTGATCTTCTACTCGACCTACGGCACCAACCACCAAGTCGCTCTTACGGCTTCAGAGGCTGCCAAGGAGGCCGGAGCTGACGTTCGTCTTCTGCGCGTCCCTGAGACGGCACCTGAGGCTGTGGTGAACGGCCAGGACGCCTGGAAGGAACAGGCCGAGAAGATGGCAGACATTCCAGTCGTGACCCCGGATGACATGGTCTGGGCTGACGGCTACTTTTTCAGCGCCCCAACGCGCTACGGCCAGTCTGCCTCTCAGCTTCGCGCCTTCATCGACACGCTTGGTGGGGTCTGGTCAGAAGGCAAGCTCGCAGGCAAGACGATCACCGCGACCACCAGCGCGCAGAATCCGCACGGCGGCCAAGAGGCGACCACACTGGGCCTCTACACGACCGCGATGCACTGGGGCGCCATCATTGTGCCGCCGGGCTACACCAGCGATGTCATCTATGCGTCTGGAGGAAACCCCTATGGCTACTCTGCGCAAGCTGGGCAGTTTGATGACGCCGGCAAGGCGTCGGTTGCCCATCAGGCTAAGCGTTTGGTCGAAGTGACCTTAAAGCTGATTGGGTAAAGGATCACCCCACACGCAGGCTCCGGAAGAATTGACGCGTGGGGTGACAGACTAATTTAGTCCTTGGCCTCGGCAGGAACCAAGTCTGCGAGAACGCCGTTCTTGAATGCCTGCTGGACGACATCTTTCGGGTACTGCAGCTTCTTGCGGTCCTTGACGTAGCCATCGAGGGCGGACTCGATCATGAGGTTCCGATCCACGGTTGCCGCAAGCTCACGGATCTTGCTCGACAGCTGTTCCGGATCGAACCGCGGCTTGCGCTTGTCATACGACGTTTGCGGAAGCCCAAGGTCGTACCCCTCAAAGAATACCGTTACGAGAAGTAGGTTCTCGATCAGTTCGTCGTCGGATACCTCCGGTGCTTCCGTCTTCAAGAGGCTCAAAATAGACGTCGTGCCTTCCTCGACCTCCATCCAATCCGCGGTGCCAGCCAGTCTTGCCTCCGCGGTCTCATCTCGAAGCCAGCAAAGCCGGTCTGAAAAGACCGATTCAGGCTCCATGATTTCTCTGATTTCGTCGTAAATGCTTTCGAGCGTCCGCCCCGAAGCGCTTTCCTTGGCCTGAAGCTTGTTCGCGAAGCCGATCACCTTGGGAAGGAAGCGCGCCAGGAGGTTTCCGACATGGTAGCTGATCTCCATATCGTCCCAGACCCAGGGCATCTCCCGGTTGGCCAGCTCTCTCCACAGCTTGGACGTATGCGCCACGCGCTCTTCGAGGGAAACAGTCGTATTCATCAGAAAATCCTTACTTATCTGCCACTCAGGCTACACACTTGGAACGTACTGCGCTATCCTATTTCTATGATGAATATGAACTCTGAAATTCTAGTCTACGGCGATCCCCACGGAAACTGGGAACCGCTATTCTCGGCGATCGAGCGTGCACCAAAGGCAGTGATTGTCCTTGGTGACTTTTCCGATGGAAAGCTGGACCCCGCCGGCGCTGGGCGCACACGCGAGGCGTTCAACCGAATTCTGGATTTCGGTATCGATCTGCGCTTCATCATCGGCAACCATGACGCCTCCCTGGATTCGCAAGTCGAATTGCTCGAAGAGTTTGCAGACCACCGCATCGACGGGAAGGTCGTGGAGATCGAAGGCAAGCGCATCGCCGGGCTCGGCGGGATCATCCGCGGGAAGCTGTGGCGTGGCGACGGGGAAGCACTGGTGTCGTCAGAGGCCGAGCTCATCGCAATGACGCCCCGCGTCGAGCGTTGGAAAGACGGTGTCTCGAAGAAGCACATGACGACAATCAAGCCATGGACGGTGGAGGCCCTCCGGTCTCAAAAGGCAGACGTTCTGATCACCCACGAGGCCCCGAGCTGCCACCAACATGGCTTCGAGTTCCTTGATCATCTAGCGTCGGACATGGGCGTCTCTCTCGTGGTGCACGGACACCACCACAAAAGCTACTCCGGCGCACTGGATAACGGCATCCAAGTCCGGGGTGTCGGCCTTGCACGGGTGTGGACCCTTCCGACCTGAGGCTGGTGGCCTCTCATCACTCGATTTCAAGTTGCCACACCTCCCCAATGTCCAGGTGCTCAGGTGGTTCGGAGATGTACGCCACGGCATTTGCTCAGGCTCCCCATGGGCGCAGGGATGGTGCCGTGATTTAAGCGTGAACGGAGGGGAAAATCAGATCGTTGATCGCGGAGTTCCGCTGACGAAGGGGACTCTCAGAAAACTTCCGCCTAGAGGTTGCCTACTCCGGCATCATTGCCATCTGCTTTCCCGGGCATGCTGACTTTGATGTCGGTGCCGCGCCAACCAGCCAAAGTGTCTGGTCTCGCAATCCACGGTAATGGGCAGCTCCCATGACAGGTGTTCTTGTCATGGGAGCTATTTCCGCTAGCCAAGCAAGCCGCTGCTCATCCGCCCAGTTCACGCCACACCTGTCCTGACCGGAAGTAGTCAAGGATTCCTTGACAACTCATCTCTTCGCAAATTGCAGATCTAGCCAACGCCGACTGTCGCGGATGCTACTTCCGGGAGCGGATGCGTCTCCACGCTCTTCGCCGGATGGCTACCCATCGCCGGGACCTGATGAAGACCGAAGACATCGGATTCTGCAGCACCGGCACATCTACTGCCAGCAACATGAGGCCCAATGGCAGCATCCAGATCCCAAGCACCGGCAAGAAAGCGAGAAGCCCACCGAGAATAAGCAGGAGGGCGCTGGGCACACGAATGACGGACCACCCTTTGCCAAGCAAAGCCCTCGAGGGTCGCTTCAAGGCTGGCATTTTTCGACCCAGCGTCTCGATCTGTCTCAGGAGCCGTCGGCGTGGCTTCGTCATTCTGACATTCCAATAGTTTTCAAACTGTCAGGTTGGGAAGTGTGCGCGAAAGGTTGAATTCTTTTGCATATGGCGTCAGCCCAATGCCTGCAGCCCACATCGCGATCGTCAGGTCTAGAACTGGCATCGGCTAACGCGCCCTGTCGGGCGGCCGTCACTGACCAAGGTCAAGCGGTTCTTCGAGGAATTCGAGTATCAGG
>NZ_JAAGOV010000086.1:0-11135 GCF_010500785.1 Salipiger sp. PrR003
AAGAGGATGACCCCCAAGAGCCGCGCGCCGAGCCAGCCGGACACGGCCCCCACCACGGTTCGGTAGAGCACGTCCTGCAGCAGCCACTCTGCCCCCCATGTCGCCGGCGACAGCCCCTCGGCCGCGATGAGCAGGCCAAGGTAGACGAAGGGGAAGGCCAGCCCGTCGTTCAGCCCCGCCTCGGTGGTCAGGGCAAAGCGCACGGGGTGCTCGCGGCCCTGATGCGGCGGGCCGACCTGCACGTCCGAGGCCAGCACCGGGTCGGTCGGCGCCAGCACCGCGCCCAGCAGGATCGCCCCCGCAAGCGTCAGCCCGACCAGCCCGGTGCCGAGCCAGGCCACCGCGATGATGGTCAGCGGCATCGCGATCCCCAGCAGCCGCCAGGTCGGGCGCCAGCGCCGCAAGGGTCCGAGCTCGTCGATGCGCATGCCCGCGCCGAAGAGCGCGACGATCACCGCCATCTCGCTCATCAGCTCCCAGGGCAGCGGGGTCTGCCGCGGATCGGGCATCGGCGCCGCCCCGGGAAACAGCAGCGCGGCCCCGGCCCCGAACAGGATCATCAGCGCCGCCGCCGCGGGCTCGCGCCGCGAGACGAGGCGGGGCAGCCATTGCGCGAGGATGACGACAAGGCCGCCGATGGCCAGGGTGAGGTGATAGGGGGCAAGCTCGAAAAAGGGCTCGGAAGGCATTAAGAAGGTCCTGAGTGGGGGCAGTGCAGTACCCCCAACGTCTCAAGGGCCCATTCGTGTCCCGCCAGGTTCTCGTCTTCGCGGCCAACCGCCGCGCCGGGGTCCGGTGCGCCCTGCCCGGCCATGACCCCTAGCTCAGCCGCCCTGCCGGAGCAGCCTTTGCGTGACGGTGAAAAAATTGGTCACATGCGCCAGCCGGTTGTCCCGCCGCGCGCAGATCGTCAGCCGGGTGCCGGGGTTGTGCCCCTCGAAACGGCGGAAGACGACGCCGGGGCGGCTGACGCGGCTGACGCTCTCGGGCACCATGCACAGGCCGACCCCGACCGAGACCAGCGAGATGGCGGTCTGGTAGTCCTGCGCGAAGACCTGGTCGCGGGGGATGAAGCCGTTCATCTCGCAGCAGCGCAGCACGTCATCGGCAAAGCTCGGCCGCGGCCGGTGCGGGTAGAGCACGAAGGTCTCGGCCTCGACCTCGGGCAGCGGGATCGCCGCGCCGCGCGTGGCCAGCGGCGCGCTTTCCGGCACGGCCAGGACCAGCGCCTCCTCGACCAGCCGGAGCGTGCGCAGCTCCTCGCCCTTCAGCGCCGGGCGCGCTACGGCGATATCGAGATCCTGCTGCGCCAGCGCGCGCTCGAGCTCGGCATTGTTCATCGCCGAGAGCATCAGGTCGACCCCGGGATATTGCGCGCGGTAGGTCTTGATCACCTCGGGCAGCGGCCCGTGGGTGGCCGAGCCGACAAACCCCACCCGCAACCGCCCCGCGCCGCCCTCGCCGATCAGCCGGGTCTCGCGAAAGGCGCTGTCGAGCCGCTCGACCAGGTCGCGCGCCCGCTCGAGAAACAGCTCGCCCGCCGGGGTGAGGCGGATCTGGCTGCGCGAGCGGTCAAAGAGCTTGGCGCCCAGCTCGGCCTCGAGCGCGGCGATCTGGCGGCTGAGCGGCGGCTGCGCCATGTCGAGCCGGGCGGCGGCGCGGCCGAAGTGCAATTCCTCGGCCACCGCGAGGAAATATCTCAGCCGTTTCAGCTCCATCGCCTCTCCTGCCGCGCCCTGCCCGCGCTCGCCCTGCCCCCGCTAACCCATGCGCGCCAGCGCCGCGATGAAATGCGGCCGGAACGCCGCGGGGTTCTCGCTCATCGGAAAATGGCCGATGCCGGGCATGAGGGCAAGCGTGGCCCCGGGGATGGCCCGGGCGGTGCGCTCGGCATCCTCGGGGGTGCAGGTCATGTCGTACTCGCCGACCATGATGTGCAGCGGACGCGCCGAGGTGTCGATCTCGCCGAGCCGCCCGACAAGGCTGTCGTCGCGGGTGTAGAAGCTCAGATCGCCGCGGAACACGCCGGGGCCCGATTGCATGAACATCCACTGGGTGTTCCAGCGCTCGGCCTCCGGGCCCTGCGGCGCGATATTGGCCGAGACCAGCGCCGCGCCCATTTCGCCGCCATGGGCGTCGGGGCGGTGGAACCAGTCGATGTCGTACCAGGCGGGCTGGAAATCCGAGGCCTCGATGGCGATGAAGCCGCGGAACGGCTCGGGATGGCGCAGCGCCAGCTGCAGCGCGATCCGCCCGCCCATGGAGCAGCCGGCATAGACCGGGCTTTCCAGCTCGAGCGCGGCGACCATGGCCAGCACCACCTCGATGTAGGCTTCGGTGGTCAGCAGGTATTCCTCGGTCTGCCAGCCCTCGGGCGGCAGCGACTTGCCGTGCCAGGGCATGTCGACGGCGATGATCCGGTGCTGCGCCGTGATCTCGGCATCGTTCAGGATGTGCCGCCACTGCCGCGTGTCGGCGCCGGCGGTGTGGAAGCAGATCACCGGGCGGCCCTGCCCGGCTTCTTCGAAATAGACCCGGTGGGGGCGCCCCCCGACGTGAATCGTCACATAGCGTCCGATGATGGGCTCGATGCGGCTCATGCGCAGACCTCCCGGCCGAGGGCCATGAATTCCTTGAAGAAGCGCAGGTTCTTGACCAGCGCGAGGATGTCGCCCTCGATGCTGCCGCGGCCGGTCTTCACGAAGCCGAAGATGTCGTGAAAGCCCGCCTCGGGCACCGGCTCCCAGAATTTCAGCAGCGCCTCGCGGTCGACGCGCAGGGCAAAGCGCCAGGGGATCTTGCGCGAGGGGCCGGGGCGGATCTCCTCGATCCGGCCGCGGTGGAACATCAGGTAGAATTCCGCGCCGTCCACCTCGAGCAGCACGGTCTCCGAAAACAGCGCCCCGAGGCGCTGCAGATGCGCCCGCCCGGCAAGCGCCTCGGCCATGGCGATCAGGCGGGGATGAAGATCGGTCTCGCCCATCGGCTCACTCCTTCCTTGCGTATTTGTCGATGACGTCGGGGTTCGGCGTGACGCCAAGCCCCGGCCCCTGCGGCAGATGCACCTGGAAATCCGCGTAGCGCAGCCCCTCGGTCACCAGGTCCTCGACCAGGATCTTCGGGCCGAACTGCTCGGTGCCCCAGTCCAGGCGCGGCAGGGTGGCAAAGGCCTGCAGGTGCCCGGCGGCGCCGATCGAGCTTTCCAGCAGGCAGCCGCCGTAGAGCTGCACGCCGTGCGCGGCGGCGATGCCCGCCACCCGCTTGAGATTGTGCGCGCTGCCGTGCTTGCAGAGCTTGAGCGAGAGCACCGAGCCGGTCGCCGCGGCGCTCTCGCGCGCCGCCTCGGCCAGCGTCGAGACGCTCTCGTCCATCATCACCGGCACCTCGGAGCGGGCGGCGATGCGCGCCGAGGCGGCGGTCTGCCCGGCGGCGATCGGCTGCTCGATCAGGCTGACCCCGAGATCGCGCAGCGCCGGGAGGTGGCGGATGCACTCGGCCTCGCTCCAAGCCTGGTTGACGTCGGCGACCAGCGGCGTGTCCGCGGGCAGGGCCTTTTGCAGGGCGGCAAGGCGGGCCAGGTCGGTCTGCGGATCGGCAAAGCCGAGCTTGATCTTGAAGCGCCGGAACCAGCCGCGCCGGATCATCTCCAGCGCCTCCTCGACCTCCTGCGCCGCATCGCCGGAGGCCAGCGCCCAGATCGCCTCGAAGGAGGTGCGCACCGCGCCGCCGAGCAGCACATGCGCCGGCACCTCCAGCGTCTTGCCCAAAGCGTCGAGCAGCGCCATGTCGAGGGCCGATTTCGCGGTGTAGTTGCGCTTGGCGGCAAGCTCCATCCGCAGGCTCGCCGCCTCGGCAAGGCAGGCGGGCTGGCCGATCAGCGCGGGGGCGAGATAGGCGTCGATATTGGCCTTCATCGCCTCGACGCTCTCCTCGGCCCACCGCGGCCCGCCGAGGGTCGAGCCCTCGCCGAAGCCGGTGACGCCGTTGTCCAGCTCGACCGAGACGAAGATATAGCCCTGGTGGCGCACCGAGGTGTTGGAAAGCTTGTGCTGCCGGGTGGTCGGCGCCTCGATGATGCGGGCGGTGATCCGCCGGATCGCCGTGGCCCGGCAGAGATCGCGGCCTGCCGCGGTCTGCTGGGGCGAAGCGGACGAGTCTGTCATGGAAACCTCAGTGTTGGGAGCGTCTGCGGCCGCGGGCCGCTGGGAGGAAGACGGGGAGGAAGGCCCTGGCCCCGTCCGCCCCAGCGGCGATGGGGCCAGGACCGGGGCGGCTCAGCGGGCCAGCACGAGCGGCACGAGGGTTTCGATGACCCCGAAGATGACCAGCAGCGAGATCACGTTGAGCCAGACCCCGGCCCGCACCATCTGCTTGATCGAGACCTCGCCCGAGCCGAAGGCCACCGCGTTCGACGGTGTCGCGACCGGCAGCATGTAGGCCGAGCAGACCGCCAGCGTCATGACCGCGGTCATGATCAGCGGATCGATCCCGACGCCGGTCGCCACCGAGCCCATGATCGGGAAGAAGGCGGCCGCCGTCGCGGTGTTGCTGGTCAGCTCGGTCAGGCCGAGCCCGACCACGGCCGCCACCATCAGCACCACCAGCGGCGGCATGTCCCCGAAGGCGGCGACCTGGTTGCCGACCCAGACCGACAGCCCCGTGGCTGTGAAGGCCGCCGAGAGGCTCAGCCCGCCGCCGAAGAGCAGCAGCAGCCCCCAGGGAATGTCGCGCGAGGCGTCCCAGGTCAGCAGCGCGACGGGCCGGCCCGAGGCCTCGCGCTCGCCCGAGGAGACGAGGAAGCAGGCCAGCGCCGCCGCGATCGCCACCTGGCTCGAGGAGATCCCCGACAGGAAGGGCAGCGCGGCGTCGACGGCCGCGATCTTGGTCAGCAGCGGCACCGCGACCCAGAAGAAGATGGCCCCGAGGAAGATCAGCGCGACGCGCGATTCCGCCTTGCTCATCGGGCCGAGCGCCTCGACCTCGCTGCGGATCAGCGCCGCCCCGCCGGGCAGCTCGCGCAGCTCCGAGCGGTAGATCACCTTGGTCAGCAGCACCCAGCCGATACCCAGCATGATCGCGGCGAAGGGCACGCCGATCAGCATCCATTGCGCGAAGCCCATGTCATAGCCCTGCTGCTCGAGCAGGTAGGCCTTCATCAGCGCGGTCGGCGGCTGGCCGATCAGCGTGGCGATCGAGCCCATGGTGACGCCATAGGCGATGCCCAGCATCACCGCGGCCGAGAAATTCTTGTCGCGGGTCTCGAGCCCCTGCTCCTTGGCGAGATCGCGCACGAGATGCAGGATCGAGACCCCGATCGGCACCATGATCACCGCGGTCGCGGTGTTGGAAATCCACGCCGAGATGAAGGCCGAGGCGATCATCATGCCGAGCACGATCTGGTCGGGCCGGGTGCCGACCGCCTGGATGGTGCGCAGGGCGATGCGGCGGTGCAGGTTGCTGCGCTCGGTCGCGAGCCCCAGCACCACGCCGCCGAGCACGAGAAAGACCACCGAGTTCGCATAGGGGGCGGCCATGGCCGCGAAGCTGCCGACGCCGAACAGCGGGAAGAGCACCAGCGGCAGCAGCGAGGTCACCGGGATCGGCACCGCCTCGGTCATCCACCAGATCGCCATCCACAGCGCCGAGCCCGCCGCCAGCCGTCCCGGCATCGACAGGCTCTCGGGCAGGACCAGCGCGAGCAGCAGCCCGGCGATCGGACCGAGGGCCATCATCTTGAAGTTGATCGTCTCGCGCGCCCCGGCGGGTGCGTCGGTATTGGATGCAGTCATGGGGCGTCCTTCCTCCCTGGTCACGGCGCACGCAGTGCGCAGCGGGCCGTCACGGTGCGACCTTCCGCACCGCAATGGAGATGGGAGGAAGCTCGCGCTTTCGACGGTCATCGTCAGCACGCTAGTCACCCCAACGCTGCCTCAATCGCAATGCTTGCACCGGTAATTCATGATACCCAAAATGAAGATCTATAGCCCCTCCTCATATCGCCAGCGATGAGCACGAGGCCATTACGTGAGAGCAGCAACAAGTTGCTGTAAGGTCGCGCTCCAGTGCAGTGGCATCCTGGACGAAGGAGGCATTTCTCCTTCTCGGAGGCTCTGATGATGACGGGTTGGTGAGCTACACCCCGACATTCGGGCACTGACATAGGCTACGATTTGCGGTCTGCTGATCTTCGACGAGAAGGAGATCAGAGATGTCGAAACGGAAGCAGCACGCGCCTGAGTTCAAGGCCAAGGTCGCGCTGGAAGCCCTGAAAGGCGAGGAGGCGGCCGCCGAGCTGGCAAGCCGCTTCGGGGTGCATCTGGGACCGGCAGGTGTTTGCCTGCAAACACCGAGAGGCGACGATGATCCACCAATGGAAGCGGACTCTGCTCGAAGGCGCGTCTGGCGTGTTTGAGCGCGGGGGATGCAAGAAGCCGGAGATTGATGAGGAGCAGGTGAAAGAGCTTCACGCCAAGATCGGGGTGCTGGCGGTGGCCAACTCTTTTTGGGAACGAAAGCTGAAGCCCTAGGGCGGGAAGTGAGGCGCGGCATGATCGAGCCGGACCACCCGGACCTGTCGATCGACCAGCACGATCGCGCGCTCATCTTTCTACTACACGCCCAAGGGCGAGACCGAGCAATGATTGCTCATCGATCAGGTCTCCTTGCGGTGCCTGAATCACGCCGAAAGCCCAAAATCAATGGGTCTGGAGCCTAGCGCCTTTGAGACTAAGCACGCGCCGAAATGCGCGACCATCTACCCTTGCTCCGACGTGTTTCGCTGGGCGCACCCTTAAATTGGCCCTACCAAAGGTCCGGCTGTGGCTAATAATGACGCGCGTGGCGCGAGACCCTCTTCGCACGAAAAAGGCCAACCTTTTGAACGGGAAAAGAACTCCACCACAAAGGACACCGCAACGGTGCCCTATGCGCGTGGCAAATCAATCGGCGCAGCGTCTTTGTTGCGACCTCCAGAACGAAGCTTCGGCAAGTTGCCCTTCCGGAGAAACTCCTGCGATCACGTTGAGGATGCAGGCCGCTTCCATCGCTGCCGCGTATTGGTTCCTGCTCCGAGACAGCGCCGCGGCATTCTCTTCCGCCGACGTCCAAGTATATCCCGCACGCACCTGTTTTGAATTCATTTCACTACCCGGAATAAATACTACCAAGACTTCTTCAAATCTTTAAAGATCTGGCTGATCAGCTCATCGGCCCTACTTCCAACTAGAATCTTAGACGGGATATTTCTCAGAGATGGTTTCACCGTCACAGGTCGCGTGGATTCAGAAAGAAATGTAGCAATTAATCGAGCATGCTCTGCATTTCTCGCAACAATCGTCTCATTGAGAATTTCCCACTGCCAAAAGGCTTCTTCCGGCCAGGAAATTTCAGCTGGATATTTTTCGTCGCAGTCGCTGCACTCTATCATTCCGAACCGGTTGAACTCATAGCCACGCAAGGGCCCTTGGTGAAATTTGCTCACCTTCTCCTGATCGAGCTGCGGCGGCTCCCACGCAAAGTGCTCTGGATAAAGCTCCTCCACCACGACCTTGCCCCAAAGGTGGGCGCCCTGAGGAGCGCACTCGAACCTCCTAGCGTTTGAGAATTTGAATGGTTCGTGAAACAGCGCACGGCGACCACATTGCTGGCAGCGCACTTCCAAGGGACTCGTTCTCATAATCTTACCGTCACGATATCGTGCCCAACTTTCGGCCACTTGGGTGGAGAGGTCGGTTGTTCACATTTTTATTAGGAGCATAAAAGGTATTGGCAACCCAATGGCTTACATATCTCCCATGAGGTAAAATGTCGCATTTCAGACCCGATTAAGGCAAAATAATGCAATCCAAAGATCTTTATTTTGTCAAAGTACGGCCGTACTGCGGACACTTATCAAGCCAAACCTGCCCGCCCCTTATGTTAACCATACGTGAACAAAAGAACTTCCTTGAAAGCCTGGCCTCTACGGCATCTCTGGGCTGTAAAGATGCCTGAAACCGGCAGTCGATAGCGTTCGACAATCCTGCCCAACTTTAGACAGCTATCAGGCTTCAGGGAGCAGAATCACATTTTAGTGATCATGGGTTTTTTCAAAGCTTTCGACACTTCTGTCGCTTTAGATTCGATATAACATTCTTATTTTTGAATGCAGTGGAGACCTATTAAATGCAATTTATTGAATTTATTGTTTCAGTCTAAAATTCCCCCTCGCCCGCTTGGAAGAAGAGCTCTTATCTAATAAAATTAATGTCGATGCACATAAAAACATTTCTTTATTTAATAACGGAGCGTCAATTTATTTTGATTTAGGTGGGGAAAATTCATATTATTTTTAATCATCCTCACTCACCGCCGCATAAATGAATCTTCACTCACTGCGGCCACAGGCTGCGGTTTGGTCAGCGCGACTGTGGTGCCTGCTATCAGGCGACACCCTGGATCAATCGCTACGGCTTCTGGCTCTGCGCACTAGCCGCGCTCGTCGTCACCGCGTTGATTGTCGCAGGCGCGCTGCACTAGCGGGCGCCCCCACCGCCCGATGAAATGCTTCGAGTGACACCGATTGCGCGGACTGTTGAGCGGACCGCCTTGGCCCGTCCTCCTTGCCGATACTTGCACCATCTGCCCTGCGCATGCGGGTCAAAACCGCTCCCAGCACCGCGGTAGCTGTGGTATGTTTGCGGAACAATTTTAAGCAACGCGCGTTCTGCCGGACCCTTTTTGACGCGACGCTTTGACAAGTCTTTTCCTTGGTGAAGGAATTTGAAACGGTGGCTTCCAGGTCTCTCAGCAGCGTCCGGCAATTTGGCCGCGCCCCGATCATCCCGCTCTTATCCCCGTTACAGGTAGATCCGTTACAGGCACCGCCGGCCCCGGCCCGGGGCGGGCGCATCGCAGCCGCGCAGGAGGACCGCTGAGCTGAAAGCCTGACGCCCCGCCGGAATTTTCCGGGCGGCCGACCGCCCATGGGGCCGTATCCTACAATGATTTCAAAAATTTACTGAAGGTACAGACGAATGCTTTTGACTTATTTCGGCAATGATCGCGATATCTTCGACGATGCATTCTACAACAGCGCCGAGGGCGGCTTCGACATCGCGCTGCTGAGCGCGAGCAGCACCCAGGTCACCGTCCGCAACGAGGAGACCGGCTATACCACCAGGCTCACCGGCACCGGGCTGGCAGCCAGTGACGATCCCGCGGATCTCGCCGGCACGCTGACCGGGCTCGAGATCAGCAGCCCGACCGGGGTGATCGCCAGCTTCACCGGGCTGAATTGGGATCTTCCCGCCCTCTACACCGCGCTCGAGCAACTCTTCGACAGCGACGACGACGCCGCGCTCATGGCCCTGCTGAGCAGCGCACCGCTGACCGTGGACGCCTCGAGCTCGAACACCAACAGCACCTTCCTGCTCGATCAGGTCACCACCCCGGTCACCTATCTCGGCAGCAAGCTGCTCGACGAGATCACCACCGGCAGCGGCGACGACCGGCTCTTCGGCGACGGTTTCGCCGGCAGCTATGCCGAGGAGGCCTCGGGGCAGGTCTACCGGCTCTACCAGGCGACGCTCGACCGGGCGCCGGACCTCACCGGGCATCACAACTGGACCGAGCGGCTGCTCACCGGCACCATGAGCCTGCAGGAGGTGATCAACGGCTTCACCGGCAGCCCGGAGTTCAAGGCCACCTATGGCAATCTCGACAACCAGAGCTTCGTCACCCTGCTCTACAACAACGTGCTCGACCGCGACCCCGACGCCACGGGGCTGACCAACTGGACCGCGCGGCTCGACGACGGCATGTCCCGCGCCGAGGTGGTCAAGGGCTTCTCGGAAAGCGCCGAGTTCAAGGCCGGCACCGCCGGGGCCGCCTTCGCCTATACCTATGCCTTCGCCGAGGACAGCTCCGCCGCCACCTGGGGCGACGATGTCTACCGGCTCTACCAGGCGACGCTCGACCGCGCGCCGGACATCAACGGCTTTCTCAACTGGTCCGGACGGCTCGCGGACGGCATGGAGCTGGGCAAGGTGATCGACGGCTTCGTGCAGAGCGCCGAGTTCAAGGCCACCTACGGCGCGCTCGACAACGGCGATTTCGTCACCCTGCTCTACAACAACGTGCTCGATCGCGACCCCGATGCCACGGGGCTGACCAACTGGACCGCGCGGCTCGACGGCGGCATGTCCCGCGCCCAGGTAGTCGAGGGCTTCTCGCAGAGCACCGAGTTCAAGGCGGCCACCGCCGACGCTCTCAAGGAATGGCTGCGCGACGTCGATTACGGCAGCGGCTCGATCTACCACGACCTGCTGCACCCCGGCGCGGGCGACAACCTTCTGGCGGGGGGCATCGGCGCCGATGCCTTCGAGTTCGCCCAGGCCGAGGGCGGCAGCCACCGGGTGCTCGATCTCGAGCCCTGGGACTACATCTCGCTCGAGGGCTTCGGCTATGCCGATGCCGCCGCAGCGCTGAGCCACATGACCCAGGCCGGCAGCGACGTGAGCTTCGAGGACCAGGGGGTGAGCATCACCTTCAGCCAGACCCTGCTGGCCGAGATCACCGACGACATGTTCCTGGCCTGACGCGCTGCCCGCCCGCTGAAACGGAAGAAGGCCCCGGAAAAATCCGGGGCCTTCCTGCAATGTCTCTCTTGTCTTGCGCGCAGGCGGCTCAGCCCGGGAAGCCGGCCCGGCCGATGCTCTCGTAGGCGGCAAAGCCCGCCGCTTTGGCATCTTCGACCGCGTAGATGTTGCGCAGGTCGGCAAGGCGCGCGGTGGCCATGCCCGCTGCGAGCCGCTTGAGATCAAGCGCGCGGAACTCATTCCACTCGGTGAGGATGACCAGCACGTCGGCGTCCTTTGCGGCGGCATAGGGATCGTCCTCCCAGGCCACGCCCGGCAGCAGCGCCTCGCCCTCACGCTTGCCCTGCGGGTCGACCACCGAGACCGAGGCCCCACCGCCCACCAGCGCCGGCACGATGGTCAGCGAAGGCGCATCGCGCATGTCGTCGGTGTTGGGTTTGAAGGTGACGCCCAGCACGGCGACCTTCTTGCCGTTGAAGCTGCCGCCGCAGAGGTCGAGCAGCTTGTCGGTCATCCGCCGCTTGGTGTCTTCATTGACCTTGATCACCGTCTCGACGA
>NZ_JAAGOV010000087.1:0-235000 GCF_010500785.1 Salipiger sp. PrR003
GCGGATGCCTTCACCGACCAGAACACCTCGTCCAGCTTCTACCGCGCCGAGATCATGCTCGACGAGGGCCAGATCGAAAGGCTGCCCGAGGGCTCGACCCTGGTACCTGGGATGCCGGTCGAGGCCTTCCTGCGCACCGCGGATCGTACGCCGCTCGCCTACCTGGTGAAACCCTTCACCGATTACTTCTCGAAGGCGTTCCGCGAGTAACCTCGGGAAGAACTTTTGATCAGGGGCCGCATCCATCTGGATCGCGGCCCCTTTTCTTTGCCACCGCTCGGGTCTAGCGTCCGCTCACATCCAAAGGAGGCCCCCATGACCGACATCACCGCCCGCCTTGAAGAGCTCGGCCTGACCCTGCCCGACGCCCCTGCCCCCGCGGCCAACTACGTGCCCTACGTACAGAGCGGCGCGATGCTCTACGTTTCGGGACAGATCAGCATGGACGAGAGCGGGCTGATCACCGGCAAGCTTGGCGAGACGCTGGATGTCGAGGCCGGCGCCAAGGCTGCGCAGCGCTGCGCCCTGGCGCTCATCGCCCAGGCCAAGGCGGCCTGCGGCGGCGACCTGTCGAAGCTCAAGCGCGTGGTGAAGCTGGTTGGCTTCGTCAACTCCACCCCCGAGTTCACCGACCAGCCCAAGGTGATCAACGGCGCCTCGGACCTGATGGTCGCGGTCTTCGGCAAGGCCGGCAAGCACGCCCGTTCCGCGGTCTCCGCGGCGGCGCTGCCCATGGGGGTGGCGGTCGAGATCGAAGCGGTCTTCGAGCTCGCCTGATGGCCGGACTGCCCGCCGCCTTCCTCGAGCGGCCCATCGCGCACCGTGCCCTGCACGACCTCGGGGTGGGCCGCCCCGAGAATTCCCGCGCCGCCATCTCCGCCGCCGTCGCGGCGGGCTACGGCGTCGAGATCGACCTGCAGCTCTCCTCCGACGGGGTGGCCATGGTGTTTCACGACGAGCGGCTCGAGCGGCTGACCGGCGCGCGCGGCCTGCTCGGCGCGCGAAATGCGGCCGAATTGTCCTCGCTGACGCTCAAGGGCGGCGAGGAGGGCATCCCGACGCTCGTCGAAGTCCTCGAGCTGGTCGCCGGCCGCGTGCCCCTGCTCATCGAGATCAAGGACCAGGATGGCGCGCTCGGTCCGGACGTCGGCACGCTGGAGAAGGCCGCGGCGGACGCGCTGCGCGGCTACGAGGGGCCCGTGGCGGTGATGTCCTTCAACCCCCACTCCATGGCCCGGATGGCGCGGCTCGCGCCGCAGGTGCCGCGCGGTTTGACCACCGACCGTTTCGACCCCGAGAACTGGTCCGGCGTCCCCGGCTGGCGTCTCGAGGAGCTGCGCGGCATCCCCGATTACGCCCGTACCGGTGCCTGCTTCATCTCGCACAGCTGGAAGGACCTCGCCGCGCCGCGCGTCGCCGAGCTGAAGGCACAAGGCGCCGCGATCCTCTGCTGGACCATCCGCACGCCCGAGCAGGAGGCACAGGCCCGCGCGGTGGCCCAGAACGTGACATTCGAGCAGTATCTCGCGTGAGCGTGTCTTGATCCCGGCCCCGCCGGGGTCAGATACTCCCGCAGATGACCCGAGCCGAGATCACCATATGACCGATCAGAGCCCCAGCCCGACCTCCGAGCCGACAGCGGGCGATACCATCGCCGTCAATGTTCTGACCTCGCTGGACCAGATCGCCGAGACCGACTGGGATGCCTGCGCCTGCCCCGAGGCGGCGGCGGGCGGGCGCCCCGACGATCCGTTCACCACCTGGCGCTTCCTGCGCGCACTTGAGCGCTCGGGCTCTGTCGGGCGCGGCACCGGCTGGGACCCGCGCTACCTGGTGGCGGAAAAGGCGGGGCGGATCATCGCCGTCGCCCCGCTCTACGCCAAGGGCCACAGCCAGGGCGAGTATATCTTCGACCACAGCTTCGCCCATGCCTACGAGCAGGCGGGCGGGCGCTACTATCCCAAGCTGCAGATCGCCGTGCCCTTCACCCCTGTCACCGGGCGGCGCTTCCTCACCCGCCCCGGTCACGAGGCCGAGGGCATGATGGCGCTGGTGCAGGGCGCGGTGCAGCTCACCGCCGAGAACGACCTGTCGTCATTGCACGTCACCTTCTGCACCGAGGGCGAGGCCATCGCCGGCGAGCGCATGGGCCTTTTGCGCCGCGTCACCCAGCAGTTCCACTGGCTGAACCGGGGCTACGATGATTTCGATGGTTTCCTCGCCGATCTCAGCTCGCGCAAGCGCAAGGCGATCCGCAAGGAACGGGCGCGGGCGCAGGCGTTCGGCGGCACCATCCACATGCTCACCGGCGATGAGATCGAGCCCGAACACTGGGACGCCTTCTGGGCCTTCTATCAGGACACCGGCGGGCGCAAGTGGGGCACGCCCTACCTCACCCGCGCCTTCTTCGACGAGGTCCATGAGACGATGCGCGGCGACGTCGCGCTGGTGATCTGCGAGCGCGAGGGGCAGCCGGTGGCCGGGGCGCTCAACTTCATCGGGCGAGACGCGCTCTTCGGCCGCTACTGGGGCTGTACCGAGGATCACCCCTGCCTGCACTTCGAGGCGTGCTATTACCGGGCCATCGATTTCGCCATCGCCCATGAGCTGTCCCGCGTCGAGGCTGGCGCGCAGGGCGAGCACAAGTTGGCGCGCGGTTACCTGCCGAGCCAGACGCATTCGCTGCACTGGTTCCCCGACAAGGGGTTTGCCCGCGCCGTCGCGCACTATCTGGAGGCCGAGGCACGGGCCGTGGACGAGGACATCGAGGTGCTCACCGCCTACGGGCCGTTCCGGAAAGACCACGGGAAGGACACCCAATGACAGAGAAACTCTCCGACACCGGCCGTGCGACCATGCTCGCCCCCCTGCTCGAGAACGGATGGGAGATGAACGCAGCGGAGGACACCCTCTGCAAGACCTTCGAATTCGCGGATTTCACCGAGGCGTTCGGTTGGATGACCCGCGCCGCGCTCTGGGCCGAGAAGTGGAACCACCACCCCGACTGGCGCAACGTCTACAAGACCGTCGAGGTCACGCTCACCACCCATGACGTGGGCGGTCTCAGCGCGCTCGACGCCAAGCTCGCGCGCAAGCTCGATTCGCTCTGAGCCATGGAGGAGAGGTGCTGCCATAGCGCCTCTCCCGCCGGAAAGGTCCCGACATTCGCATTTGGAACGAGAAGAAGGCCGGTTGCGCGTCTCCTCTTCCCAGATACGCAAATCCGGCGGCGGCAGACCCGCCGCCGGATGCTCTATTGCTCAGATCGCCGCCAGCAGCGCTTCGCCGCCGGACACCTCGCAGGTGCCGCGCCCGGTCTCTTCGTGGAACACTTTCACGATGCCATCCTCGACATACATCGCGTAGCGCTTCGAGCGGCGGATCAGCCCGGCGGGCTCGGCGGTGAACTCCATGCCGATGGCCGAGGTGAAGGCCCCCTCCGCATCCGCGAGCATGGTCAGCCCGGCCTCGGTCGCACCGGTGGCCTCGCCCCAGGCCTTCATCACGAACGGATCGTTCACAGAGATGCAGATGATCTCGTGGACGCCCTTTTCATCGAAGCCCCCCTTGGCGCGGATGAAGCTCGGCACATGGGCCGACGAACAGGTCGGGGTGAAAGCGCCCGGCAGCGCGAAGATCACCACATTGCGGCCCGCTAGCTTCTCGCCAAGCGATACCTGTTCGGGGCCGGCCTCGCCCAGCGTCAGCAGCTCTGCCTCGGGCAGCCGGTCTCCAGCGGATAGCGCCATGCCGTTTTCTCCATCATTTGCGTTTCCGACAGGGCGAGATATAGGTTTCGCGCAAATCACGGGAAAGCGGAAAAGAGGCCAGCCATGGGGCATGTTGTTGTGATCGGTGCGGGACAGGCCGCGGCCTCGCTTGTGGCGCGTCTGCGCGGCAAGGGCTTCGAGGGCGAGATCACCGTGATCGGCGCCGAGGCCGAGCCCCCCTACCAGCGCCCGCCACTGTCCAAGGCCTACCTGCTGGGAGAGATGGAGAAGGACCGGCTCTATCTCCGTCCGCGGACCTATTACGACGAGCAGACCATCTCGCTGATGCTGGGCGAGCCCGCGGTGTCAGTCGACACCCGGGCGCGGCATGTCATCGCCGGCGGCCACGAGATCGGCTATGACGAGCTGGTGTTCTGCACCGGCTCCGCCCCCCGCCGCCTGCCTGCCGCGATCGGCGGCGAGCTGGACGGCGTCTGCGTGGTGCGCGGCATTGCCGACGTGGACGCCATGCGCGCCCGTTTCACGGCAGGCGCCCGCGTGCTGATCGTCGGCGGCGGCTACATCGGCCTCGAGGCCGCGGCGGTGGCCTCCAAGCTCGGCCTGCAGGTGACGCTGGTGGAGATGGCCGACCGCATCTTGCAGCGCGTCGCCGCCCGCGAGACCTCGGACTGGTTCCGCGCCCTGCACAAGGGCCATGGCGTCGACCTGCGCGAGGGTGTCGGCCTCGGCAAGCTGGTCGGCGAGGACGGCAAGGTCACCGCGGCGGAGCTGACCGACGGCACCAGCTTGCCCATTGATTTCGTCATTGTCGGCGTCGGCATCCTGCCCGAGACCTCGGTCGCCGAGGCCGCGGGCATCGAGATCGAGAACGGCATCCGCACCGATGCCTTCGGCCGCTGCTCGGCGCGGCATGTCTGGGCCGCGGGCGATTGCGCCTCTTTCCCGATGGGCGATGCGCAGCTGCGGCTGGAAAGCGTCGGTAATGCCATCGACCAGGCCGAGGCGGTGGCGGACAACATCATGGGGGCCGAGGCGCCTTACCAGCCCAAGCCCTGGTTCTGGTCCGACCAGTACGACGTGAAGCTGCAGATCGCCGGGCTGAACGCCGGCTACGACAAGGTCGTGGTGCGCGATGGCGGCGCCGGGCCCGTCTCGCACTGGTATTACCGCGAGGGCCACCTCATCGCCCTCGACGCGATGAACGATCCGCGCGCCTACATGGTCGGCAAGCGACTGATCGAGGCCGGCAAGAGCGCCGATCCCGAGGTGGTTGCCGATGCGGGCAGCGATCTAAAGGCTCTGTTGAAGGCATGAGGATCATCGCCGGAGACTGGCGCGGCCGCGCGCTCACCGCCGTCGGCAAGGGCGATCCGGGCGCGCATCTGCGCCCCACCACCGACCGGGTGCGCGAGAGCCTGTTCAACATGCTCGGTGGCGGGCGCTTCGGCGAGCCCTTCGAGGGGGCGGTGGTGCTCGACCTCTTTGCCGGCACCGGCGCGCTGGGGCTCGAGGCGCTCTCGCGCGGTGCCACCTCGGCCACCTTCGTCGACGACGGGCGCGTTGCGCAGAAACTCATCAAGCAGAACATCCGCCTGCTCGGCTGCGCGGACCGTGCCCGGACGCTCTCGTGCAACGCCACCCGGCTGCCCCCGACCGACGCGCCCGCGACTCTGGTCTTTCTCGACCCGCCCTACGGGTTGAACCTCGGCGCCAAGGCGCTGGAGGCCGCGCGTGCGCAGGGCTGGCTTGCCCCCGAAGCACTGATCGTCTGGGAGGAAAGCGGCCCGCAAGAGGCGCCCGGAGGCTTTACCCTGCTCGACAGCCGCCGCTATGGCGACACCACGGTGACGCTGCTCGAAGCGCCCTGAAACCGCGCCTAAACTCTGCATCTGATCCGGGCTCAGTGGCCCGGCGGCGGGCCTTTGCCGCGAATTCGCGACCACTTGTCGCGCGGCCCCTGCGTTTCTATAACCGCGGCAACTCAAGGGGAGCCGTTTCATGCGTTTCGACCAGCGCCACCTTCTGGGCATCGAGCCCCTTCGTCCGGATGAAATAACAACGCTGCTCGATCTGGCCGAGCGCTACGTCACCCTGTCGCGCGCCCGCGACAAGCACGCCAATGCGCTGGCCGGGCTCACACAGATCAACATGTTCTTCGAGAACTCCACCCGCACCCAGTCCAGCTTCGAGCTGGCGGGCAAGCGGCTCGGGGCGGACGTGATGAACATGTCGATGCAGGCCAGCTCTATCAAGAAGGGCGAGACGCTGATCGACACGGCGCTGACGCTGAACGCCATGCACCCCGATCTGCTGGTCGTCCGCCACCCGCATTCCGGCGCGGTGGACCTGCTGGCGCAGAAGGTGAACTGCGCGGTGATCAACGCCGGCGACGGCCGGCACGAACACCCGACGCAGGCGCTTTTGGATGCGCTGACCATTCGCCGCGCCAAGGGCCGGCTGCACCGGCTGAACATCGCCATCTGCGGCGACATCGCCCATTCGCGCGTCGCGCGCTCGAACCTGCTGCTGCTGCACAAGATGGAGAACCGCATTCGTCTGGTCGGTCCGTCGACGCTGATGCCCGCAGGCATCGCCGACTTCGGCGCCGAGGTCTACGACGACATGGCCGAAGGGCTGAAGGACGTCGACGTGGTGATGATGCTGCGCCTGCAGAAGGAGCGCATGGACGGCGGTTTCATTCCGTCGGAGCGCGAATACTACCATCGCTGGGGACTGGATGCCGAGAAGCTGGCCCATGCCAAGCCCGACGCCATCGTCATGCACCCCGGTCCGATGAACCGCGGCGTCGAGATCGACGGCACCATCGCCGACGACATCAACCGCTCGGTGATCCAGGAACAAGTCGAGATGGGCGTCGCGGTGCGCATGGCCGCCATGGACCTTCTGGCCCGCAACCTGCGCGCCCGGCCCACCGAGCTGGCCGTCTGAGCGGGGCGCGGCATGACCAAGATGCACATCAACGGTTCGGTGGACGGCGAGGTTCGCCTCTTCCACCTCGATCTTCCAGCGGAAGCGGTCGAGCGCTTCACCACCCAGGCTGGCACCGGGGAGTTTCCGCTGCAATATGCGCTTGGCGCGCGCAAACTCCGACCCTCGCGGATCGACGTCGTCTCTATCCGCGATCTGGGAGAAATGCCCCTCTCGACCTATCTCGCCGAGGCCTATCAGGTCGGCGGCGAGGACTTTCGCCAGATGAAGCCGCGCATCGATGCGCTGAAAGGCCACGTGGTGGTCCTGCCGAGCGCGGCCTTCGATCACACCTCGCAGGACCTGACCATCTCGACCCCGCTGCGCTGGATCGGCACCTTCAAGGAAGCCGAAGGCGCGAGCCCGCGCGCTGGCAAGCTGCGCAGCGCCGGAGCGCGCGGCAGCATGGATCGTCCCGGCCCCGCCGCCCCCGAGCCGCGCAGCCGCGCGCTGACTTATGCTCTTCTGGGGCTCGGCGTGCTGGTGGTGCTGGTGCTTGCCGCCCTCTTCAGGGCCAACTGATGCGCCCCTCCACCGCCCTGCAAATGACCCCGCTTCCCGGAGCCCCCGAATGAAAGACACGCTGCTCTACAACGCCCGGCTGATCGACCCCGAGGCCGGGACCGTCGCGGAAGGCGCGCTTCTGCTTTCAGGCGGTCGCATCAAGGCCGTGGTCACCTCTGCTGACGAGATCACCACGCTGATCGGGCAGACCGAGGCGCAGGACCTGAACGGGGCCCATGTCGCGCCGGGCATCGTCGATCTTGGCGTCAAGGTGGGCGAGCCGGGCGAGCGCCACAAGGAGAGCTTCAAGACCGCGGGCATGGCCGCCGCCGCCGGCGGCGTGACCACCATGATCACCCGCCCCGACACCGCGCCGGCGATCGACACGCCCGAGGTGCTGGAGTTCATCCGCCGCCGCGCCAATGAGACCGCGCCGGTGAACGTGCTGCCGATGGCCGCGCTGACCAAGGGCCGCGAGGGGCGCGAGATGACCGAGCTCGGCTTCCTGCTCGACGCCGGGGCCGTGGCCTTCACCGATTGCGACCGCGTGGTGACCGACACCAAGGTGCTCTCGCGCGCCATGGGCTACGCCCGCTCGCTGGGCGCGCTGGTCATGGGCCACCCGCAGGAGCCGATCCTGTCGAAGGGCGCCGCCGCCTCCTCAGGCAAGTTCGCCTCGCTGCGCGGCCTGCCCGCCGTGTCGCCGATGGCCGAACGGATGGGCCTTGACCGCGACATCGCGCTCGTCGAGATGACCGGCGTGCGCTACCACGCGGATCAGATCACCACATCGCGCGCGCTTCCCGCGCTGGAACGCGCGAAAAACAACGGCTTTGACGTGACGGCGGGCATCTCGATGCACCACCTCACGCTCAACGAGATGGACGTCGCCGACTACCGCACCTTCTTCAAGGTCAAGCCCCCACTGCGCTCCGAGGACGACCGGCAGGCGGTGCTCGAAGCGCTGCGCAGCGGGCTCATCGATGTGATCGGCTCGTTCCACGCCCCGCAGGACGAGGAATCCAAGCGCCTGCCCTTCGAGGAGGCCGCCTCGGGCGCGGTGGGTCTCGAGACCATGCTGCCGGTGCTCCTGCGGCTCTACCACGCCGGCGAGATCGACCTGCCGACGCTCTTCCGCGGGCTGTCGCTGAACCCGGCGAAACGGCTTGGCCTCGACTGCGGCCGCCTGAGCGCGGGCGCCCCGGCCGACCTTGTGGTCTTCGACGCCGACAAGCCCTTCATCCTCGACCGCTTCAAGCTGCAGTCGAAATCCAAGAACACCCCCTTTGACGGGGCGCGGCTGCAGGGCAAGGTGCTGCAGACCCTCGTCGCCGGAACCCCTGTCTGGAGCGCCTGACATGCTGCCCGAGATCACCTCTTCGGCCCCCGTGCTGATCCTCTGGGCTGTGCTGGGCTATCTGCTCGGCTCGATCCCCTTCGGCCTGCTGCTCACACGGGCAATGAACCTCGGCGATCTGCGCGCGATCGGCTCGGGCAATATCGGGGCGACCAACGTGCTGCGCACCGGCAACAAGGCGGCGGCGGCGGGCACGCTGATCCTCGACGGGGGCAAGGGTGCGGTGGCGGTGCTGCTGGCGCGCTGGCTGGCGGGCGAGGACGCGGCGCAGCTCGCAGGGCTTGCCGCGTTCCTCGGCCATTGCTTCCCGGCATGGCTCAAGTTCAAGGGTGGCAAGGGGGTGGCGACCTTCATCGGCCTTATCCTCGCATTGCACTGGCCGGTCGGGCTGATCACCTGCGCCACCTGGCTTGCGGGCGCGGCGATGTCGCGAATCTCGTCAATGGGCGCGCTGATCGCGGCGCTGCTCTCGACACTCTGGATGGTGCTTTTCGGCCAGATCGAGATGACCGCGCTGACGCTGGTCCTGACCGTGCTGATCTTCTGGCGCCACCGCGAGAACATCGACCGCATCCGCAAGGGAACCGAGTCGAAGATCGGCCAGAAGGGCTGATCCTCGGCAAGGTCGGCGTGGCCCGGCTTCGCGCCGGGCCGGCTTGGTCAGAGCTTCCCGCTCAGGTGCAGGTCGAGGTCCTCGATCCGGTCCTGCCCCCAGAACTTCTCCCCCTCCCCGGTGATCCAGAAGGGCGAGCCGAAGACTCCGGCGCCCACGGCCTCTTCGAGGTTGGCCGCATAGGTCTCGGCCCCGACCAGAAGCCCGCTGTCGGCCAGAGACGGATCGAAGCCATTCTCTTCTAGCGCGGCCCTGATCACCACATCCTCGGCGATGTCCTTCTCCTCGGCCCAGCAGTTTCGCAGCAGCGTCTGGATCAGACCGCCGACATCCCCGCCCCCAGCCTTCGCCGCCGCGATGATCGCATAGGACGAGGGCGCCGCGTTGGTCGGCCAGAACATCGGCTTGAGGTTCAGCGGCAGCCCGGCCTTCTTCGCCTGCCGCGGCAGGTCGAGGTTGCGGTAGTCGATCCGGGATTGATGGCGCTGCGCCAGAGGCGCGCCACCGGTGCGCGGAAACAGCGCCGTGATGTCGAAGGGCTTGTAGACCACTTCGGCACCATGCTTCGCCACGACCTCTTCGAACCGCGGTCCGGCGAGGTAGGCAAAGGGCGACAACATCGAAAAATAGTACTGGATTTGTGCCATGGGGTCACATGCCCTTCCGTGTATCTTTGCCCCACGCTAACTGCGTGTTAAGGCGACCGCAACGTCACGAATCTGTCATTCCGTAGCGCCGGAGCCTCCCAAATGCCCACTGTCATCGAACCCAAGCTCATCGCGGGTAATGCCAACAAGCCGCTGGCAAACGCCATCGCCCGCCGCATGTCGCTCTATCGCGGAGGCGCAGTCGGGCTCGTCGATGCGCGCGTCGAGCGGTTCAACGACCAGGAGATCTTCGTCGAGGTCTACGAGAACGTCCGCGGCGAGGACATGTACATCCTTCAGCCGACCTCGAACCCGGCGAACGACAACCTGATGGAGCTGCTGATCATGGCCGACGCGCTGCGCCGCTCCTCGGCCGCGCGGATCACCGCCGTCATTCCCTACTTCGGCTATGCCCGTCAGGACCGCCGCACCAAGGCGCGCACCCCGATCACCGCCAAGCTGGTCGCCAACATGATCCACGAGGCCGGCGTCGAGCGGGTGCTGACCATGGATCTCCACGCCGCACAGATCCAGGGCTTCTTCGACATCCCCGTCGACAACCTCTACGCCTCGCCGATCTTCGCGCTCGACATCGAGCATCAGTTCAAGGACTCGCTGCAGGACGTCATGGTGATCTCGCCGGACGTCGGCGGCGTGGCCCGCGCGCGCGAACTGGCCAAGCGGATCAACGCGCCGCTCGCCATCGTCGACAAGCGCCGCGAGAAGCCGGGCGAGATCGCCGAGATGACCGTGATCGGTGACGTCACCGGCAAGAAGTGCATCATCGTCGACGACATCTGCGACACCGCCGGCACGCTGTGCAAGGCCGCCGAGGTGCTGATGGACCACGGCGCCACCGAGGTGCACGCCTATATCACCCACGGCGTGCTGTCCGGCCCCGCCGTCGAACGCGTCACCAAGTCGGTGATGAAGTCGCTGGTCATCACCGACTCGATCGCCGCCACCGACTCCGTCGCCGCGGCGCCGAACATCCGCATCCTGCCGACCGCGCCGATCTTCGCGCAGGCAATCCTGAACATCTGGAACGGCACTTCGGTGTCCTCGCTGTTCGAGACCGAAGTGCTCGGCCCGATCTACGAAGGCATCCTCTGATGACCTCGCGCCCGCCGCTATTCCGGCGGGCGCGCCCCTCCGACCTTGATCAGATCGAAGCGATCATTGAGGCGGCCTATTCCCCCTACATCCCGCGCATGGGGCAAAAGCCCGGCCCGATGCTCGACGACTACGCGGCGCTGACCGCCGCCGAACGCGTCCACGTGGCCGAGCTGGACGGCGCAGTCGCCGGGGTGCTGGTGCTGCTGCCTCAGGCCGACGCGATGCTGCTCGACAATATTGCCGTTTCGCCGCAAGCACAGGGCAAGGGCCTCGGCCGCGCTCTGATGGACTTTGCCGAGGCCAAGGCGCACGCGGCGGGGCTAAACCGGATCCGGCTCTACACGAACCTGCTGATGACCGAAAATCTCGTGCTTTACCCGCGGCTCGGGTACCGTGAGACCGGTCGGGTCCACGAAAACGGTTTTGACCGGGTCTATTTCGAAAAACCTATCTAGGCGCCGCACCACGGTTTTTTCCCGACATGCAGAGCCTGCAAGGCGGGCTTCTCCTGATGTGGCTTGTGACTCGGGCCGGAAATCCCGATGTCAGCGCCACCACAAAATACCACGAAATCAGGAGGCCATCATGGCAACGACCGATATTCACAGTCTTCCGACCGAGACCCACCGCGGTGCGCTTGCCCGCATGATCGAACGCTTCACGCTCGCCCGCTCGCGCCGCGCCGAATACCATCGCGTTGTCCGCGAACTCGACGCCTTCAGCGACCGCGATCTGGCGGACATCGGGTTTCACCGCGCCAATATCCGCGACATCGCCTGGCAAGCCGCCTACGGCCGCTAAAGGCCGTAGCCCCTCTGCCGCGGGCTAGTCGATGAGCCAGTCATCCTCGCCCCGCACCTCTCCGATCGCCATCCAAGACAGACGCACGCGCGCCACGCGCGTGTCGGACCATGTGCGGAACACCATGTCGAACCCGGCTTCCGAGACGTTCTCGGCACCGAGATCGGCGCGGATGTTCCCGCCATTGTCGATATCCCAGAGCGACAGCGCGACCTGAACGTTCGGCGGGCTGGCGAAGCGCTCGGAAAAGGCAACCCAGCGCCTCCGTTCTCGTTCGCCCGAGCCGGTCCACATGTCGCCGCCGCTCTCGAACTCCGAAAACAGGTCTTCGTTGCCCTGCTCGATGCCGACCCAGGCGCCGCGCAATTTCCGCATCAGGTCTTTCCTCGTTCCACCGCCCCGCAGTCTTGTGCAACGGCGCTCGAAAGAAAACGGATATTCCTCCGCATCACGCTGTTTCCCCTGCACAAAAGCAAAAGGCCCCGCTCGCGCGGGGCCTTTGCTTGTCTCGAACGCCAGGCTCAGTAGTTGAGGTTGGCCGCTTTCGGGTCGAGCCCGATGTGCGTGCCCACCGCCACCATGTCCTGAAGCAGCTTGGCCGCCTCATCCACGGGGCCCGGCTCGTTCTCGGGAGCAGCTTCCTTCGCGGCCTTGTAGGCCATGACAGCTTCTTCCACGAGCGCGTCGTAGGTCGCCTGGTCCATGTCGCCATGCGGCACGGCCTTTTCGGCCAGCACGCTGACCGACTGACCGATCTCGGCAAAGCCGCCGGTGACGACGAACTCTTCGGTGCCGGTCTCGGTCTCGACCTTGAGGATGCCCGGACGCAGCGTGGTGATCATCGGCGCATGGTTGGGCATGGCCGTCAGATCGCCCTCGGTGCCCGGAATCTGCACTGCCTTGACGGCAGCCGACATCAGGTTGCGCTCGGGGCTCACCAGGTCGAATTGCATCGTTTCAGCCATTTGGGCCTCCGGTTACTGGGGGGCGCGAGGCCCCCCTCTGGTCTCAGGCTGCGTCAGCCGCCATTTTCTCGGCCTTCGCGAGCACCTCGTCGATGCCGCCGACCATGTAGAAGGCGCCTTCCGGCAGGTGGTCGTACTCACCGTTCACCACGGCCTTGAAGGACGAGATGGTGTCCTCGAGCGGAACCTGCACACCGTCGGAGCCGGTGAACACCTTTGCCACGTCGAACGGCTGGCTGAGGAAACGCTGGATTTTCCGGGCGCGGGCCACGGTCAGCTTGTCCTCTTCCGACAGTTCGTCCATGCCGAGGATCGCGATGATGTCCTGCAGCGACTTGTAGCGCTGGAGGATACCCTGCACGGCAAAGGCCACGTCGTAGTGTTCCTGGCCGACGACGGCCGGGTCCATCAGACGCGACGAGCTGTCGAGCGGGTCCACGGCGGGGTAGATGCCGAGTTCCGAGATGGCACGGTTGAGAACCGTCGTCGCGTCGAGGTGCGCGAAGGTCGTGGCCGGTGCCGGGTCGGTAAGGTCGTCCGCGGGAACGTAGACGGCCTGGATCGAGGTGATCGAGCCGTTCTTGGTCGAGGTGATGCGTTCCTGCATCGCGCCCATGTCGGTTGCCAGCGTCGGCTGGTAGCCCACAGCGGAGGGGATACGGCCGAGAAGTGCGGACACCTCGGAGCCGGCCTGCGTGAAGCGGAAGATGTTGTCGACGAAGAACAGAACGTCGGTACCGGACTGGTCACGGAACTGCTCGGCCAAGGTCAGGCCGGTCAGGGCGACGCGGGCACGGGCTCCCGGTGGCTCGTTCATCTGACCGTAGACCAGCGCCACCTGCGACTCCGACAGATTGTCGGGCTTGATGACGTTGGATTCGATCATCTCGTGGTAGAGGTCGTTGCCCTCACGGGTCCGCTCGCCAACACCGGCGAACACGGAGTAGCCCGAGTGCACCTTTGCGATGTTGTTGATCAGTTCCATGATGAGAACGGTCTTGCCCACGCCGGCGCCGCCGAAGAGGCCGATCTTGCCGCCCTTCGAGTAGGGCGCCAGCAGGTCGATGACCTTGATGCCGGTGACCAGGATTTCCGACTCGGTCGACTGTTCGTCGAACAGCGGAGCGGGCTGGTGGATGGCACGGGTTTCTTCGGCGTTCACCGGGCCCTGCTCGTCGACCGGCTCGCCGACGACGTTCAGGATGCGGCCGAGGGTCGCGTTGCCGACCGGCACCGAGATCGGGCCGCCGGTGTCTGCCACGGCCTGGCCGCGGACGAGACCTTCGGTTGCGTCCATCGCGATGGTGCGGACGGTGTTCTCACCCAGGTGCTGGGCGACTTCAAGAACCAGTTTCTTGCCGTCGTTTTCGGTGGTCAGCGCGTTCAGAATCTCGGGCAGGTGGTCGTCGAACTTCACGTCGACCACGGCGCCGATGACCTGGGTCACTTTGCCTTTTGCGTTTGCCATTTATCGTCTCCGGTTCTTAGAGCGCCTCGGCGCCCGAGATGATTTCGATCAGTTCGTTGGTGATGACCGCCTGACGCGAGCGGTTGTACTCGATCGTCAGCTTGTCGATCATCTCGCCCGCGTTGCGCGTGGCGTTGTCCATGGCGCTCATCCGAGCCCCCTGTTCCGAAGCCGCGTTCTCCAGCAGAGCCGAGAAGATCTGGGTTGCGACACCACGGGGCAGAAGATCGGCAAGGATGGCTTCCTCACCGGGCTCGTATTCGTAGAGCGTGGACCCGCCAGCATCTCCCTCGGGCGCGTCGAACTGCGCCGGGATCACCTGCTGCGCCGTCGGGACCTGAGAGATCACCGACTGGAACTTCGAATAGAAGATGGTCGCCACGTCGAATTCCTCGGCGTCGAAACGAACGAGGATGTCCTTCGCGATGTTCTGAGCATCGGCGTAACCGATTTTCTTCACTTCGCTCAGGTCGACGTGACCGACGAACAGATCGCCGTAGTCACGCTTGAGCTGCTCGCGGCCCTTCTTGCCGACGGTGAGGATCTTCACCGTCTTGCCTTCGGCCTTGAGCGTTTCGATATGGGTCCGCGCCTTCTTCACGATGGAGCTGTTGAAGCCCCCGCAAAGCCCGCGCTCGGCGGTCATGACGACGAGCAGCTGCACGTCGTCCTTCCCGGTGCCCGAGAGCAGTTTCGGCGCCGTTGCGCTACCGCCCACCGACGCAGCCAGCGACCCGAGCACTTCGTTGAAGCGCTCGGTGTACGGCCGCGACATCTCGGCCGCATCCTGTGCCCGCCGCAGTTTTGCGGCGGCCACCATTTGCATGGCCTTGGTGATCTTCCGGGTCGATTTGACCGAGGAGATGCGGTTCTTGAGGTCCTTGAGGCTAGGCATAATCCTGTCCTTTCAGGGCGCTCAGGCGTAGGTCGCGGCGAATTCGTCGAGCACTGCCTTCAGCTTGTCCGCGGGTTCACCCTTGATTTTCGGATCGTCGTTTTCGATCCACTCGAGGATGTCCTTGCGCTGGCCGCGCAGGAACGCGAGCAGGGCAGCTTCGTACTTGCCGACTTCCTTGACCGGAACGCTGTCCAGATAGCCGTTGGTGCCTGCGAAGATGATGCAGACGATCTCGGCGTTGGTCAGCGGCGAGTACTGCGGCTGCTTCATCAGCTCGGTAAGACGTGCGCCCCGGTTCAGCAGCTTCTGGGTCGAGGCATCGAGGTCCGAACCGAACTGGGCGAAGGCCGCCATCTCGCGATACTGCGCGAGCGACAGTTTCACCGGGCCGGCAACCGAAGACATCGCCTTGGTCTGAGCCGAAGAGCCGACGCGCGACACCGACAGACCGGTGTTCACGGCGGGGCGGATGCCCTGGAAGAACAGTTCGGTCTCGAGGAAGATCTGGCCGTCGGTGATCGAGATCACGTTGGTCGGGATGAAGGCAGACACGTCGCCGCCCTGGGTCTCGATGATCGGCAGCGCGGTCAGCGAGCCGGACCCGTGATCTTCGTTCAGCTTTGCCGAACGCTCGAGCAGGCGCGAGTGGAGGTAGAACACGTCGCCCGGATACGCTTCGCGGCCCGGCGGACGACGCAGCAGCAGCGACATCTGGCGGTAGGACACGGCCTGCTTGGACAGGTCATCGTAGATGATGAGCGCGTGCTTGCCGTTGTCGCGGAAGTACTCGGCCATCGCGGTCGCGGTGTAGGGCGCGAGGTACTGCATCGGAGCCGGGTCGGACGCGGTTGCGGCCACGACGATCGAGTAATCGATCGCGCCGGTGGCTTCCAGACGCTTCACCAGCTGCGCAACGGTCGAGCGCTTCTGGCCGATGGCCACGTAGACGCAGTACAGCTTCTTGCTGTCGTCATCGCCGGCAGCGTCGTTGTACGACTTCTGGTTCAGGATGGTGTCGAGCGCGATCGCGGTCTTGCCGGTCTGGCGGTCGCCGATGATCAGCTCGCGCTGGCCACGGCCGATCGGGATCATCGCGTCGACCGACTTGAGGCCGGTTGCCATCGGCTCGTGCACCGACTTACGCGGGATGATGCCCGGTGCCTTCACGTCTGCGACGCGGCGCTCGGAAGCGGCGATCGGGCCCTTGCCGTCAAGCGGGTTGCCAAGGCCATCGACCACGCGGCCAAGCAGGGCTTCGCCCGCCGGCACGTCCACGATCGAGTTGGTGCGCTTGACGATGTCGCCTTCCTTGATGTCCCGGTCGGAGCCGAAGATCACCACACCGACGTTGTCCGATTCCAGGTTCAGCGCCATGCCCATGATGCCGCCCGGGAATTCGACCATCTCGCCGGCTTTCACGCTGTCGAGACCGTGGACACGCGCGATGCCGTCACCGACGGAGAGCACGCGACCCACTTCTGCGACTTCGGCCTCCTGACCGAAGTTCTTGATCTGCTCCTTTAGGATCGCAGAAATCTCGGCTGCTTGGATACCCATTTATCCGACCTCTTTCATTGCATTCTGGAGGGAGTTGAGCTTCGCGCGGATCGACGTGTCGACCATCTTCGAGCCCACCTTAACAACGAGACCGCCGATGAGGCTCTCATCCACGGTCGATTTGATCTTCACATCCGAGCCGATCTGCGACTTCAGCGTCGCGGCAAGCTCGGAGGCCTGAGCCGGGGTCAGCTCGATGGCGGAGGTCACCTCGGCGGTCACCTCGCCCTTCTCTGCCGCGATCATCTCGCGCAGGTGAGCGATCAGCTGCGGCAGCGCGAAGAGACGACGCTTGGAGGCCATCAGGCCCAGCGTATTCGTCAGCACGGGCGCGAGGCCCATCTTCGCGGCGACAGCCATGATTGCCTTGCCCTGCGCTTCGCGGGTGTAGACCGGCGAAGAGATCAGATCCTTCAGCTCGGCGCTCTCGTCGAGTGCGGCGGACAGATCGTCGATACCGCTCTCGAGCTTGTCGAGCGCCTTTTCCTCTTTGGCGATCCCAAAGACCGCCGTGGCATAGCGCGCCGCGATGCCGCTGGAGATCGAAGCTGGTTCAGACACGTCCACCCTTCCGATATGAGGCCCCCGCGACGCACGGAAGTGATCCGGCGTCCGGAGGCGTTGTCCCTGCCCTGATGCCCTCAGGGCGTCGAAATCGCCGACGATCTATCAGAGCCATGGGGACCTCGCAACATGCTAACGGCCATTTAACCGTCTGCTGAGCGTGGGTTTTCCGGCTTCTGATCGGTCCCGCGCGGCACTGCGGCAGACAGAGCTATGGAATGTCTCGCTTTTTCGTGAGCAACGGAAATAATGCGGCACGAGGGCGCAGGTTTTGATCCCGCGTCACGCTAGCGCAAACGTATCAACCAAGTCACAATCTGAGGGAGATATGCACCATTGAGCGCATCTGAGCGAATCTTTTTCGCCGCAAATCGCCCTCAGACCGGCTTTGGCTCCTTGCTTGGCACCGGGCTCAGGACCTCCAGCGGGTTCGGCACGCGGACCTTCTCGCCGATCCCCTTGCGCTGCGGCGGGTAGCGCTTCGAGGCGCGCACCATAAGGACCCCTCCGGCCATCACCGCCGGCACCGTGCGGCCGATCCGCTCCCAGACCGGGGCGGTCTTCATCCAGAAGCGGCGGGTCGAGGGCGGCTGGTAAAGCACCGAGGCGTTCGAGACCCGCAGGAAGTCATGCGCCCGGAGTTGCGTGTCGAGCTGGCTGAGCGAATAGGGGCGGCCCTGACCGAAGGGCGTGGTTTCGGAGCGCGCCCAGAGGCCCGAGCGGTTGGGGACGATGAACAGCACCTCTCCCCCCGGCCCCAGCGTGCGGTAACACTCGTCGAGCAGCGCGGCTACATTTGTGCAGGTCTCGAGACCATGCATGACCACCAGCCGGTCGAGATGCCCGGTCTCCACCGGCCAAAGCATCTCTTCGGCCAGCACCGAGACGTTCGGCATCCCCGCCGGCCAGCGCATCACCCCCTGCGGCGCCGGCATCAGCGCCATGACCCGGCGCGCCTGCGCGAGATAGGGGCGCAGCACCGGCACCGCAAATCCGTAGCCCGCCACGTTGAGCCCCTGCGCCTCGGGCCAGAATCGCAGCACCTGGTCGCGCAGCGCGCCGCGCGCCGCGCGGCCAAGCGCGCTGCGATAGTAGAAGTCGCGAAGCGCCTGCACGTCCGGATGCATTGCGGGCCGTCGTCCCTTGCGTCACTCTGGGTCACTCTCGCGAGTCACTCTGTCAAAGCCTTGAAGGAAAAGCCATGCCCCTCGAGATCGTCACCGTCCCCTGCCTGAGCGACAACTACGCCTATCTGGTGAAGGGGCCCGAGGGCGCGATCCTGATCGATGCCCCCGAGGCGGCACCGATCGAGGCGGCCCTCGATGCGCGGGGCTGGACGCTGGACGCGATTCTCATCACCCATCACCACCATGACCACGTCGGGGGAATCGCGGCGCTGCGTGCGCGCTACGGCTGCACCGTGATCGGCCCGCGCGCCGAGGCGGCAAGGATCGACGGGCTCGACCAGCTGGTCGGCGGCGGCGACGAGTTCTCGATCGCGGGCATCGGCGTGCATGTGATCGACGTGCCCGGCCACACGTTGGGCCACATCGCCTTCTATATGCCGCAGGCGCAGGCCGCCTTCACCGCCGACAGCCTCATGGCATTGGGCTGCGGGCGACTGTTCGAAGGCGATGCCGCGATGATGTGGGCGTCGATGCAGCGCCTGATGGCGCTGCCGGCGGACACGATGATTTGCTCGGGCCACGAATACACTTCCGCCAACGCAAGATTTGCGCTTACTATTGAACCTCAGAACGCCGAGCTTAAATCTCGGAGTGACGCCATCGCCAAAGCCCGGACAGAGGGGCGAGCTACCGCCTCCTGCGCGCTGTCCGAGGAACTGGCCACCAACCCTTTCCTGCGACCGGACTCCCCCGAGATCCGCGAGCGGCTCGGCTTGACCGAGGCGACGGACGCCGTTGTCTTTGCCGAAATCCGCGCCAGGAAAGACCGCTTCTAGGCCGCCGCTTTTCACGCCACGTTGCACCCCCCATGGCAAATGTGAGCGCCGCAAGCCTAGAAAACACTTGAAGGATGGTCCTGATCGACCAAACTTTAACGGTAAGAGGCAATGTTGGGCCCAGTGCCCGACGCAGACAGGAAGGAGCACGCCGTGCCTTCATTCTCGAACTCTCTTGAGCAGGCAATTCACTCGGCCCTGGCGCTGGCGAACTCCCGCAGCCACGAATTTGCGACTCTTGAGCACCTTCTCCTGGCCCTCATCGACGAACCCGACGCCGCCCGCGTGATGAAAGCCTGCTCGGTCGACACCGAGGAGCTGCGCACCACGCTTGTTGAATTCATCGACGAAGACCTTTCCAACCTGGTCACCGACATCGAGGGATCGGAGGCCGTGCCGACGGCCGCGTTCCAGCGCGTGATTCAGCGCGCCGCGATCCACGTCCAGAGCTCTGGCCGCACCGAGGTGACCGGGGCCAACGTGCTCGTCGCGATCTTCGCCGAGCGCGAGAGCAACGCCGCCTACTTCCTGCAAGAGCAGGACATGACCCGTTACGACGCAGTCAACTTCATCGCTCACGGCGTGGCGAAAAACCCCGCCTACGGCGAGAGCCGCCCGGTCACCGGCGCGCAGGAGTCGGAGGAAGAAACGAAAACCGAGAGCGCACAGGCCTCCGACAACAAGGAGTCGGCACTGGCCAAGTACTGCGTGGATCTCAACGCCAAGTCCCGCAAGGGCGACGTGGACCCGCTGATCGGCCGCGAGCACGAAGTGGAGCGCTGCATCCAGGTGCTCTGCCGCCGCCGCAAGAACAATCCGCTGCTGGTGGGTGACCCCGGCGTCGGCAAGACCGCCATCGCCGAAGGCCTGGCGCGCAAGATCGTCAGCGGCGACACCCCCGAGGTGCTCTCGAACACCACCATCTACTCGCTCGACATGGGCGCGCTTCTCGCCGGCACCCGCTACCGCGGCGACTTCGAGGAGCGGCTCAAGGCGGTGGTGACCGAGCTCGAGGAACACCCGGACGCGGTGCTCTTTATCGACGAGATCCACACGGTGATCGGCGCTGGCGCAACTTCCGGGGGTGCCATGGATGCCTCGAACCTCCTGAAGCCCGCGCTTCAGGGCGGCAAGCTGCGCACCATGGGTTCGACCACCTACAAGGAGTTCCGCCAGCACTTCGAGAAGGACCGCGCGCTCAGCCGCCGGTTCCAGAAGATCGACGTGAGCGAGCCCTCGGTCGAGGATGCGGTGAAAATCCTCAAGGGCCTCAAGCCCTATTTCGAGGAGCACCACTCGGTCAAATACACCCAGGACGCGATCAAGACCGCGGTCGAACTGTCGGCTCGCTACATCAACGACCGCAAGCTGCCCGACAAGGCGATCGACGTGATCGACGAGGCCGGCGCCGCGCAGCACCTGGTGGCCGAGAGCAAGCGCCGCAAGACCATCGGCACCAAGGAGATCGAGGATGTGGTCGCCAAGATCGCCCGCATCCCCCCGAAGAACGTGTCGAAGAACGACGCCGAGGTGCTCAAGGATCTCGAGGCGACGCTCAAGCGCGTGGTCTTTGGTCAGGACAATGCCATCGAGGCGCTGTCCTCGGCGATCAAGCTGGCACGCGCCGGCCTGCGCGAGCCCGAAAAGCCGATCGGCAACTATCTCTTCGCGGGTCCCACCGGCGTCGGCAAGACCGAGGTGGCCAAGCAGCTCGCAAGCTCGCTCGGGGTGGAACTGCTGCGCTTCGACATGTCCGAGTACATGGAGAAACACGCGGTCAGCCGCCTGATCGGCGCCCCGCCGGGCTATGTCGGCTTCGATCAGGGTGGCCAGCTAACCGACGGCGTGGACCAGCACCCGCACTGCGTGCTCCTGCTCGACGAGATCGAGAAAGCGCACCCGGATGTCTACAACATCCTGCTGCAGGTGATGGACCACGGCGCGCTGACCGACCACAACGGCCGGACCGTGGACTTCCGCAACGTGATCCTCATCATGACCTCCAACGCCGGTGCGGCGGAGCAGGCCAAGGCGGCCATCGGCTTCAACCGTGACCGCCGCGAGGGCGAGGACACTGCCGCCATCGAGCGGACCTTCACGCCGGAATTCCGCAACCGTCTGGACGCGGTCATCAGCTTCCAGCCGCTGCCGAAAGAGGTCATCCTCTCGGTGGTCGAGAAGTTCGTGCTGCAACTCGAGGCACAGCTCATGGATCGCAACGTGGCCATCGAGCTCACCAAGCCGGCAGCCGAATGGCTGGCTGAAAAGGGCTACGACGACAAGATGGGCGCCCGCCCGCTGGGCCGCGTGATCCAGGAGAACATCAAGAAGCCGCTGGCCGAGGAGCTGCTCTTCGGCAAGCTGGTCAAGGGCGGCGTGGTCAAGGTCACGGTCAAGGACGACAAGCTCGTGCTGAAGACCGAAGGCCCGGACAAGCTGCGGCTCTCCTCGCGCAAGCCGCCTCTGCTGACCGCCGACTGAAACGACGGCCTGATCAAACGAAACCTCCCCGCCAGGGCCCTGGCGGGGAGGTTTTCTTTTCTGAGTGCCGCAGGTTCGGTGTGGATGCCGGCAGGCCTGCCCCGCGCCCCGGGCGCTCTCCGCTACTTCTCGGTCAGCTTCAGCTCGATCCGGCGGTTCTGCGCTTTGGCCTCGGCGGTGCCGTCGGTGTTGATCGGCTGGAACTGACCAAAGCCGTTGGCCGAGAGCCGCTGCGGCGGGATGCCCTCCTCCTCGACCATGTAGCGCACCACCGACAGCGCGCGCGCCTGGCTGAGCTCCCAGTTGTCGGCAAAGGGCGCGCCCGGGCGCAGCGGCGTGTCATCCGTATGCCCGTCGACCCGCAAGATCCAGTTGATGCCCGGCGGGATGTCCTGCGCGATGGTACGGATCAGGCCGGAGATCTTGTCGATCTCACGCTCGCCCGCAGAGGAAAGCGTCGCGCCGCCCGGCGGGAAGAGCACCTCGGAGGAGAAGACGAAGCGGTCGCCCTCGATCCGCACGCCTTCCTGCTGGCCCACGACCTCGCGCAGCCGACCGAAGAACTCAGAGCGATAGCGTTCGAGGTCCTGTGCCTGCGCCTCAAGCCGCTGACGCTCGGCTTCCTCGAGCTGCCGGCGCTTGCGCTCTTCGGCGGCGACCCGCGCCAGCGCGGCATTGAGGTCGGAGCCGAGGTTCTGGATTTGTACCTGCGCCTCGGCATCCTTCTCGCGGCTGTTGTCGAGCAGGCCCTGCAGCTGCGAGAGCTGCGTGCGCAAGGCCGCGACCTGCTGGTTCAGAAGCTCCGACTGTTTCTGCGCGGCGCTGGCCCGCTGATCGCTGGCCTCCAGCTCCTTGCGGGCCTGCGCCAGAAGCGCCTGCTGGCGCTCGTCATCGCTCAGCCCTTCGGCCAGTTGCGCTTCGGCCGCGGCCTTGGCTGCCAGCGCCGCAGCCAGACGGTCGCGCACCTGCTGTGCGTCGAGCTCGACGTCGCTCTGGGCGGCCAGCGCCTCGGCCAGCTTCACCTGCGCCGCGTCGCGCTCCGCGCGTGCCGCCGCAAGCTCGGCGCGCAGGTCGGTCAGCTGCCCCGACTGGGCCTCTCCGCTCTGCTGCGCCGCCGAGAGCTGGCTTTCCAGCTCGGCGATCTGTGCCTCAAGCTCGTTGCTGTTGTCGGCTGCCAGCGCCGCCGCAAGCCGGGCATTCAGCTCCGACTCGCCCTCGCGGGCAGCGGCGAGCAGAGTGAGCGTGTCCTCGGCCTTCTTGCGCTGCTGCTCGAGCGCGAGCGTCATGGCGGTCAGCTCGGCCTGTGCGCCCTCGAGCCGCTTGCGCAGCGCCGCAGCGGCCTCGGACTCTGCAAGTCGGCGCTGTTCCTCGTCGGTGAGATCCTGCTGCAGGGCCTCGACCTGCGCCGAGAGCCCGCCCATCTGCACGTCCCGTTCGGCAGCCTTTGCCCGAAGGTCGGCGATCAGCGCGTCCATCGCCTCGCGCTGCGCGGCGGCGAGCCGGGCCGCTTCGGTTTGCGCATCCATCTCGGACCGTGCCGAGGCCAGCGCCGTCTGCAGCGCATCGCGATCCGAGGTCAGGGCGTCCTTCTCGGCCGTGAGCTCGGCAACGGTCTGCTGCGCTCCGTCCCGCTGCGCGATCAGCGAGGCGACCTGTTCCTCGAAGGACGCGATCCGGCCCTGTTGCTCGTCGCGTTGCGCGGTGAGCGCAGCAATGATCGACTGCTGCTCGGCAAGTTGCGTGGCATTGTCCGACAGTGTCGCCTCCAGCTCGCCAAGCTGGTTGGTCAGCGCGGTGTTCTTGCGCTCCTGAACGCCCAGTGCCTGCGCCAGCGCCGCCAGTTCGCCAGAGAGGCTGCTGAGTTCGGTTTCCTGACCGGTGATCGTCTCGCGTAGGACGAACTGGATCACCATGAAGATGGTGAGCACAAACATCAGAACCAGCAGAAGCCCGGTCATCGCATCGACGAACCCGGGCCAGATATTGGCCTGAAGGCGGGCTCCGGTGCGGCGCGAAAGAGCCATCGATCAGCCCTCGGAGCCGCCGGAGCGGGCGGGATTGGGGCGAACGGCGCGCACCTGCGGCGGCTGCGGGCGGGCGATCTGCCCAAGCACCCGGGTCAGCGTCGCAAGATCGGTGCGCAGCTCGGCCATGCTCTCTTGACGTCCGGCAGCGACCTCTTCGAGAAGTCGCAGCATCTGCACGTCAATCGAGCGCAGGCGCATCCGGCTCTCGGCGTCCAGCCCTTCGGCGGTCTCGCGGGTCTCCAGAACCTCGATCAGTCGCTCTTGCCCTTCGGCGATGCGTGCCAGCGAGTTGTTCGAGGGCGCCGTGGCCTCGAGCCGCTCGGTCATCCGCTCGATGGAATCGGCCAGCTGCCCGAGCCGCCCCTCGATCTCCATCCGGCCCTGCTCGCTCTCGGAATAGAGCGCGGTCATCCGCTCCATCTGTTCGTTCATCTGGTCGAGCACCATGCCGATCAGCGCCTCGTCCCCGCTGCCCTCACCCTCGCCCGAGCTGAAGCTGAGCTTGGTGATCGAGCTCAGCCATTCCTCGAGCTCGCGGTAAAAGCGGTTCTGGCCATGCCCGGCGAAAAGCTCCAGCAGGCCGACGATCAGCGATCCGGCAAGCCCCAGCAGCGAGGAGGCGAAGGCCACGCCCATGCCGCCAAGTTGCCCCTCGAGCCCGCTCATCAAACGCGAGAAGGTCTGCACCCCGCTCTCGCCCTCTGCGGGCACGAGGCTGCGGATGGTGTCGACCAGCGCCGGCACGGTCGTCGCGAGCCCGTAGAAGGTGCCCAGCAGACCCAGGAAGATCAGCAGCGAGGTGATGTAGCGGGTGATCTCGCGCGCCTCGTCGATCCGCGTCGCAACGGAGTCGAGGATCGAGCGGGTCGAGGTCGTGGTGATCTGCAGCCGCTTGTCATGCCGCCGCAGCAGTGCGGCCAGTGGCGCCAGCAGCCGCGGCGGGCGTACTGCGGCCTCGCGGCCCGAGGCAAAGCCCTCGATCCAGCGCACCGAGGTGATCAGCTGCGCAACCTGCAAGAAGCAGGCGAGCACGCCGAGCACGAAGACGAAGAGGATGAAGCCGTTGAGGTAGGGGTTGGACTCGAAAACCGGCAGCACCCGCGGCAGCACCAGCACCGCGCCAGCACCGCACAGCCCGAGGACCGCCAGCATCAGGAGGATCTGGCGGACCGGCTGACTGAAATGGGCCTCTGCCTCGAGGTCGCGTCGGTCCATTCTGGGCACCTAAATTAGCACAATTCTGCGGGGCAGCGTATGCCCTCGCCCCAATCAAGCCAAGCCGTTATCGGTCAGCCCCCGCACGCGGTGGGCCAACCAGTGCAGCTCGGCATCAGGAATGCCCAGATGTTCGAGATGCGAGGCGGTGTTGTAGAGATATTCGCTGTTCGGCCCGCGTCCGCCGATGGCCTGCGCGATAATGCGCGCCTGCTCTTCGAGATCGAGCCCGCCGCAATATTGCACGTGATCGGGGTCGATGATGTAGGTCACCGCCTCGACCTCGCGCCCGTCCTGCAGCGTGAGCGGCAGCCGGGCCTCGTAGTAGGCCGCCGAGACAAGTTCGCGCTCGCGCAGGTAGGCCAGGGTCGTCTCCTCGGTGCCGGGCTGCGCGCGCAGCGCCAGCCCGTCGCAGGCGGCCTCGTGCTCCTCGTCCAGCGCCAGCACCAGCCCTGGCGCCTCGGGCGTGCCGCGGTGGTGGATCGAGCGCATGCAGAAGGACCGCCGGTACCCGGTCAACGTCGCATGCACGCTCTCGGCCACGGGGAAGCCGGGATTCCAAAGAAGTGAGCCGTAGCCGAAGACCCAAAGCGCCATCATTCTGGTCCTTTCCGCATGGCGGCTGTAAACACCAATCCTGTCCGTCAGAAAAGGGGCGCGTGGTGAAGAAACTGTTGTTTGCGGTGATCGTGGCCGCACTGGCCTGGTCCGGCTTCTGGTTCGTCTCGGTGCATTTCGAGCGCAAGGCCATCGATAGCTGGATGGAGGCGCGCCGGACCGAGGGCTGGACCGCCACCTACGAGGACATCTCGTTCCAGGGCTTTCCCAACCGCGTCGATGCGCGGCTGAGCGGGCTGGTGCTGGAAAACCCCGAGGGGCTGCGTTGGGAGACGCCCTTCGTCGACATCTACCGGCTCGTCTACAACTTCGGGCATGAGATCGTTGCCTTCCCGCCGCAGATGAACCTGACCACCGAACTTGGCGAAACCGAGATCACCTCGGACGGGATGCGCGCCAGCTTCATCCACGAGGGTGACATCGTGGTGCGCGCCAATTTCGAGAGCAAGACGCTCAACCTCACCGGCGCCACCACCGCGGCGCTGGCCGGGCTGACGGCCGCGCTCACCCGCGACGAGGGGGAAGAGACCAGCTACCGCATTGCCGTCGGCGCCGATGCAATCGCCGGCTCGGGCGGGCGCGTGGCCGATGCCATCCGCCTCGACGCGGGGTTCGACACGGACTTGCCGCTGCGCGTCGGCAAGCAGGCCGGCCCGCACCCCCAGCCGATGCGCGTGGACCTCAGGCTCGCCGAATACAAGGTCGACGACCTGCAGCTCAAGGTGGCGGGCGATGTCGACGTGGATGATGATGGCCGGCTCGACGGGCAGGTCACCGTCAAGGCGGTGAACTGGCGCGAGATGATCGACATGGCGCGGCAGAGCGGCCAGCTGCCCGAAGGGATGGCCGCGGCATTGGAGGACGGGCTCGGCCTCGTCGCCGGCCTCTCCGGCAACCGCAACACGCTCGATCTGCCGCTGACCCTTGACCGGGGCGTCGCCCGGCTCGGACCGATCCCGCTCGGCGAGGCACCCCGTCTGCGCTTCCCCTGAACAGGCACCCCCACCGCGCCGCCACGCTTGCGCGGCGCGGCAAAGCCGGGAAGAGTGCTGGCATGACCGACGCACTCGCCACCCGCCCAATGGATGCCCTCGCGCGCCGCATCGACGACAAGCGCGACGATCTGATCGCGCTGACGCAGGATCTCGTCCGCATCCCGACGCTGAACCCGCCCGGGCAATATTACCGCGATATCTGCGACTACCTTGAACGCCGACTCTCGGCGCGCGGCTTCGCCTGCACGCTGGTCCGCGCCGAGGGCGCCCCAGGTGACAGCGAAACCTACCCACGCTGGAACATCGTCGCCCGCAGCGAGGGCGCCCACCCCGGCGAGTGCGTGCATTTCAACTCGCATCACGACGTGGTCGAGGTCGGAGCCGGCTGGACCCGCGATCCCTTCGGCGGCGCGCTCGAGGGCGACCGCATCTACGGCCGCGGCACCTGCGACATGAAAGGTGGGCTCGCCGCCTCGATCATCGCCGCCGAGGCCTTTCTCGAGCAGCACGCCGATTTCGCCGGCGCGGTGGAGATCAGCGCCACGGCGGACGAGGAATCCGGCGGCTACGGCGGCGTGGCCCACCTCGCGAAAGAGGGCTGGTTCTCGCCCGAGCGGGTGCAGCATGTGATCATCCCCGAACCGCTCGACAAGCACCGCATCTGCCTTGGCCACCGCGGCGGCTGGTGGGCCGAGATCAAAACCAAGGGCGAGATCGCCCATGGCTCCATGCCCTTCCTCGGCGATTGCGCCATTCGCCACATGGGCGCCGTGCTCGACGCCTTCGAGGAAACGCTCTTCCCCGCCATGGCCGCGCGCGTCACCGAGATGCCCGTGGTCCCCGAGGGCGCGCGAAACTCGACGATGAACATCAACTCGATCCACGGTGGCCAGGCCGAAGAGCATGACGGCCTGCCGGCCCATTGCGTGCCCGACAGCTGCCGCATCGTGATCGACCGGCGATTCTTGATGGAAGAGACCGTCGAGGGCGTTCAGGAAGAGGTCGTGGGCCTGCTCGAAGACCTCAAATCCCGCCGCCCGAACTTCGAATACGAGATCCGCGAACTGAACCGCGTCATCCCCTCAATGACCGAGAAGAGCGCCCCTGTGGTCACCACCGTGGCCGAGGCGATCCGCGAGGTTCTGGGCCAGGACGCCACCTATGTCGCCTCGCCCGGCAGCTACGACCAATAGCACATCGATCGCATCGGCAAGCTGAAGAACTGCATCGCCTACGGTCCGGGCGTGCTGGAGCTGGCGCATAAGCCCGACGAGTGGATTGGCATCACCGACATGCTCGACAGCGCCCGGGTCATGGCCCGCAGCCTCGAGCGGCTGCTTCTGCGCTGAGCGCCGCGCGTCTGGTCAAGCGCAGGAACGCCTCCCGCGGGAATGTTCCTGCCTGGAAGAATGCAATGCCTGAAGGATCAGAGCGCCGCGCCATCCGTTCTTATGAGCTGGAGTATCCCGGGCGTGAGGGGGCGGATCGCCCCACACTCTTCCCTGCTGATCACTTTTCCCAATAAACCCCGGTGAGATCGGTGGCCTGCGTCGGCTGGTTCTTCCACAATCCGTGCAGCTTGGCATCCGCCACTGTCGGGAAGGCGAGCTGGAAGAGGAAGGCGTTGACGTGATCCTCGGCGATGATCTGCTGTGCCTGCTTCAACATTTCCGAGCGGGCCGCCGGATCGGTGGTCGCGGTCAGCTTCGCCATGAGGTCCCGGACCTCCGGGTTGTCATACTGGAAGTAATAGTCCGGCCGCGCGTAGATATTGATGTCCATGGGCTCGGTATGGCTCACGATGGTCAGGCCGAAGTCCTTGCCGCGGAACACCTCTTCGAGCCATTGCGCCCATTCGAGGTTGGTGATCTCGGTCTGGATGCCAACCGCACGCAGCTGCGCCGCGATGATCTCGCCGCCGCGGCGGGCGTAGGAGGGCGGCGGCAGTTTCAGCGTGGTGGTGAAGCCATCGGGATAGCCCGCGTCGGCGAGCAGGGTCTTCGACGCTTCGGGATCGTAGTTCGACAGGTTGGTCAGGTCGACGTAGTCTGGGTTATGCGGCGCGAAATGCGTGCCGATCGGCGTGCCGAGCCCGAACATTGCCCCGTCGATGATCGCCTGCCGGTCGATGGCGTGGGCCACCGCCTCGCGCACCAGCGGATCGTCAAAGGGCTCGAGCGCGTTGTTCATCGCCAGGATCGTCTCGCCCTCGGTCGAGCCGACAAGGACTTGGAAGCGCGGATCGGCCTCGAACTGCGGCAGGTTCTCCGGCGCCGGGAAGCCGGCATAGGCGTCGATGTCCTGCGCCATCATCGCGGCAAAGGCGGCGGTCGGGTCCGAGATGAAGCGGAAGGTGGCGCGGCTCAGCGCCGGCGCCTCGCCCCAGTAGCTCTCGTTGCGGGTAAGACTGATGCTGTCGCCCTGCGTCCAACTGGTGAAGGTGAAGGGGCCGGTGCCGACCGGGTTCGATTTGATCCCCTCGATGCTCTCGGGCGCGACGACCACCGCGTCTCCCCAGGCCATGTTGAACAGGAAGCCGCCGTCGGGTGCCTTGAGCGTGACCTGCACGGTCAGCGGGTCCAATACGGTAACCTCGTCGATCCCGGCAAAGAGCGCCTTCTGGGCGTTCTGGCTGTCCTCGGCGCGGGCGCGGTCGAGGCTGAACTTCACATCCTCGGCGTCCATCGTGGTTCCGTCGTGGAAGGTGACGCCCTCATGCAGGTGGAAGGTGTAGCTGGTGCCGTCCTCGGAGATATCCCAGCTCTCCGCGAGGCCCGGGTGGATGGAGCCGTCCTCGGCGAATTTCGTCAGCCCTTCGAAGACGTTGCTGTAGAGCACGGAATCGATCGCCCCGGCGGCGGCGGAAGTCGGGTCGAGATGCGGCGGCTCGAGCTGCAGCGCGATGATCAGATCGTCCTGCTGGGCAAGGGCGGCAGCGGAGCCGAGCAGCAGCGCGGCGAGGGAGAGGCTGAAACGGGTGATCGGTCGGGTCATCGGCAAGGCAACTCCTGTGTCGGGGCCGGGCGGGCGGAACTCCGGCAAGACTGCGCGCAATTGCCCCGTTTGTGCAAGCGGCGACACGGTTTGCGGTCTGGATCGGATCCCCTCGGGCTGCTAAAGGGCCCCATCCCGCGCGAGGATCCGCAGACGAGAGGAGACGTCCATGAGCGCCACGGCCCGCAGGAGCGCCCCGCTGCCCGAGGACATCCGTGCCCGCAAGGGCGGCGTGCCGCTGGTCAGCCTTACCGCCTATACGACCCCGATGGCGCAGGCGATGGACGCCCATTGCGATTTCGTGCTGGTCGGGGATTCCGTCGGCATGGTGCTGCACGGGCTACCCTCGACCCTTGGCGTCACCCTAGAGATGATGATCCTGCACGGTCAGGCGGTGAAGCGCGGGCTCGACAAGGCGATGATGGTCGTCGACATGCCCTTCGGCAGCTACGAGGAGAGCCCGCAGCAGGCCTTTCGCGCGGCTTCGCGGATCATGGCCGAGACCGGCGCTGCGGCGGTGAAACTCGAGGGCGGGGTGCATATGGCCGAGACCGTCCGCTTTCTGGTGCAGCGAGGCATCCCGGTGATGGGGCATGTCGGGCTGACGCCGCAGTCGATCCACACGCTGGGCGGCTACAAGGTGCAGGGACGCGGCGCGGCGGCAGAGGCGCTTGTGGCGGGGGCACGCGCCGTGGCCGAGGCCGGCGCCTTTGCCGTGGTTCTCGAGAAGGTCCCGGCGGCGCTGGCCGACCGGCTCACCGCCGAACTGCCGATTCCCACGATTGGCATCGGCGCCTCGGCGGGCTGCGACGGGCAGATCCTTGTCGTCGACGACATGCTGGGGGCCTTCACAGCCTTCAAGCCGAAATTCGTGAAACGCTACGCGGCGCTCGGCCACCAAGCCGAGGCAGCGATCGAGGAATACGCGGCCGAGGTGCGCGCCCGGGAGTTTCCCGGGGCCGAGCATGTCTTTGCCGAAGATGCACCGGAGAAGACGAGATGACCGCGCCCATCCTGCGAACAAAGGCGGCGCTGCGCGACGCCGTGCTGGGCTGGAAAGCCGCTGGCGAGAGCATCGGCGTGGTGCCCACAATGGGCGCGCTGCATGCCGGGCACCTGAGCCTCGTGGATGCCGCGAAAACCGGCTGCGACCGGGTGATCGTGACGATCTTCGTCAACCCCAAGCAGTTCAATACGGCCTCTGACCTCGAAAAATACCCGCGCACGGAAGATGCCGATGCTGAAAAGCTGGCGCCCCATGCGGTCGATGCGATCTATGTGCCGGCGCCGGAGGAGATCTACCCAGAGGGCTTTGCCACCTCTGTGCTCGTCTCGGGGCTGACCGACGGTCTGTGCGGCTCGCATCGACCAGGACACTTCGACGGGGTTACCACGGTCTGCGCGAAGCTCTTCCTGCAAACCCTCGCCGACCGTGCCTATTTCGGCGAGAAGGATTTCCAGCAGCTGCAGGTGGTCACCCGCATGGCGCGTGATCTCGACCTGCTGACCGAGGTCATCGGCTGCCCGACCGTGCGCGAAAAGGACGGGCTGGCGCTCTCCTCCCGCAACGTGCTTCTGCCCCTCGAGACCCGCGCGGCCGCTCCCGCGCTGCACCGGGTGCTGCGGCAGGTGGCCGGGCGGCTGGTCGAGGGCGAGAGCCTCGGCCCGGTGCGCTTCCAGGCCGAGGCAGCGCTGCGCGAGGCGGGGTTTTCCGAGGTCGAATACATCGAGCTGCGCAGCGCGGACGGGCTCGCCCCGCTGGAGCATCCCTCGCGGCCGGCCCGCCTGCTCGCCGCCGCCTGGCTGGGCGGGGTGCGGCTGATCGACAATATCGCGGTAGGCTGAGGGCAGACCCGGGACTCTGTCCCGGCCCCCCGGGATATTCGACCTCGAAAGAGGCAGGGGGCGCTTCGGCGTGCCGTAAACTCGAAATGGCCCGCCGGTGGCATCCGGCATGGCCCGCCCGCAGCCCGCCTCGTCAGGCGACCAGACGCTCGGCTTTTTTCAGGTCCACCGAAACGAGCTGGCTGACGCCCTGCTCCTGCATAGTCACGCCAAAGAGCCGGTCCATCCGGCTCATCGTCACCGCGTGGTGGGTGATGATCAGGAAGCGGGTTTCCGTACGGCGGCACATCTCGTCGAGCAGGTCGCAGAAGCGCGTGACGTTGGCGTCGTCGAGCGGCGCGTCGACCTCGTCGAGCACGCAGATCGGTGCCGGGTTCGCAAGGAACACCGCGAAGATCAGCGCCAGCGCGGTCAGCGTCTGCTCGCCGCCCGAGAGCAGCGAGAGCGTCGAGAGCTTCTTGCCCGGTGGCTGGCACATGATCTCGAGCCCGGCCTCGAGCGGGTCGTCGCTCTCGACCATCACGAGATTGGCCTCGCCGCCGTTGAAGAGGTGGGTGAACAGCAGCCGGAAGTTGGCATTCACCTGCTCGAAGGCGGTCAGCAGCCGCTCGCGGCCCTCGCGATTCAGCGAGGAGATGCCTGCGCGCAGCGTGCGCACGGCTTCCTCGAGATCGGTCTTTTCCTGCGCCAGCGTGTCGTGCTCGCTGCGCACCTCTCGGGCGTCCTCCTCGGCGCGCAGGTTCACCGCGCCGAGGGCGTCGCGCTGGCGCTTGAGGCGGTTCACGTCGGCCTCGACCGCCTCGGAACTCGGCATGTCGGAGGGAGCCACATCGAGCCGAGCGAGCAGCTTCTCTGGGGTGGTCTCCTGCTCGTCCTCGATGCGCTCGGCGGCGGCGGCGACGGTTTCGCGCGCGGCCTCGACGCGCGCCTCGGCGCCAGCACGGGCCTCCCGCGCCTCGGAGGCTGCGCGTTCCGCGTCGCGCTCGGCGGCAATGGCGGCGCGCATGGCGCTCTCGGCGGCGGACAGCAGATCGGCGGCGGCGCTGCGGCGCTCCTCGGCCTCCTCGATCGAGCGAGCGAGTTCGTCGCGCTTGCCGGCGAGCGCGTCCGGCACAGCGCGCGCCTCGGCCAGCTCGCGCTCGTGGGTGGCCTTGCGTTCCGAGAGCTCGGCGCTGCGTTTCTCGGCCGTCTCCAGCCGGTGGCGCCAGCCCGAAAGCTCCTTGGTCACGGTTTGCTGGCGGCCCTTGCGGGCCTCTCCCTCGCGGCGCAGCTCGTCATGCGCCGAGCGGCGGGTCATCATGGTCATGCGGGCCGCCTCGACGGTCATCCGCACGTCCTCGGCCAGCGCCCGGGCGTTTTCCAGATCGCCCAGTTCCGACAGGGCGCGCTCGGCCTCGAGCACCTGCTTGCGCGCCGCCTCGGCCTCACCCTCGTGGCGGCTCACCGCCAGCCCGAGGCTCTCCAGCCGGCTCTCGGCCATGCTGCGGTCGCTTTCGGCCCGGTTGAAGGCACGCATGGCCTCGTTCACTTCGCGGTCGGCCTCGCGCCGGGTCTCGCGCGCCACCTTGTCAGCGCGGGTGAGATCCGCGAGCCGGGCGACCAGAGCATCATGCGCCACACGCATGGCCTCGACCTGTGCCTCGGCGCGGGCCATCTCGCTCTTCAACACCTCGCGCCGGTTGAGCTGCTCGAGCCGCAGGGCGGCGGCAGAGGGCGCATCCTCGGCCCCGGCACGGAAGCCATCCCAGCGCCACAGGTCACCCTCGCGGCTGACGAGACGCTGGCCGGGCTTCAGACGCGGCTGCAGGCGGGTGCCCTCGGCGCGCTCAACGAGACCGATCTGGCTCATCCGGCGCATCAGCACGCCCGGCACCGTGACATGCTGCGACAGCGCGCTCACCCCCTCGGGCAGCAGCTGCTGACTTTCATAGCGCGGCAGTTCGACCCAGCCCGAGGCCGCGCCCGCACCCACTTCGGGCGCGCGCAGGTCGTCGGCGAGCGCGGCGCCAAGCGCCTTTTCGAAACCCTGCGCCACCAGCAACTGGTCGAGCACCTGTCCGCCCTCGGAGGTATCGCGGTCGAGCAGCCGGGTGAGCGCGCCAACCTCGGCGCGCAGAGCGCTCGCCTCGCCCTCGGCCTCGGAGCGCTCGGCCCGGGCCTCGGCCTCGCGCGACTGACAGTCGGTTCGCGCTTCATCGGCCTGCGCCAGGAGTTCCTCGGCGCGGGCGGCCATGGCCTGCGCGTCCTCGGAGCGCGCCTGCGCGTCTTCCATGGCGCCGGTCGCCTCGGCCAGCTTGCCGCGCGCCTCGGCCACGGCGTCTCGCGCTTTTCCGGCCTCGCCCTCGTGGCGAAGCAGCGCCTTGCGCAGGTCGGCAAGATAGCGGTGCGCCGACTGGTGGCGAGCGGCGAGCCGCGCCACGTCCTCGGTCTGCTGGGTCAGCGCCAACTCGCGGTCCTGCAGCACGGCAGATGCCTCGGAAGCCGCGTCGGCGGCCTCGGCCAGCCGCTCGTCATGGCCCTCTGCGGCCTTGGCCAACTCGCGGGCTTCCCATTCAAGCTGGGCGATCGTCTCGCCGGCGTCGCGGTTGAGCGCGCCTTCCCGCTCGATGTCGAGGGCGATCTGCTCGATCCGGCGGGTCAGCGTCTCGATGGTGTCCTGCGCACGGGTCTCCTGTTCAGACAGCGCGTCGCGCTGCACCGCGAGGCGCTGCAGAATGGCGGCGGCAATGGCCTCTTCCTCGCGAAGGGGCGGCAGCGCCTCGTCGCGCTCGGCGCGCGCGCGTTCGGCCGCCCGGGCGGCGTTCTCGGCCTGAGCGGCGGCAGTGACGAGACCGCGGAGAACGTTTTCCGCCGCCTGACGCGCCTCCTCGGCCTCCATCCAGCGGCGGTAGAGCAGCAGCCCCTCGGCCTGCCGAAGCTCCGCGCCGATGGCGCGGTAGCGCTGCGCCTGCTTGGCCTGCCGGTCGAGCGTTCCGAGCTGTGCCGCAAGCTGCTCGATCACGTCGTCGACGCGCAGCAGGTTCGCCTCGGTGTTGTTCAGCTTCAGCTCCGCCTCGTGGCGGCGCTGGTAAAGGCCCGAGATGCCCGCGGCTTCCTCGAGGATCCGGCGCCGGTTCTTCGGCTTGGCGTTGATCAGCTCGGAGATCTGCCCTTGCCGCACCAGCGCAGGCGAATGCGCCCCGGTCGAGGCGTCTGCGAAGAGCATCTGCACGTCGCGCGCGCGCACGTCCTTGGCGTTCACCTTGTAAGCCGAGCCAACGTCGCGGGTGATCCGCCGGACGATCTCGAGCTGGTCCTGATCGTTGAAACCCGCCGGGGCGAGCCGGTCGCCGTTGTCGATGGTCAGAGCCACCTCGGCGAAGTTCCGGGCGGGGCGCGAGTGGGCGCCTGCGAAGATCACGTCTTCCATGCCCGCGCCGCGCATCGCCTTGGCGCGGTTCTCGCCCATCACCCAGCGCAGCGCCTCGAGCAGGTTGGACTTGCCGCAGCCGTTCGGGCCGACAACCCCCGTCAGCCCGTCGGCAATGACGAGATCCGTGGGATCAACGAAGCTCTTGAAGCCCGTCAGTCGAAGCCGTGTGAACTGCACTGCCGTGTCCTGATTCCGAAGTTAGCCCCGAATTTGCCGCCCCGCCGCGATCCAAGTCAAACGGTTTGCACCGGATGTGGCGGGCGCTTGCCAGTTGTCCACAAGATATTGCGGAAACTCCGCCATATTTGTGGGTTGACCATGGCGCAGGCCCGGCCAATATCCCAAGCGATGCCCAGAGGAAAGCTTTGATGTCGGTGACCATTCGTCCAGTTTCGCCCCGCGATCCGCGCGCCGAGGCGCTGCTGATAGCCAGCCATGCGCTGATGGAGTCGCTGTTCCCGCCGGAAGAGAACTACTTTCTCGACATCGACGCGCTCTGCGCCCCCGAGATCTCACTTTTCGGCGCCGAGGAGAACGGCGTGTTGCTGGGCTGCGCCGCCATCGCCCGCAAGGACGGCTACGCCGAGGTGAAATCGATGTTCGTCAGCCCCGAGGCGCGCGGCCTAGGCTTGGCACGCCGGCTGCTCGATCACCTCGAGCGGATTGCCCGCGACGAGGCCATCCCGCTGCTGAGGTTGGAGACCGGGGACAAGCTCCCTGCGGCCGTCGCGCTCTACGAGCAGACCGGCTTCGTCCCGCGCGGACCTTTCGGCGCTTACGTCGAGAACAGCTCAAGCCTGTTTTACGAAAAGGCGCTCTGAACGGCGCGGTCGCGGCAAGTCGCTCGCCCGGGTCCAAGGGTGCCGCAACCTGCCCCCGCTGCCAGCAATGCGAAGCTAAGGCAGGCTGGCGCGACCGCGGAAAAACGCCCGCCCCATGGCAAGTTCGTGCGCAAAGTCTTGTGCGTATGTATGAAACTCTCGCGATCTTCGCCGCGGTGCGGTTGCCAGAGACCCGTCCAGCGCTCAGACTTGTCCCGGTTCGCGCAGCGCTCGTGCCCTGTGCCCAAATGGAGCCTCGCCATGTCCCACGGCCCCCTGCCCTCCGATCCGCGCAAGAAATGGGGCTGGATGCTCGTTCTGGGGATCATCCTAATCCTCGGCGGCATTGGAGCCTTGGTGCATCCCTTTGCCGCCTCGCTCACCGTGCTGACGATTTCGGCGATCGCCTTTGTCGCGGCGGGGGCCTTGCAGCTCTGGATCGCCTTCAACGCGCAGGCCAGCACCGGCGCGCGGCTCGCCGAGGCCATTCTCGGGCTGCTCGTGCTGGCTTTCGGGGTCTTCCTGCTGGCCAACCCGGAGCGCGGGCTCGTCTCGCTGACCTGGCTGATCGCGCTATTCTTCCTCGCCCTCGGCGTCGTGCGCATCGCCATCGGCTTCGCGCTTCGTCAGCGCTCGGGATGGATTTGGTTGGTCTTCGCCGGGCTCGTGTCGGTGGTCCTCGGGGTCCTGATCATGGCGACGCTGCCAGACTCGGCGATGGGCCTCCTGGGCTTCTTTCTCGGCATCGACCTGCTGAGCTCCGGCATCGGCGCAACGCTCATCGCGCTGCACATGCGCACCCATTAGCGGCCTGCAGCCTCAGAAATTCACCTCGACGCCGGGCAGGTCCAGCGCCGAGACCAGCTCGCGCAGTTCCTGGCGCGCGGCGACATTCGAGATGTTGAGGTTGCCGACCCCGATGTCCTTGAGGTCGAGCAGCGTCAGCCCGCGCGGGAACAGCTCGCGGAAGATCACCCTCTCGTTGAAGCCGGGCGCGATGCGGAAACCGATGCGCTTCGAGAGCTTGGTCAGTGCCTTTTCCATCTTCATCTTGTTGACCATGTTCTGCGCCCCGAGACGGTTGCGCAGCACCACCCAGTCGATTGGCTGCAGCCCGGCCTGGGCCCGCAGCTGGCGGGCGTTCCAGACCATCTCGGAATAGACCGAAGGGCCAAGGATCTTGTCGCCATCACTATCGACATGGGCGAGCAGGTCGAAATCTATGAAGCTGTCGTTGAGCGGGGTGATCAGCGTGTCGGCCAGCGAATGCGCCACCTGGCTCAGGCGAGTGTGCGAGCCGGGGCAGTCGATCAGCACGAAGTCGCAGTCGGTCTCGAGCTGCGCCACCGCCTTGGACAGCCGGTGATCAAAGGCGTTCTCGCCGGGCGCCAGCGCCTCGGGCGCGACCTCGGGCAGCTCGAGGTAGAGGGGGATCGGCAGTTCGAGCCCCTCGCGCTTGCAGAAGGCGCGGCGGTTCTCGATGTAGCGGCCCACCGAGCGCTGCCGCAGGTCGAGATCCAGCGCGCCGGTGCGGTGCCCCATGCGTGCCAGAGCGGTTGCCACGTGCATCGAGACGGTGGACTTCCCCGCCCCGCCCTTCTCGTTTCCTACGACGATGATATGTGCCACGCTGTCCCCTCGTGCTGCCGCCCACATGTTTGGCTGTGCTTGCGGTATGCACACACTATATGGGGTCAACTTCAAGGAAAAGACTTCTGAGGGCCCCGCGTCCCAACCTTTTGGGGCGTTGCGGCCCTGCCGCGCCCCCCAAAAGCAAAAGCCCGGCCATGGGCCGGGCTCTGCAAGCATCTTTGGGTCGGAAAGATCAGTGCAGCTTGGCACCGATTTCCTTGATCGACGCGTCCACGAGGGCCGCCTTGTCCTTGGCGCCGAGCTGCGTCGCGATCACGTCGCGGGCAGCGTCCACGGCCACGGCAATCGCGCGGTCGCGCACTTCCCGGACAGCCGAGTTCTCGGCGGACTTGATCTGCTCCTCGGCAGCCGCGAGGCGGCGGGCGATGGAGTCGTCGAGGTCCTTGCGGGCCTGCTCGGCAGCGCTTTCGGCGTCGACCTTGGCCTGAGCCACGATCTTCTCCGCCTGCTCTTGCACTTCCCGCTGCTTGCGCTCGTAGGAGGCCAGCAGGGTCTGTGCTTCTTCGCGCAGCGCGCGGGCTTCTTCAAGCTCGTTGCGAATGCCTTCGGCACGGCGATCGAGCTGGCCGCCCAGCATCTTCGGCACTTTGAAGTACACGAGGACGGCAAGGAACAGCAGGAAGCCGAGCAGCACCACGAAGTCGGTGTTGCGCAGCGAGAAGAACGGGCCGGAGGCGGCCAGCGCGGGGCTGGCCATCAAGGTGCCGAGCGCGCTCAGGGTCATGAGTTTGCGCATGGGATCAGCCTTTCATCCGGTTGGCCACGGCCGCGTCGATCGCGGCCTGGTCGGCAGAGGTTCCCAGGGCCGCCACGATGGCTTCCGCGGTTTCCTTTGCAACGGCCTCGACGCTTTCCACGGCAGAGGCGCGGATCCCGGCGAGGACCTTCTCAGACTCGGCCGACTTCTCGGCGATCTTGGCGTCTGCCTCGACCGTTGCGGCGTCGAGCTTTGCCTTGATCTCGTCGCGGGTCTTCTGCGCGATGGCCTGTGCCTCGGTACGGGCATCGGCAAGCGCCTTCTCGTAGGCCGCTTCCGCGTCCTTCGCCTGGCGCTTCAGTTCTTCCGCGGCGGAGATGTCGTTCGTGATGGTGCCCTGACGCTCGGCCAGGACGGATGCGATCCGCGGCAGAGCGATGCGCGACAGCACGAAGAAGATCACCACCAGAGTGATGATGAGCCAGAAGATCTGGTTCGGAATCCACTCGCCGCAAAGCTGCGGCATCCCGATGGCGGAGCCATGGGCGTCGACGCAGACACCGGCCATTTCTTCCTGAATGGGTTCGACCGCCATGTCGTCCTCCGTCGGAACGTTGTCTCTACTTGGGGCGGCCCGTCAATGACGGCGCCGCCCCCGCGTAAGGATAAGGTCCCGAAGGATTAGACGGCGAACATCAGCAGCAGAGCGACGAGGAACGAGAAGATCCCCAGTGCTTCTGCGAATGCGATGCCGATGAAGAGGGTGGCGGTCTGCGATGCAGCTGCCGACGGGTTGCGCAGGGCGCCGCCCAGGAAGTTTGCAGCAACGTTACCCACGCCGAGGGCTGCGAGGCCCGAACCCAGGCCTGCGAGGCCGGCGCCGATGAACTGACCGAGGTTTGCGATATCGCCTTCCATTTGAGTCTCTCCTTACGATGGAATTGGATGGATAGAGGTTGTCCGGACCGGCCTGCCCTTAGTGGGCAGGGTGCAGCGCGTCCTTGAGGTAGACGCAGGTCAGGATGGTGAACACGTAGGCCTGGATGAAGGCCACCAGAACTTCGAGCCCGTAGATCGCGGTGATCGCGACGATCGACACCGGCGAGACGACGGCCAGCGCGGCGAAGCCTGCGAAGACCTTCATCACGGCGTGACCGGCCATCACGTTGCCAGCAAGACGGATCGAGTGGCTGACCGGGCGGACGAAGTAGGAAATGATCTCGATCACGGCGAGGATCGGGCGCAGCGCCAGCGGCGCCGAGGTCACCCAGAACAGGCCGAGGAAGTGCACGCCGTTCTTGACGAAGCCGAGGATGGTCACACCGAGGAACACGCAGAGCGCCAGCACCCAGGTCACCGCGATGTGCGAGGTGGTGGTGAAGCTCATCGGGATGAGACCGAGGAAGTTCGAGAAGACGATGAACATGAACAGCGTCATGATGTACGGGAAGTACTTCAGGCCATCCTTGCCGGTGACGTCCTCGACCATCTTGTAGATGAAGCCATAGGCCAGTTCGGCGACCGACTGGCTGCGCGAGGGGATGATCGCGCGGCGCGAGGTGCCCAGCACCATGACGCCGATGATCGCGAGGATGCAAAGGAACATCCACAGCGTCGCGTTGGTGATGGTGAACATGCCCACGTCACCGGCTCCGAAGAGCGGTTTGATCATGAACTGGTCCATCGGGTGGAAGGACAGGCCGCCTTCTACCGCGTGTTCTGCCATATCAGCACCGTGAGCCGCTTCAGTCGCCATCGCCGCGATCCCTCTTCTCGTCATCTCCGGGCGTGCCGGAGGATTGTCCCTCTCCGGCGCTGCCGGAAGTTTGTTTTGCCTGGATCTCGGCGGCGGTCCGCAGCATCACGCGGATGCCCGCCACGAGGCCCAGCAATGTGAAGAGCACCATGAGCCACGGCATGGTCCCCAAGAGGATGTCCAAGCCGTAGCCGATGCCGAAGCCGATCCCGAGACCGGCCACCATTTCCGTCACCATCCGCCAGGCGACATTGGCCTGAGAATAGTGTTCCTCCTGGTGCGACTTCCGGGTCTCCCGGGCAGCCTTGGCCGCCGCGATCTTCGCCTCCAGCGCGTCGAGTTGCCGCTTCGGATCGGGATCGCCCACCATTTCGCTCCATTCGGACGTTCGAGGGAGTTGCTATGCGGAGGGGGGCTCTAAGTCAACCCGCCGTGAACGCCTGAAATATGACCTCAAGTCATTGATTTCCCTCAGTCTGTTAAGGAAGCCCCAGCACAGCAACCGCGCGCTAGCGCCAACATCGGCGCGAAACCATATTCAACCCCGGGGTTGAGTATGTCGAAACCGCCGCCACGGCGCGGCTTGACGCCCTGCCCCACTCCGGCGCTTATGAGCGCATGCAACCCGATCTCGACATCGTCTTCGCCGCCCTGGCCGATCCCACGCGGCGACGCATCCTCGCCATGCTGCTCGAGGACGACATGGCGGTGACCGATGTGGCCGAGCCCTTCGAGATGTCATTGGCGGCGATCTCCAAGCATCTGGCGATCCTCGCCACAGCCGGGCTGATCAGCCAGGAGAAACGTGGCCGGGTGAAATGGTGCAAACTCGAGCCCGATGCCCTGCGAGAGGCCTCGGTCTGGATGCAGGGGTTCGGGCAGTTCGAGGCGATCAATCTCGACGCCTTCGAACGCTTCCTGCGGGTCGAGCTGAGACCGGATGATCCCGCGCATAACGACTTGGCCCGCGACGACGTTCCGTAACGTCCGAGACCGTCGAACGCATTTGCCCCCTATCCGTCCCGCAGCAGCAACAGCAGCGCCACGACAGACAGGCCGACTCCGACAAGGATCAACGCCGGCGGCGCGCCCCGGCCAAGGCCGATCTCCCACAGGATCACCCAGCTCGGGATAAGGTAGGTATAGGCCATGACCTTGGCGCTCGGCAGGCGCATCGCGGCGAATTGCAGCAGCGCGGTGCTCAGCGCGGTCGCTGCGACCGTGGTGTAGAGGATCGTCACCCAGACGATGCGCGGCAGCGCGCTCCAGTCGGTGTCCAGGATGTCGCGCCAGCCCCAGAGGATCAGCACAAGCGTGCCGGCCACCATCGTACCGAGCGCAAAGACCAGCCCCGGCTCGCCCCGGTTCAGGCGCGGCACCAGCGGTGCATAGACGGCATGGGCGGCGCAGCCGACGAAGAAGATCATCTCACCGCGTCCCGGCGCGAAACGCAGCAGCGCCTCAAGGTCAGCACGGAAGATCACCCAGAGCGCGCCCGCCCCGCCGATGGCCAGCGCCAGCGCGATGCGCCGGCTCATCCTCTGGCGCAGCAGCAGCCAGCCAAAGCCTGCCGCCATGACCGGGGTCAGCGTGAAGACCGCCGACATGCTCACCGCCTCGGCGGTCTTCAGGCCTTCGAACATCAGCACGAAGTAGACGGCCATCAGCCCGCCAATCAGCAGGTATCGCCAAGGCGCCGTGAGCGCTGCGCGCTGCACGCCGCCGCGTGCCTGCACGACAAGGAAAAGCAGCGCGGTCGCCATGAGGAAGCGTGTCGCGTTCAGCGCCGCCGGGGCGATATGCGGCGCCGCCATGGAGCCGAGCGAAAACGACCCGGCGACAAGCGCCGAGAAGGCCAGCATCGCGAGATGGCCACGTCCACTTTCAGTAAGGGTCACGCCGCGTCCTGCTCCGCGGCATAGGCCTTCAGGTGCTTGAGAAAGGCTTGGACCTTGGGCGTGCGGTGCAGATCGACGTGGGTCACCAGCCAAAGAGGCGACGACCAGTCCTCCTGCGGCGGCAGCACCTGCACCAGTTCGGGGTCCGTCTCGCCCTCGGTCACCGACATGAACCCCATGCCCGCCCCGGCGCGGATCGCCTGCAACTGCACCCGGTCGTCAGAGGTCCGGAAGACGATGCGCTCCTGCGGCACATGCCCCTTCATCCAGCGGTTGGAGGGCGCTCGGGAATCGAGGTCGTCGAAGCCGACAAAGTCATGCGTTGCCAGGTCCGCCGCGCCCTCGGGTTTGCCTTTGCGCGCGATGTAGGATTTCGCGGCGTAGAGCGCGACCGACTGGCGGTCGAAAGGTTGGACGACGTTGTCCGGCTCTTGCGGCGCGGCCCCGGCGCGCAGCGCCACATGCGCCTCGCCGTACTCGAGCCGGAACAGGCGCGAGCCGGTCAGGTAGCGCACCGTGACATCCGGGTAGGCCTCGCGGAAGGAGGTCAGCGCGCCGATCATCAGCGTCGAGAAGTTGACCAGCGAGGTGACCAGTAGCTCTCCCGACACCGCCTCGCCCCGACCCTTGATTCGGCCGACAAGCTGCTGGAACTGGTCGTCAGTGCATTGCGCGACCCGCGATAGGTCGCTGCCCGCCTCGGTCGGCGTGTAGCCGCGGGCGTGCCGCTGAAACAACTTCACCCCAAGCCGCGCCTCGAGCGCATCGATATGCCGGATCACCGTGGCGTGGTGCACCCCGAGGACCTCGGCGGCGCCGCTGACGGTGCCCAGCCGCGCCACATGGTAGGCGGTGCGAATCTCGTCCCAGTTGTCCATCGGTCTCTCCTGTGCACCCGCTCACGCTGTGGCGCTAGAAAGCGCGAAGCGGTGCGGGAATGCAAGGCACCAGCGCGGCAAACGCCACGAACGCGCGGATCCGAAACGACAAACGCCCGGCCGAGGCCGGGCGTTCTCAGGCCACGCCGGGGCGCGGCTCCTGTCCGAAAGGATCAGTCCGAAGTGTCCGAGCTGTCGTCGCCGTCCGAGGCAGCAGCGATCAGCGCGATGGCTGCCAGGCCACCGGCCACGGCCAGAGCTGCACCGCTCGACGGAGCAGCAACCGGAACCACAGCATAGGGCTCGTCTTCAACGACGACCGGTGCCGGCGAGCCGGCCAGAGCTGCGGAAGCGCCGATCATGGAGATGACGGCTGCGGAAGCAAACAGTTCTTTGAGTTTCATATTCGCACCTATCAATTGAGCGTCTTCAGACTTTGACATAGCGTCATTCTGGGCACCGGGCCAGAAATAAATAAGAAAATATGCTTGATAGGCGGGCATCGGCACGAAGTGTGCCCATTTTGCAAACGCTCCGCCGCGTTGCGCTGCCGCTAGGGCAACTCATCTTGCGGTTTTTGCCCGCTTCTCACCCGCTCCCGCACGGCACCCCTGCTTTGCTTGACTCGCCGCACCTGGAGGCGTACATCGCGCGCAATCCACCGGGAGTCCCATCGCTTCCGGTCCCTTGGGCCTATGCCCGGGATCGCCCTCCGTCAGCGCGTTGCGCCCACGGAGGCGTTTTCGCATTGGCGCACGGGCCCGACAAGACGGCGCTTCCGGCGTCACATTTGATTCTACGCCGCGCGGCCCCCATCTCGGGTCTGCACACCAGATACGGACCAGAGAAGAAGGAGCCAGACGGCCCATGTTCGAATCTCTTTCCGAACGCCTCGGCGGCGTCTTCGACCGCCTCACCAAGCAGGGCGCCCTCTCCGAGGATGACGTCCGCACCGCCCTGCGCGAAGTGCGCGTCGCCCTGCTCGAGGCCGACGTCTCGCTGCCCGTGGCGCGCCAGTTCATCAAGGCCGTCGAGAAAAAAGCCACCGGCGCCGCGGTCACCAAGTCGGTGACCCCCGGCCAGCAGGTGGTGAAGATCGTCCATGACGAGCTGATCGCCACACTCGCCGGTGAAGGCGAGCCCGGAGCGCTGCGCATCGACAACGCGCCCGCGCCGATTCTGATGGTCGGCCTGCAGGGCTCGGGCAAGACCACCACCACCGCCAAGCTTGCCAAGCGCCTGAAAGAGCGCGACCGCAAGAAGGTGCTGATGGCCTCGCTCGACGTGAACCGCCCGGCGGCCATGGAGCAGCTGCAGATTCTCGGCCAGCAGATCGGCGTCGACACGCTGCCGATCGTCAAGGGCGAGGACCCGGTCGCCATCGCCAAGCGCGCCAAGACCCAGGCCAGCCTTGGCGGCTATGACGTCTATATGCTCGACACCGCGGGCCGCCTGCACATTGACGCCGAGCTGATCCAGCAGGCCGCCGACGTGCGCGACGTGGTGAGCCCGCGCGAGACGCTGCTGGTGGTCGACGGTCTCACCGGTCAGGACGCCGTCAACGTCGCCACCGAGTTCGACGACAAGATCGGCGTCTCGGGCGTGGTGCTGACCCGGATGGACGGCGACGGCCGCGGCGGCGCCGCGCTTTCGATGCGTGCGATCACCGGCAAGCCGATCAAGTTCGTCGGCCTCGGCGAGAAGATGGACGCGCTGGAGACCTTCGAACCCGAGCGCGTCGCCGGCCGCATCCTCGGCATGGGCGACATCGTCGCGCTGGTGGAAAGGGCGCAGCAGACGCTCGAGGCCGAGCAGGCCGAGCGCATGATGAAGCGCTTCCAGAAGGGTCAGTTCAACATGAACGACCTGAAGATGCAGCTCGAGCAGATGATGAAGATGGGCGGCCTCGGCGCGATGATGCAGATGATGCCCGGCGCCGCGAAGATGGCCAAGCAGATGGACGAGGCCGGTCTCGACGACAAGATCCTGCGCCAGCAGATCGCGCTCATCAACTCCATGACCAAGAAGGAGCGCGCCAACCCGCAGCTCCTGCAGGCCTCTCGCAAGAAGCGCATCGCGGCGGGCGCGGGCATGGAAGTGGCGGATCTCAACAAGCTGCTGAAAATGCAGCGCCAGATGTCCGACATGATGAAGAAGATGGGCAAGATGGGCAAAGGCGGCATGCTGAAGCAGGCCATGAAAGGCATGTTCGGCGCAAAAGGTCCCGGCGGCATGCCCGAGGGCATGGACCCCTCGCAGATGGACCCCAAGCAGATCGAGGCCGCGGCCAAGGCGATGGGCGGCAAGATGCCCGGCGGACTCGGCGGTCTCGGCGGCATGCCCGGCATGGGCGGCGGCGCGCTGCCGCCGGGCCTCGGCGGCTTCGGCAAGAAAAAATGAGCGAACTGCACCCCCTCCCCCTTCCCTCGCAAGAGGTGACGACCCCGACCGCCGAACAGGCAGCCGGCACGGAGGGCGTGCGCGCCGCCAAGGCCCTCGCGGGCGACCCCTTCGCGCTCTATGGCGCGCCAGAAGACGATTCGGATGGCAGCGTGGAGGCCTACGCATGAGCCTTGTCACCGCCCCCCGCCTCGAAACCGAACGACTGATCCTGCGCGGCCCCGAAGCCGGTGACGCAGAGGCGATGATCGCCTTCCTGCTCGACCGCGAGCGCTCGGAGGGATTCGGCGGCTACGACCATCGCGGCGATGCCTGGCGCTGGTTCGCGCTGAACGTCGGCCACTGGCACCTGCGCGGATACGGCTATTTCACGATCGAAGAAAAGGCGACCGGCACGCCCGCTGGCATCTGCGGCATCTGGAACCCCGAGGGCTGGCCCGAACCCGAGATTGGCTGGGTCGTGTTCGAGGGCTACGAAGGTCGCGGCATTGCCAGCGAGGCCGCGCTGCGCGTGCGCCGCTATGCCTACGAGGACCTCGGCCTCAAGACGCTGACGTCGAATATCGTGCCGGGCAACACGCGCTCTGTCGCGCTGGCCGAACGTCTGGGCGCGATCTACGAGCGCACCTACAAGAACTACCACATGGGCGAGGACATGCTCTATCGCCACCCTCCCGCCGAGGAGGTGCTGGCATGAGCGTCGTGATCCCCACCATCGAGACCGAACGCCTGGTCCTGCGCGCTCCGCAGTTGGATGATCTCGAGGCGATGTGCGCCTTCTATGCCGAGCCGCGCTCGCATTTCGTTGGCGGCCCGGTCGACCGCGGCCACGTCTGGCGCACGCTGCTGCGCTCGGCCGGCCACTGGCAGATCCGCGGCTACGGCATCTGGCACGTCACCGACCGCGAGAGCGGCAGGATGGCCGGCTTTACCGGGCCGCTCAACCACATCGAATGGCCCGAACCCGAGCTCGCCTACTCGATCTTCTCTGAGTTCGAAGGCCGCGGCTACGCCTATGAGGCGGCCTCCGCCGCCCGTGCCGCCGCCGCGACGCACTTCGGACTGACCCGACTGATCAGCCTCGTCGACCCGGGGAACGACCGCTCGCGCGCCTTGGCCCTGCGCCTTGGCGCCAGCTTCGAGCGCGAAGAAATGGTATTGGGCCACGTCGCCCACATCTATCGCCACCCGGAGATCGACGGATGAGCCTCGCGATGCAGCCCCAAACCGCTCCGGCGGTGCCCGCAGCCGTGCTGCAGGGAATTCCCGAGCTGGAAACGGCCCGGCTGGTGCTGCGCGCGCCGAAGTCCGAGGATTACCCGGACTTCAAGGCCACCTTCGCCTCCTACCGCTCGCGCTTCATGGGCGGGCCGCTCAATGCCTACGAGACCTGGATGCTCTACGCCGCCGAGATCGGTCACTGGCAGATCCGCGGCTTCGGCATGTGGATGATCCACCTGCGTGAGACCGGCGAGACCGTGGGCATGGCCGGCGGCTGGTTCCCGGCCAAATGGCCCGAGCGCGAGATCGCCTGGATCATCTGGCCGGACCGCGGCGGCAAGGGCTACGCGCTCGAGGCCACGCAGCGCGTGCGACAGTATTTCTACGACGAGGCCGGATGGGATGGGGCGGTCAGCTACATCGACCCCAAGAACCTCGATTCCATCCGTCTTGCCGAACGGCTCGGGGCCCGCAAGGATCCCGCGGCCGCAACCGTCGATGGCAGCGACGCCGTCTACCGCCACCCGGCGCCCGCGGCGCTGCGCGGCAGCCAGCTCGCGCATGGCATCGACATGGAGATCGCCAACTACATCGATCCGCTCTTCAAGCCGAAGGGATGGGCCGTTGACTGACGCGATTTCCCCCAAGTCCCGGCGCGCGGTTCCTGCCGCCTCCGATGCACGCGTCGTGCATGGGATGTGCACGGAGTGTGCCCCCTCTTTCTTGTTCAAAGGAGTCGAGCATGAGTGATCCCGCCGCCCGCGCCGCAGACCTTCTGAAAGAACACCGCGAAAGCATCGACCGGCTGGACGCGATCCTCGTGTTCACGCTCGCCGAGCGGTTCAAGCACACGCAGTCCGTGGGGGTCCTCAAGGCCACCCACGAGCTGCCCCCCTCCGACCCCGCGCGTGAAGAGCAGCAGATCGCGCGGCTCAAGGACCTGGCGGAGAAAGCGGATCTCGATCCGGCCTTCGCCGAGAAATTCCTGAACTTCATCATTCAGGAAGTCATCAAGCACCACGAAAAACACCAATCCTGACAGGGCTTTGCCCGTCACGAAACGCCATACTCAAGGAGATACCCCCATGGCCATGAAAATCCGTCTTGCCCGCGGTGGCTCGAAAAAGCGCCCCCACTACGCAATCGTCGCCTCCGACTCGCGCATGCCGCGTGACGGCCGCTTCCTCGAGAAGCTGGGCACCTACAACCCGCTGCTCGGCAAGGACGATGAGCGCCGCGTGGTCATGAACGTCGAGCGCATCCAGTACTGGCTCGGCCAGGGCGCCCAGCCGACCGACCGTGTTGCACGCTTCCTCGAAGCGGCAGGCGTCGTCGAGAAGAAAGAGCGCAGCAACCCCAAGAAAGCCGTCCCGGGCAAGGCAGCCACCGAGCGCGCCGAAGCCAAGGCAGCAAAAGCAGCAGCAGCCGCCGAGGCCGCAGCAGCACCGGCAGAAGAGACCGCAGAGTAATTCTCCGCGGCATCAATGCCACAATAAGGGGTGCGCAGGAGAAATCCTGCGCACCCTTTTTGGTTGACGCTTGGATAACTTGCATCCGCGGCCTACCATCAGTCCGGTACTGCCTTGCGAACACCGGGATATCTGCCATGCCGCTGCTCCGCCCCCTTGCTGCCAAGACCGGCGCGCTGACGCTCGTGACCCTGCTGCTCGCAGGCCCGGCGCTGGCGCAGGACTTCGTGACACCCGAGACGATCGGCGACGGCGCCCCGGTGACCCAGCCGGTCACCTCGACCCAGTCCCCGGGCAACAGCTTCACCTTCACCCTGCGCGCCGGCGTGGCCACCCAGCCGAAGTTCTTCGGCTCGGACGAATACGACGTCGGCCCCGACATCGGCTTCCGCTTCCGCCACCTGCGCCTGCGCGGCCTGCCCGAGGTCGGCGACACCGACCCCTGGGCGGAAGATTACGGCTGGGACTTTCACGGCTCGTTCCGCTACCTCGGCGAACGCGACGCCAGCAATGACCCGGACCTCGAGAGCCTGCACGACATCGATCCGAGCTACGAACTCGGCTTCGGCATCGGCTTTGCCGGACCGAACTACGAGGCATTCGCCGACATCCGCCGCGGATTCGGCGGTCACGAGGGCTACGTCGGCTCGGTCGGGCTCGACTATGTCGCTCGCCCCGACGACCGCTGGCGGCTGACCGTCGGCCCACGCTTCATCTGGGCCAACGACGCGTTCATCGACACTTACTCTGGCGTCGACCCCGACGAGGCCACCGCCGATCTACCGGCCTACGATCCTGAGGGAGGGCTGATCAGCGCCGGCATCCAGGTCGGCGCGCGGTACAAGATCAACGACCTCTGGGGTGTCGAAAGCGCGCTGAACTGGGACAACCTGCAGGGCGACGCCGCCGACAGCCCGATCGTCGACACCGGCGACAATGACCAGTGGCGCTTCCGCATTGGGGTGACCCGGGTCTTCAACCTGCGGTTCTGAGCCTTTCGGAGATTGCACAAGCGGGCCGGGTCGCGCTATCCCCGCCCTCACCGGCCCCGGCGCCCCGCGCACCGGGCCGGGCAAGCGCAATGACGGGAGGCGCATCGAAGTGGACGAGATGATCTGTGTCGGCGTTCTGGGCGGCGCCTTCGGCGTGCATGGCGAGGTGCGGCTAAAGAGCTACACCGCTGACCCCGAGGCGATTGCCGATTATGCCCCGCTCACCTCCGAGGACGGCAGCCGCAGCTTCGATCTGCAGATCACCCGCCCGCTGAAGGACGGCTTTGCCGCGCGACTCTCGGACGTGCGCACCAAGGAAGAGGCAGACGCCCTGAAGGGGCTGCAGCTTTTTGCGCCCCGCGACCGGCTGCCTGACCTTCCCGACGACGAGTATTACTATACCGACCTGATCGGGCTGACCGTTCTCGACACCGGCGGCGCCGAGATCGGCAAGGTGAAGGCGGTGCTCAACCACGGCGCCTCGGACCTGCTCGAGCTGATCGTGCCCGGCGCTTCCTCCACGGTCCTGCTGCCCTTCACCCGCGCAGTGGTGCCGACCGTCGACCTTGCCTCTGGCCGGATCATCGCAGACCCACCCGAGGGGTTGCTGGAATAACCCTGCACCGGGCTGCGACCGGACACCGAGAAGTCCCGCGCCCCGGAAACGAGGAGGCCGAAACTCACCGATTGTTCCCCAAAAGGTGATGATTCCGGGTCTTTGGTGAATTCTGTCCAGATTCCCAAGGGGCTATGCTAGGCTTACGCCAGTGTTCTTAACCCAATGTTTCGTCCCGAGGTTTGGTGTTGTGTTTTCAGTGGTCCGTCTTGGCCTGCGGGCGCGGTATGCGCCGTTTCTCCTCCTTTGTCTTATCGCCAGCCTGAGTGTTGCAGCCGTTGCGCCGGCCCTGGGTCATGAGCGGCTTTTCCTTTTCGCCGCGCTTTGGCTGCTTGGCGTGTTGGCGGCGCTCGCGGCGCGCGCCTCGCTGCGCCGGTTCCGCGCTGCGCGGCCCGTCCTGCTGACCCGCCGCGCGCTGCGCCGCCCGCCCCTGCCGCTCCCGCCCGTGCGGCAGATGCGCGCCGAGCTGGCGCGTCTGCTGAGCAGCCCGGCGCCCCTTGGCACGCAACCGGAAAGCCCCGAATACGCGCTCCGGCGCATTCTCGAACGCGGGCTTGCCTGCCACCGTGCCCGCAGCGCCGCCGAGCTCACCCCTCGCGGGGTTACCGAGTTGTGGCTGCTGGTCACGCTCCTGCGGGCGACGCCCGAGCGCGCCGGGGGCCTCGCCCGGTGCTTCCGGCTGCCGGACATGGTGCTCGACCTGCACGACCGGCTGCGCCGGATTGCGGTCCAGCATGCCGAGGCCACCGCGCACACGCCCCTCTCGACCGGCGGCTGATTCCAGCGGCCCACACCCTGCTATCCGGCCGGGTCCGAACTCCATGGCTTGAGCCGCGGACGCTCCGCCGCTAGACGGGGGGCGCGATCCAGAGGGGCGCGAAGGATACCCGACATGACCGACACACCGCAGCGCGCCTCGGGCCGCAAGACCATCCGGCCCAGCCTGACGCCGCGCGAGCTGATGACCGAGGCCCCGGAGCTCGCCCGCGCCTTTCAGGCGCAGGTGATCACCCTGCTGCCCGATGCTTTCCCCGGCGTGCTGGGCCATTCGCTTACCGGCCGCGCCTTGCAGGATGGGCTGTGGCAGCTCAGCACAGTCGCGCTGCGCGAGTTCGGCGAGGGCAGGCACCGCAATGTCGACGACACCCCCGCCGGCGGTGGCGCTGGCATGGTGCTGCGCCCCGACGTGATGGGCCGTGCCATCGAACACGCCCGCGCCCGCATGCCCGCCCGCGCGCCGCTGATCTACCTCAGCCCGCGCGGCCGCCGCTTCGACCAGCAGATGGCGCAGCGCCTGGCGCAGGAGCCCGGCGTCACGCTGATCTGTGGCCGTTTCGAGGGTCTCGACCAGCGGGTGATCGACCATTACCAGATCATCGAGGTCTCGCTCGGCGACTTCGTCCTCACCGGCGGCGAGATCGCCGCTCAGATGCTGCTCGACGCGACCATCCGGCTGATCCCCGGCGTGCTCGGCAATGCCTCCTCGACCGAGGAAGAGAGTTTCTCCAACGGGCTGCTTGAGCATCCGCAATACACCCGACCGGCCGACTGGCAGGGTCACCGCATCCCCGACGTGCTGCTGTCGGGCAACCACGCCGCGATCGAGGCCTGGCGCCGCGCGCAATCCGAAGATATCACCCGCGCCCGCCGCCCCGATCTCTGGCAGGCGCACGAGGCGCGCGCCGCCCAAGACAAATCCTGACCGCGCCGCCCCTCTTCTAGACCCAAATATCCCGTGGATCGCGAGGGGCAGCGCGCCTCGCTCCTGCCCGCGCTCACGCGGGCCCAAACCCGCAGTTTTCCCTTGATCCAGCGCCCTTCCGCGCCTATATGGCGCCAATCCACGACGCCGCTCGGCGACTCGTGGAGTCGTCCGTTCCCGCCTCTCGCGTTTCTTCGGCGCGGCCCGAGCGGTCCGGACGCGGCCTCTGGCCACCCAGAAGACAAAGATGTTGTTACCTCCCGCGGGCGCCAAGGCGGACCCGGTCGAAGACACGGAGCTCTGAGAACGCGACACCTTCACGGGAAAAACCGTGAGCAGATAGGAGAGCGTCAGATGGATCTGATCGCACAGCTCGAGGCGGAGCAAATTGCCGCCCTGGGGAAAACCATCCCTGACTTCAAGCCCGGCGACACCGTGCGCGTCGGCTACAAGGTGACCGAAGGTACGCGTACCCGCGTGCAGAACTACGAAGGCGTCTGCATCAGCCGTAAGAACGGCAAGGGCATCGCCGGCTCGTTCACCGTCCGCAAGATTTCCTTCGGTGAGGGCGTCGAGCGCGTCTTCCCGCTCTATGCCACCAACATCGACTCGATCGAGGTGGTGCGCCGCGGCAAGGTCCGTCGCGCCAAGCTGTACTACCTTCGTTCGCGTCGCGGCAAATCCGCCCGTATCGCAGAGCAGACCAACTACAAGCCGCTCGCCGGCGCCGACGCATAAGGAGAGCCGTTATGAAAAAGGGCATCCACCCCGACTATCACGTCATCGACGTCAAGATGACCGACGGCACCATCTACCAGACCCGTTCGACCTGGGGCAAGGAAGGCGACCAGATGTCTCTCGACATCGACCCGACCGTGCACCCGGCCTGGACCGGTGGCTCGTCGCGTCTGCTGGACGCCGGCGGCCGCGTGTCGAAGTTCAAGAAGAAATACGAAGGCCTGGGCTTCTGATCCCATCCCTTCCGGATTTCGGAAAACGCCGTCCCTCGGGGCGGCGTTTTTCTTTGCGGGTTCCGGACCCGAGAATCTCCCCTGATACACCGTGATCGGGCAGCCTGCGCCGAGCCACAACCACGGGTATCTTGGACGTCTGTGCTTCTTGCCGATCCGCTTGGAAAGACACCTACACCTCGCCGACATTCGCAAGACACCAACGACATTGCCGAATGACAGGCCCAAGCCGGCGCGCACGGCTAAGCTGGTTAGGAGAAGACACTGCCGCTGGTGACCTGGACGGTCTCGCTGGGCAGGAGAACGTGGCTAGCAAGCTCCCAGACCGTCAGGCGCTAGGCAAGATATTCTTCTGGAAATTAAACCGTTACGCGGACAATGTTCTTCGCGATGGAATTTCCGCGGAACATGAGTTTCGCTCTTCACAAATTCCCTTTATTGAATATATAGGTGTCACATCCCCGACTCCTCTTGGGGAACGCGCAATTCAGGACCTTGCCCATGCGACTTCCCCGCCTGACCCGCTACCTGCCGATCCTCGACTGGGCGCGAACCTACGATCGAGACACTGCGACCTCGGACCTCGTGGCCGCGGTCATCGTGACAGTCATGCTGATCCCGCAGTCGCTGGCCTATGCCCTGCTTGCCGGGCTGCCCGCCGAGATGGGGCTTTATGCCTCGATCCTGCCGCTGGTGGCCTATGCGATCTTCGGCACCAGCCGGGCGCTGGCCGTGGGCCCAGTGGCCGTGGTCTCGCTGATGACCGCCGCGGCGATCGGGCAACTCGGGCTCAGCGATCCCGCGCAGATCGCGCTCGCCGCGGTCACACTGGCCTTCATCTCCGGCGTCTTCCTGGTGGCCATTGGTGTGCTGCGCCTCGGCTTTTTGGCCAACTTCCTCAGTCACCCGGTGATCGCTGGTTTCATCACCGCCTCGGGCGTGCTGATCGCCGCCTCGCAGCTCAAGCATATCTTCGGCATCAGCGCCGAGGGCCACACGCTGGTCGATCTTGTTGGCGCGCTGATTGCCCACCTGCCCGAGACCAACGGCATCACACTGGCAATCGGGGTCGCCGCCACGGCCTTCCTGTTCTGGGTCCGCAAGGGGCTGAAGCCGATGCTCCGCAAGATGGGGTTCGGTCCGCGGATGGCCGATATCCTCGCAAAGGCCGGACCCGTCGCCGCGGTTGCTGTGACCACGCTGCTCACCTGGGGTCTTGGCCTGAACGAGATGGGTGTGAAGGTCGTGGGAGATGTGCCGACGGGCCTGCCGCCCTTCTCGGTGCCCTCCTTTGACCTGGGCATGTGGAAGACGCTGCTGATGCCGGCGATCCTGATCTCGATCATCGGCTTCGTGGAATCGGTCTCGGTCGCCCAGACCCTCGCCGCAAAGCGCCGCCAGCGGATCGATCCCGATCAGGAGCTCATTGGCCTCGGCGCCTCGAACATCGGCTCGGCGCTCTCGGGCGGTTTCCCGGTCACGGGCGGCTTCTCGCGCTCGGTGGTGAACTTCGACGCGGGCGCCGAGACTCCCGCCGCGGGCGCCTATACCGCCGTGGGGATCGGCCTTGCGACGCTGCTCCTGACGCCGCTGTTGTTCTTCCTGCCCAAGGCCACGCTGGCCGCTACGATCATCGTCGCGGTGCTGAGCCTCGTCGATTTCTCGATCCTCAAGAAGACCTGGACCTACTCCAAGGTCGACTTCACCGCCGTTTCAGCCACCATCGTGCTGACCCTGCTTGTCGGCGTCGAGGTCGGCGTCTCGGCGGGTGTGCTGCTGTCGATCCTTCTCCACCTCTACAAGACCTCGAAGCCGCATGTGGCCGAGGTCGGTCTGGTGCCGGGCACACATCACTTCCGTAACGTGCTGCGCCACGAGGTCGAGACCCTGCCGGGCGTGCTGACCCTGCGGGTGGACGAGAGCCTCTATTTCGTCAACGCGCGCTTTCTCGAGGAATACGTGCTGAGCCGCGTCGCCGAGTGCCAGAACCTGCGCCACGTGGTGCTGATGTTCCCGGCGGTGAACGAGGTCGACATGAGCGCGCTGGAGACGCTGGAAGAGATCAACCGGCGCCTGTCGGAACAGGGTATCACCCTGCACCTGACCGAGGTGAAGGGCCCGGTGATGGACCGGCTCAAGCGCTCTCACTTCCTGCACGAACTCTCCGGGCAGGTGTTCCTGTCGCAATACGAGGCCTGGTGTGCCCTAAAGCCGGAGGCGTCCTCCGGGGCCGAGCACAAAGGCCTCGCGGCCCAGTAGCAGACCCGGTCGGAGCGGGCGCCCGTAACCCGCTCCGCCATCCATGTTGAGACGGTTCGAATAGAGCTGCGGCGCATCGAGCGCCGTATGGCCATGCACCACCAGCCGCCCCCAATCGCCCTGCCAGTCGAGGAAGGGCGCGCGGATCCACACTAGATCATCCTCCTTCTGGTAGTTGAGCAGCACCCCCGGTCGCAGCCCAGCGTGGACGAAGATGTGATCTTCGGTCTCATGCAGACGCGGCAGGTTCGCGATCCAGTCGCGGTGGGCCTGTGGGACCGCCTCCAGCGCATCGGCATGGATGTCGTGAAGGTCGCGCCCCTCGCTCACGTCCACCCCGTAAGAGGCCAGCGTGCGCGCCCCGCCCAGCGGCGGATCGGTCCAGAGCAGCGGACGCGAAACGTTGGGGTCCATGTAGCGCGGATTGCCCAGGTAGCGGAGCAGGAAGCGGTCGTGGTTGCCCATCAGGCAGGTCCAGGGCCGACCCTCGGCCTGTCCCTGCATCAGCAACTCGATCACCGCGCGGGAGTCGGGTCCGCGGTCGACGTAATCGCCCAGGAAGACGATGGGCGCGCCGGCGTGGGCGTCGTTTGCGATGTACTCGAGCGCTTCATGTAGCCGGTCAATCTGGCCATGAATGTCACCGATGACGAATATGGGCATGATGAGAGGTCCTTTCCGTAGGGTCTACTTGGACCCCGGCGCCGGGGGAGGCAAGGGCGGGCGCACCGCTAAACCCGCGCAGCGGCGCGACCTCACGAAAAAGGGGCGCCCCGCGAGGCGCCCCTGTCTTCTCTGTCCCTGTCGTACCTTCGGCCTTTGGCCTTCTTATCAGGCGACGTCGAATTCCAGCGGTTTGACCTGCTGGAAGAGGCCAGTATCGCGCAGCGCGGACACCACGCCCTCGTCGATCGCCTCGTCGAGGTAGGCAATGGCGATCGCCTCGCCCCCCGCCGCGGCGCGGCCGAGAGTGAAGTTCGCGAGGTTGACCTTGTGGTCGCCCAGCATCGAGCCCAGCTTGCCGATGATGCCCGGCACGTCCTTGTTGGTGGTGTAGAGCATGTGCTCGCCCACCTCGGCCTCGATGTTGATGCCCTTGATCTGGATGAAGCGCGGCTTGCCATCCGAGAACACGGTGCCCGCGACCGAACGCTCGCGCTTTTCAGTGACCACGGTAACCTTGATGTAGCCGTCGAAGGCGCCCGACTGTTCCTGGTTGGTGGTCGAGATCTGGATGCCGCGCTCCTTCGCGATCACCGGGGCCGAGACCATGTTCACCTCGGGCGAGATGGTCTTCATGATGCCTGCGATCAGCGAGCAGTTCAGCGCCGGCAGGTTCATCTCGGCAACAGAGCCATCATAGAGGATGTTGATCGCGGTAATCGCCTCGTCGGTCATCTGGCCGATGAAATTGCCGAGGTGGCCAGCAAGCTTGATCCACGGCCCCATGACCTTGGCTTCCTCGGCGGTCACCGAGGGCATGTTCAGCGCGTTGGTCACGGCACCCGTCAGCAGGTAGTCGGCCATCTGTTCGGCCACCTGCAGCGCGACGTTCTCCTGCGCTTCGGTGGTCGAGGCGCCGAGGTGCGGTGTGCAGACCACATTGGGCAGATTGAACAGCGGGTTCTCGGTGGCGGGCTCCTGGGCGAAGACGTCGAAGGCGGCGCCGGCCACGTGGCCCGACTTCAGCAGCTCCGCCAGCGCCTCCTCGTCGACGAGACCGCCGCGGGCGCAGTTGATGATCCGCACGCCCTTCTTGGTCTTCGCGAGGTTCTCGCGCGCGAGGATGTTGCGGGTCTGGTCGGTCAGCGGCACGTGCAGCGTGATGAAGTCGGCACGGGCGAGCAGCTCGTCGAGCTCGACCTTCTCCACACCCATCTTGTCGGCCTTCTCGTGGCCCAGGAAGGGATCATAGGCCACGACCTTCATCTTCAGGCCGCGGGCGCGGTCGCAGACGATGCCGCCGATGTTGCCGGCGCCGATCACGCCGAGGGTCTTGCCGGTCAGCTCGACGCCCATGAACTTCGACTTTTCCCACTTGCCTGCGTGGGTCGAGGCGGAGGCCTCCGGCAGCTGCCGGGCGACGGCGAACATCATCGCGATGGCGTGCTCGGCAGTGGTGATCATGTTGCCGAAGGGGGTGTTCATCACGATGACACCCTTCTTCGACGCGGCTTCCTTGTCGATGTTGTCGGTGCCGATGCCCGCGCGGCCGACGACCTTCAGACGGGTGGCATTCTCGAGGATCGAGGGCGTCACCTTGGTGGCCGAGCGGATGGCGAGACCATCGTAGTCGCCGATCACGGCGGCGAGCGCCTCCTTGTCCTTGCCCAGCTCGGGGCGGAAATCGACCTCGATGCCGCGATCGCGGAAGATCTGGACGGCAGCGTCGGAAAGCTTGTCGGAGATGAGAACCTTGGGAGCCATGACAGCGGTCCTTTCGGGGGAAAATCTGGATGCGAGGAGAGACGGGACCGCCCGTGCGGTCCCGCGATTTCGTCAAATCTTGGGGATCAGGCCGTCTCGGCCTGTGCCTCGATCTCGGTCTCGAAGGCCCATTCGAGCCACAGCGTCAGCGCCTCGATGTCGGCGCTTTCCACGGTGGCACCGCACCAGATGCGCAGGCCCGCCGGGGCGTCGCGATAGGCACCGATGTCATAGGCGACATGGTAGGTCTCGAGCTTCTTGGCCACCGCCTTTGCAAAGGCCGCGCCATCCTTGATCCGGTCGTCGGTGAACTTCAGGCACACCGAGGTGTTGGACCGGGTGGCATCATCCTCGGCGAGGTTGGCGATCCAGTCGTGACGGTCGCAGAAGTCCCAGAGAACCTTTGCGTTGGTGTCCGCGCGCTCCTGCAGCCCCTTGAGGCCACCGACCTTGCGCGCCCACTCGAGCGCGACGAGGTAATCCTCGACCGCCAGCATCGACGGGGTGTTGATCGTCTCGCCGACGAAGATGCCCTCGATCAGCTTGCCGCCCTTGGTGAGGCGGAAGATCTTCGGCAGCGGCCAGGCGGGGGTGTAGTTTTCCAGCCGCTCGACGGCGCGGGGGCTCAGCACGAGGATACCGTGCGCCGCTTCACCGCCCATCACCTTCTGCCAGGAGAAGGTGGTGACGTCGAGCTTGTCCCAGGGCAGGTCCTGCGCGAAGGCGGCCGAGGTCGCGTCGCAGATGGTCAGCCCGTCGCGGTCGGCGGGGATCGCGTCGCCGTTGGGAACGCGCACGCCGGAGGTGGTGCCGTTCCAGGTGAAGACGACGTCATTGTCGAAGTTCACCGTGGCGAGGTCGACGATCTGGCCGTAGTCGGCGGTCTTCACTTCGGCGTCGATCTTGAGCTGTTTCACCACATCGGTGACCCAGCCCGCGCCGAAGGATTCCCAGGCCAGCATCTCGGCCTTGCGGGCGCCGAGCATCGACCACATCGCCATCTCGACCGCACCGGTATCCGAGGCGGGGACGATGCCGATCTTGTAGTCGGCGGGAATGTTCAGGATCTCGCGGGTGCCTTCGATGGCAGCCTTCAGCTTGTCCTTGCCGACCTTGGCGCGGTGCGAACGACCGAGCGGGGCATCGGACAGCATGTCCAGCGAGAAATGGGGGATCTTGGCACAGGGGCCGGAAGAAAAGCGCGGGTTTGCCGGCCGCGCGGACGGTTGGGGTCTAGCCATTTATCTCTAACCTTACAGATAGTCGCCCTTCGTTGGGGAAGGGTGTCCCGCTGCTGCGTCTATGGGAGCGCGCGGATTCGAGCAAGACGTGAAATGAACCCATTGCGTCGCTTTTTGGTGATTGCTTGCGCGGCGTGGAGCGGATCGGAAACTTTCGTGTCCGCGCAGCGATGAGTGCCCTCTGTTCTGGGGCTCGACTCCCACCAGCTGCGCAGCCTCCGCGCGCATATCTCTGACGAGAAGAACGCGCGTCTTTCCCCTCTGCGCCGGCTCGGCTAGGTGTGCAGCAGACCAAAGCGGGGAACGAGCGATGTTGTGGACCGAGCTTCTTTGCGCCGAACGGCTGCGCGATCCGAGCTATATCGAGGGGCGCAACCGGTCGATCTTCGTGCAGGACCATGACCGTATCGTCTTTTCGGCCCCCTTCCGGCGTCTGGCCAACAAGACCCAGGTTCACCCGCTCTACGAAAACGACCACATCCACCACCGGCTGATCCATTCGGTCGAGGTTGGCAGCGTCGGTCGATCGCTCGCGATGCACATCGGGCAGTGGCTGATCGAACAGGGCGAGATCGCCCCGCATGAGGATCACAGCCTTGCAAACGTGGTGCAGGCCGCCTGTGCGGCGCATGACATCGGGAATCCGCCCTTTGGCCATTCCGGCGAGGACTCGATCGGCACCTGGTTCGCCGAGCGCTTCGACGCGGGACGTGGGCTCTGCGGCGCGCTCGACCCCGCGCTCCGCCCGGAGTTCACCGCCTTCGAGGGCAACGCGCAGGGCTTCCGCATCGTCTCCCGGCTGGAGATGTACCGCAATGCCGGCGGCATGCGCCTGTCAAAGGCCGTGCTGGGCGCCTTCATGAAGTATCCGGCCACTGCCGCCACGCGCGCGGACCTGCCCGAGGCGGTGCGCAAGGGCTACGTGGGTCTGAAGAAATTCGGCGTCTTCGCTGGCGAGGAGCCGCTCTTTGCCGAGGTCGCGCAGAGCTGCGGCCTGCCAATGGAGCAAAGCGCCGCGGGCCGCTGGTGGCGGCGCCACCCGCTGGTCTTCGTCGTCGAGGCGGCGGATGACATCTGCTACAACATCGTCGATCTCGAAGACGCCTACACCTCGGGCGACCTGCCCTTCGACGTGGTACGCGACGCGCTCACCGAACTGGCCGGACGGCCCAATCGCGACACCACTGGCTACACCCGGGGCGAGGAGATCGCGCTGCTGCGCGCGCTGGCCATCGGCCGGGCTATCGAGGCCTGCGTCGCCGCTTTTCGCGCAAACTACGCGGCGATCATGGACGGCAGCTTTTCCGGCGCTCTGGTGGAGGTCTCGGAGTGTGGCACGAGCTTCGCGCAGATCGGCACGCTCGCGCAGGAAAGGATCTTCACCTCTGGGCGCAAGACCGAACTGGAAATCTCGGGCCGCCAGGTGATCCGCAATGTGCTGGACGGGGTGCTGCCTGTCTTCGAAGCGCTGGCTGCGGCGGGATGGGATGAGACCGCGCTCAAGGGCCACCCGGCGCAGATCGCCCGAGCGCTCTCTCTCGATCTGCGCGCCATCGAAGGACCCGAGGCTGCGTTGCACGGGCTGGCGGATTTCGTCTCCGGCATGACCGACCGCTACGCGCTGTCCATCTCGCGGATGCTCTCGGGAACGTGAAACGCGCCGCGACAGGCGGCGCGCTGACACAAGACAACTTGCACCGCGCGGAATAATCGGACCCAAAAGAAAGGCTTAAGCGCCCAAGCGACGCGCGGGGTCTTGATTTGTGACCACATCGGGCGCAGCTTTGAGAGATGAACAGCCTGACACCCTTTCCGGGACAGGGCAGCGATGTGGTTGCCTTTCACCGGACCGAGCTGAACGTGATCCTCTCGCTCTATGGCCGCATGGTAGCGGCCGGGGAATGGCGAGACTATGGCATCTCCTCGCTCAGGGACGTGGCGGTGTTTTCCGTCTTCCGGCGCACCGCCGAACATCCGCTCTACCGCATCGAGAAACGCCCCAAGCTGCGACAGCGGCAGGGCGAATACGCGGTGATCACCATGGAGGGGCAGGTCCTCAAGCGCGGGCACGATCTGAAAACCGTGCTGCGCGTGCTCGAGCGCAAGCTGATCCGCGCGGTGGAATGATCCGCGCGGTGTGACCGCGCGGACCGGATGCCTCAGCTGCCCTTGCCGACCATGGCGCAGAGCAGTTCGAACATGATCGTCACGCCAAGGAAAGCGGTGCCGCCCGAGGCGTCGAAGGGTGGCGAGACCTCGACGAGGTCCGCACCCACGATGTTCAAGCCCATCAGCTCGCGCACGACCTGCAGTGCCTGATAGGAGTTCGGCCCGCCGATCTCTGGCGTGCCGGTGCCGGGGGCGAAGGTCGGATCGACGAAATCGATGTCGTAGCTGACATAGGTGGGCAGGGTGCCGACGATCTCGCGCGCCTCGGCCATCACGTCGGGCACGCCGCGGGCGTGGAACTCCTCGATCGGGATGATGCGGATGCCCTCCGCCTTGGCGAAGTCGCGGTCCTCGTGGTCGTACATCGGGCCGCGGATGCCGATCTGCACGATGCGCTTGGGGTCGAGCAGCCCCTCTTCCACCGCGCGGCGGAACGGCGTGCCATGGGTGTACTTGAAGCCGCCGAAATAGCTGTCCCAGAGGTCGGTGTGGCTGTCGAAATGCACCATGCCGAGCGGCTTTGCCTTGCCGAGAGCGCGCAGGACAGGAAGCGAGCAGAGATGATCGCCGCCGCCGGTGAGCGGTCGGATGCCCCCGGCAACGATCTTATCGTAAAAGGCAGTGATGCGCGCCATGCTGTCCTGGACGTCGACAGGGTTCGGGCCGACGTCGCCGAGATCGGCGCAGGCCGCGGCCTCGAAGGGGCGGATGCCGAAATGCCCGTGCTCGGCGCGGATCATCGTCGAGGCGTCACGCAGCTGGCGCGGGCCGTGGCGCGGGCCGGGGCGGTTGGTGGTGCCGCTGTCCCAGGGCACGCCGACGAGGCCGATCTCGACCTCCTTGAAACGTGCGTGGTCCGGCTGCACCAGCGGCAGGCGCATGAAGGTGGGGATGCCCGCGTAGCGCGGCAGGTCCATGCCCGAGACGGGGTGGAAGAAGGGATCGCTGGTCATGTCAGGCTCCGGTCGGGGTCAGGCGGGCGTGGCGGGTGACTTCGCCGTCGCCCTGCGTCACGATGCGCGTCAGCGCGCTGGCGATGGGCTCATGGGCGACGGCCATGTGATAGGCGTTTGCGTGCAGCAGGGTCTGCGGATCGGCGACCCAGGCAACGTGCCCTTTCCAGAACAGCAGATCGCCGCGCTTCGGGGCGGTGCCGGGCGCGAGGGTCTCGCCAAGCGCCCGCTCCTGCAGGTCGCTGTCGCCGGGGCAGTCGATACCGCAGGCGTGCAGGCCGGCCTGCACCAGCCCCGAGCAATCGATGCCCATCGCCGAGTTGCCGCCCCAGAGGTACGGCGTGCCGAGCAGTCGTTCCGAGACGGCGACCGGGTCGGGCTCCGGGCGATCCAGCGGCAGCAGGTGACCGGCGGGGACGAACCCTGCGTCGGTCTCGAGGAAGCTGCCCGATTGGCCGGTGACGCAAAGCCGCGCGCCAAGGGTCAGGAAGGCACGGTCGGGCGTCTTGAGGTTGGCCTCGGCATAGGCGTGGGTGGCGCGGGTGGCGACGCGGTGCGTGGGCGCAGTGCGCGGGCCAAGCGCCTCCTCCGAGACGTAGCCCACGAAGCCATCGGCCTGCGCCTGCACGAAGGCCCAGCCCTCGTGGCGCTCGTAGACGGTGACGGCAGCCCCGTAGGTCAGCTGCCGGTCGCGCGCGCCGCCCGGGGACTTGAGCAGGTCGGCGACGGCGGCGCTGACCGACGCAGGCTCGCCTTCGCTGAAATACTGCGCCTCGACCTGCCCCTGCAGGCGTGCGGCGGCGACACGGCCGTTAGCGGGAGTCAGGCGGCGGTCCATCAGCATGCTGTCCTTCACAGGCCCAGCACCTGCGGCAGCGCACCGAGGATGGCGCGCGGCCCCTGCCCCAGCCCCCCCTTGGGCCGCGCCGGGGCGGGAGAGGGATTCCAGGCGTAGATGTCAAAATGCGCGTAAGGCGTGTCGGTCACGAAGCGGCGCAGGAAGAGCGCCGCGGTGATCGAGCCCGCCATGCCGCCCGCCGGGGCGTTGTCGAGATCGGCGATGCCGGGCTCGATCTTGTCCTCGTAGGGCTCCCAGAAGGGCAGGCGCCAGACCGGGTCAGCAGCCGGGCCGCTGGCCTTGGTGAGCGCGGCCGCAAAGCCTTCGTCATCGGTGTAGAAGGGCGCGAGATCGGGGCCGACCGCAACCCGGGCGGCGCCGGTGAGCGTCGCCATCGACAGGATGAAGTCGGGCTTTTCCTCGTCCGCCAGTGCCAGCGCGTCGGCCAGCACAAGCCGGCCCTCGGCATCGGTGTTGTTGATCTCGACCGTCAGCCCCTTGCGCGAGGTGAGGATGTCCTGCGGGCGGAAGGCATCCCCGCTGACCGAATTCTCCACCGCCGGGATCAGCACCCGCAGCTGCAACTGCAGCCCCAGAGCCATGATCATCCGGGCAAGACCCAGCACGTTGGCCGCGCCGCCCATGTCTTTCTTCATCAGCCCCATGGAGCTGCCGGGTTTGAGGTTAAGACCCCCGGTGTCGAAGCAGACGCCCTTGCCGACCAGCGTCAGCCTCGGGCCGGTCGTGCCCCAGCGCATGTCGATCAGCCGCGGTGCGCGCGGGCTGGCGCGGCCGACGGCGTGGATCATCGGGAAATTCTTCTCGAGCAGCGCCGCGCCGGTGGTCACCTCAATCTCGGCCTCGAACTCAGCGGCGAGGCTACGCGCCGCAGCCTCGAGCTGCTCCGGCCCCATGTCGGAGGCGGGGGTGTTCACCAGGTCGCGGGTCAGCGCCTCGGCGGCTGCGAGAACTTCGAGTTTTGCCGCATCGACCCGCTCGGGGGCGACGAGGCGCGGCATCTCGGGCGCCTCTCCGGCGTAGCGCGTGAAGCGATAGCCCGCGAGCAGCCAACCGAGCGCCTCTTCCTCGGCGGCAGCGGCCGGCAGGCCCGAGGCGATACGATAGGTCCCGCAGGCAAGCCGGGTGACGCCTGCGGCCAGCACAAAGCGGGTACGGCGGCGGCGCGCGGCGGTTCCGTAGCCGAGCAGCGCTGCCTCGGGAGCGCCGCTTTCGCCGGGAATCATCAGTGCATTGCCGATCTCGCCCGCGAAGCCACTGGCCTCCACCCAGGTGCGCACGCGTGCGGGCTGGTCTGCCAGCCAGCTCTCCAGCGCCTCGGCCTCGATCACATGCAACGGCAGGGCGCCGGCGTCGGCGGGTGCGAAAGTCAGGTTCATGAAGGTCCCCTTGGTCGGTTTGCGCCGAGCCTATCGGAGCCAGCGGCACCCGCAAGGGGGCGGGACGCCGGGACGTTCGGCGGTGACGCTTGCGTGAGGAGACAGCGGCCGATCTGGGGCTGGACAGCGCACGCCGGATGTCAGCCCCCCTGGTCCTCCATGTCCCAGATGGCGTAGAGCGAGCGCTCCCCCACCCGGCCGAGCCGCGCCACGGTGGCTGCAAGCGCCACGGCGTCGCCATCGCCAAGACAGGTCAGCACGTCCTCGGAAATCCGCGCGACCGACTGCATCCCGAGACATCTCGCGATGCCGCCAAGCTCGCGCGCATGGCGGGAGGCATCGCGCCAGCGGCCCTGCGCATGGACGCGATCAAGCTCACCAAGACGGTAGGCCAGCTCCTCCATCGCGCGGCAGAGCGCATTTTCCGCCTCGGAGGGGCCGAGCCGAGCGAAGATCTCCTCGAGCGGCTGCGGGTCGAGTCCGGCCTTCTCGAAGGGTGCGAGCACAGCGATCCGGGACACCGCCCTGGCGCCTGTCGGGCCGGACGTCAGCGATTTGGTCACCGCCCTCTCCTCATCTCTGCGCCCCCACGGCAGCGCTGTCATAGCGGACCCCGGTTCCCAAAAGGTTAGATGATGGCGTTTCTTCTCTCGAATTCCGCGACAATCCCGCGTATCCCGTCAAAGGCTTCAAGTTGCTTGGAGGATCGAGATGCACAACGCCAAACCGCTACCCGCCTACCTGGTGCAGAGGTTCCAGGGCTGGAAGGCAACCAGCTATGCAGAAAATTCCTCGTGGTACCGACGCCTCGCCTCCGAGGGCCAGCACCCGCGCGCCATGATCATCTCGTGCTGCGACAGCCGGGTGCATGTCACTTCGATTTTCGGGGCGGATACCGGCGAGTTCTTCATTCACCGCAACATCGCCAACCTCGTGCCGCCCTACAAGCCCGACGGGCAACAGCACGGCACCTCGGCGGCGGTCGAATACGCGGTCACCGCGCTCAAGGTCGCCCATGTCATCGTCATGGGCCACTCGAGCTGCGGCGGCGTGAAGGGCTGCCTCGACATGTGCTCGGGCAATGCGCCCCAGCTCGAGGAGAAGTCGAGCTTCGTGGGCCGCTGGATGGACATCCTGCGCCCCGGCTACGAGCGGGTGGTCGAGCGCAAGCCTGAGGACATGGCCCGCGCGCTCGAAAAGGAATCGGTGCTGGTCTCGCTCGAGAACCTGATGACCTTCCCCTTCGTGCGAGAGGCGGTCGAATCGCAGCACCTGACGATCCACGGCCTTTGGCACGACATCGGCAGCGGATCGCTGGAATGCTACGACCCGAAAGCCGGCGACTACGTCGTCGTCTGAGTGGCCCCGCGGCTCAGCCCTGAAGCCTTGCGCTCAGCCCGTCGCGGCTGAGCCGAAGCGCCGGGCGCCCGAGCCGCGCCGCCAGACCCCGCAGGGGCGCGCCGAGGCTGCGCCCCGTGCAAATCTCCGCCCCGCTGTCGAGCCGGTTGAGAATCATCCGCCCGGCGCGAAAGCCGAGACCGAATCCCTTCTCCCGCAACCGCATCACCAGATCGCCCCAACTGGAGGCGGCTTCGATCTGCGGCAGCACAACCATGCGAAGAAGCGCCGCGGTCTCGGAATCGAGATCGCCCGGCAATGTGTCGGGCGCGCGCGGTTTCTCAGGGTCGAAGGGGGGCAGGACTGGCGAAGAATCGCCGAAACGTGGCGCTGGCAAGGCGCCGGAACGATCAAAAATATCCATTGCTCAAATCTCGTCCATACTGAAAACACGTCGAGTGTACCACGGATCATCCCCCGACCGGATCACGATTGGCGACGGCATGTGACGAGGGGACTGTGACGGGCATCGTTCGGCGGATGGATCGGCGGCCGTCAGCCGAGCGTCAAAGAACCAGCGGGGCCCGCGACCACCCGACCACGCGCCCCGCCATTACTGGTACAACACACACTCCGAAACACTCGGAGACCCCCGCGTCCATGCCGGCACTCAAAACAACGCCGCCGGCGAAACTCAACGCGACACGAGGGTCGATGGGGGCTCGAAACTCCCCGCCCCCGGGGGATAACTCGCCTTGTTACGTGGCGACCTCAGGTCGCCGAGGCGGCACTCGTACAAATCCCTTGGTCCCTTCAGGCCGGCAGGCGGAAGCCGCGCAGCAGGCGCGCCATCAGGGTGGGAATAGGACGGCTCCGCCGGCTCAGCAGCGACATGTCGCGGGCAGCAACGGCAACGATGCGGCGGCCACGGGCGACGTCTGCGAGATCGATGGTCATGTCGGCACTCCTTTGACTGGCTGCGCCTTCTGGCGGGTGCGGCGGAAACCGTCGCTGTTGATGCACCTTTTCTACCAAGGGCTGCATTGCCCGCCCATCCTGACGGCGGAGTAGGTGCTGCTCCCAGTGGGCGAGGCCCACCTATCCCAATGGATGGGGTGTGATCCGAATTTCTGGGAAATGCTTATAAACATGACAAAAACCCGCCCCCTTTCGGGGACGGGCGTTAACGATTTGTTAGTGATTTGAGAGAGCCTCAGCCCTTCTTGAGCACTTTTTGCCCAAGCACCTCTGCAATCTGAACGGCATTGAGTGCCGCGCCCTTGCGCAGGTTGTCCGAAACGCACCAGAGGTTCAGGCCGTTCTCGATCGTGCTGTCCTGGCGGATCCGGCTGATGAAGGTGGCGAAATCTCCAACGCATTCCTTCGGCGTGATGTAGCCTCCGTCTTCGCGCTTATCGATCACCATGATGCCCGGCGCCTCGCGCAGGATGTCGCGCGCCTCGTCCTCGTCGAGGAAGTCCTCGAACTCGATGTTGATCGCTTCCGAGTGACCGACGAAGACCGGCACGCGCACGCAGGTCGCGGTCAGCTTGATGGACGGGTCGATGATCTTCTTGGTCTCGGCGACCATCTTCCACTCTTCCTTGGTCGAGCCGTCTTCCATGAAGACGTCGATGTGCGGAATGACGTTGAAGGCGATTTCCTTGGGGTATTTCTTCGGCGGCACCTCGGAGACCGGGTTGTAGACCGACTTGGTCTGCTCCCAAAGCTCGTCCATGCCTTCCTTGCCCGAGCCCGAGACCGACTGGTAGGTCGACACGACGACGCGCTTGATCTTGGCGCGGTCGTGCAGCGGCTTCAGCGCCACGACCATCTGCGCGGTCGAGCAGTTCGGGTTCGCGATGATGTTCTTTTTCGAATAGCCGTGCACCGCGTCGGCGTTCACTTCCGGCACGATCAGCGGAACGTCCGGGTCGTAGCGGTAAAGCGAGCTGTTGTCGATCACCACGCAGCCCGACGCCGCGGCCTTGGGGGCGAACTCCTTGGTCGGACCCGAGCCCACGGCAAAGAGTGCAATGTCCCAGCCGGTGAAGTCGAAGGTGGCAAGATCCTGGGTCTTGAGTGTCTTGTCGCCGAAGCTCACCTCGGTTCCCAGAGATTTTCGCGATGCAAGCACGGCGATCTCATCGACCGGGAACTCGCGCTCGGCGAGGATGTTCAGCATTTCACGGCCCACGTTCCCCGTGGCGCCGGCAACAACGACCTTGTAGCCCATGGTTCTGGCTCTCCTTCCTGGTTGCTGCGCGCGAGTGGATCCCGCGATGCAGGCTGGCGCGCGTCATATCGCATGCCACCTATATCGGGAAGGGCTGTTTTCCACTGCGCCGCGGCGACCGGCGGGCCCATGCTGCGAAATAACCACGCTTCCGGCAAACTTTGCCACAAAACCCCGGAATGCCGGGGGTTTTCCTTCTCCGCCGCCGATTTTCGTGGCATTGAAATCGCATTCTAGGGAAGAAATCCGCTCTTCCGCGCGCAAGCAGCATCTCCGCCCTTGTCCAATGTTTAGGCAGGTGCGTAGATCATGAACGTATTTGAAGACTATTTGGGCAGAAGCAACAATGCGGCGAACGACTAAGAGGCAGCAGAATTCCCAAAGCCCCTCCGGTGCCGCCAAGACGCGATCACGCCCCAGCAAGACAAGGCTGCGCTTTTACCGTTCTGCCATCTCGCTGTCTCGCCCCCAGAAACAAGTCATCTTCCTAAGCCTCGATATCTTCATGGTCGCCGCGGCGCTCGGTCTTGCGCTGATGCTGCACGCGATGGTGCGCGCCGGCCTGCCAAGCGCCGCGCAGCTGACCCCGCTGGTCATCCTGATCATGCTGGCGGGCGGCGCGATCTCCTGGCACCTGCAATTGCCGCGGATCAAGCTCAACGCCTTCGAGACCCGCGCGATCACCCGCACCGCGCTCTTCTCGGTGCTGACCGCGGTGGCGGCGCTGGTCATCGACGCGCTGCTCTCGCCGGGGCTCGCGATTCCGGTCTATTTCAACTTCGGCATCCTGCTCATGGTGCTCAGCGCCTTCTGGCGGATCGCGCTGCGCCACGTCACCATCGTCGCCTACCGCCGCACCAAGCCGCGGATGCGCGTGCTGATCTACGGCGCCGGCAAGACCGGCCAGCAGCTGGTCGCGGCGCTGCGCCAGGACGAAGCCATCGAGCCGGTTTGCTTCGTCGACGACAATCCGACGTTGCAATCGCTGGTGGTCTCGGGGCTGCGCGTGCATGCGCCCTCGACGGTCAAACACCTGATCGAGACCCGCAACATAGACCGCGTGGTGCTCGCCATGCCCTCGATCCGCCCGCCCGAGCTGGCGCGGATCGCCCACCGGCTTCGCGCCATCGGCTGCGAGGTCCACGCCCTGCCCTCCTTCGCCGAGTTGGTCGGCGAGGGCGAGTTGCGCAAACGCGTCTCGCCGGTGTCGCTCGATGACCTGCTTGGTCGCGGCCGGCTCGAGAGCGAGCTGCCGGGCGTCAGCCACGCCTACTCCGGGCGCCGCATTCTGATCACCGGTGCCGGCGGCTCCATCGGCTCCGAGCTCTGCCGTCAGCTGCTCGGTTGCAAGCCCGAGTGCATCGTCGCGCTCGATCACTCCGAACTGGCGCTCTACAACATCGACAAGGAGCTGCGCGACCTCTCTGGCCACGGGCTCAAGATCACCCCCGTGCTCGGCTCGGTGCTTGACGAGACGCTCGTCGCCCGCGTGCTCGAGCAATACCGCATCGACGTGGTGCTGCACGCCGCCGCCTACAAGCACCTGCCCCTGGTCGAGAACAACGTCATCGCCGGCATGCGCAACAACGTGCTGGGCACCAAGGTCATCGCCGAGGCCGCCCGCGAGGCCGGGGTCGAGCGCTTCATCCTCGTCTCCTCTGACAAGGCCGTGCGCCCGACCAACGTCATGGGCGCCTCGAAGCGCCTCGCCGAACTGCTGGTGCAGGATCTCGCCACCCGCAGCAGCGACACCCGCTTCTCGATGGTCCGCTTCGGCAACGTGCTGGGCTCTTCCGGTTCGGTGATCCCGCTCTTCGAGGAGCAGATCGCCCGTGGCGGCCCGGTCACCCTCACCGACACCCGGGTCACCCGCTACTTCATGACCATTTCGGAAGCGGCACGCTTGGTGTTGCTGGCCGGATCCTTTTCGCGCGGCGGCGACGTCTTCGTGCTCGACATGGGCGAGCCGGTGCCGATCCACAAGCTGGCCCGCCAGATGATCGAGGGCGCCGGCTACACGGTGCGCGACGACAAGACCCCCGACGGCGATATCGAGATCAAGGTAACCGGCCTGCGCCCGGGCGAGAAGCTGCATGAAGAGCTGCTGATCTCGACCGACATGCTGACCACGCCGCACCACAAGATCCTGCGCGCGCAGGAGAGCTACCTGTCGGAATTCGAGATCGCCACTGCCATGAAGGATCTCCGCCAGGCCATCGGCGAGCGCGACGAGGCATTCGCCCGTGAAATCATCGCGCGCTGGGTCGAGCGCAGCGAGGAGGTGCCGGCCAAGGCGGAAGAGAAACAATCTCTCTGACCGCAGCCCCGGCAGCGTTTGCGACGGGACGCACGAAACGGCAGACATCGAAAAGGGGCGCGGATCACGCGCCCCTTCTTCGTGTCTTCTGGAGGCTCGCGCCCTAACGGCCGGGGATGTCGCTGCGCGCCGGGGCCGGGTCCCATTCCTCGATGAGATGCGCCGCTTCTTCCGCGCTTTCGACGAAACGGAAGAGATCGAGATCCTCGGGGCTGATCGTTCCCGCCTCCTGCAGCGCCTCCCAGTTGATGATCGTCTCCCAGAACTCGCGGCCGAAGAGCAGGAAGGGCACCCGCTCCATGCGTCCGGTCTGGATCAGAGTCAGCGCTTCGAACATCTCGTCGAGCGTTCCGAAGCCGCCCGGGAAGACGCAGATGGCGCGCGCGCGCATCAGGAAGTGCATCTTGCGGATCGCGAAGTAGTGGAAGTTGAAACACAGGTTCGGCGTCACATATGCGTTTGGCGCCTGTTCGTGCGGCAGCACGATGTTGAGCCCGATGGAAACGCCCCCCACCTCTTCGGCGCCGCGGTTCCCCGCCTCCATCACGCCCGGCCCGCCGCCGGTGGTGATGACGAATTCCCGGTTGCCGGTGGCCAGCGACTTGCGAGTCATCACCTGCGCGAAGAGCCGCGCTTCCTCGTAGAAGCGCGACAGGTCCGCCAAGGTCTGCGTCCGCGCGCCGTCCTTGTGTTCCGGCGCGGGAATCCGCGCCCCGCCGAACAGCACGATGGTGCTTTCGATCTGCCGCTCGTCGAGCTCGAGCTGCGGCTTCAGCAACTCGAGCTGCAGCCGGACCGGGCGCAACTCCTCGCGGCACAGGAAGGCCTCGTCGGCAAAGGCGAGTCGGTAGGACGGGGCGCGCGTCTGCGGCGTGTCCGGGATCTGCTCGGCAGTGCGGCGGTCACGTCCCGCGTCGCGGAAAATGGAATGGCGTTCGTCGTTCATGTCGGCCGTCCTTGTTCTGCTCAGACTCTGAATATAGCGTGCGCAGCGCCAAGAGCATCAGGGGAAAACGGAAAATGGACTGGAAAGCCGAGATCGCCGCCGCCGCAGACCGCAGCAGCGCCCATGTGCAGCGCACCCCGGTGATGCGCAGCGCGGTACTGTGGGATCAGCCGATCGACCTCAAGCTCGAGCAGATGCAGCACACCGGCAGCTTCAAGGCGCGCGGCGCCTTCAACACGCTGCTCAGCCTGCCGGTGCCGGGCGCCGGGGTGGTGGCGGCCTCCGGTGGCAACCACGGGGCCGCAGTTGCCTACGCCGCCACGCAACTCGGCCACCGCGCACAGATCTTCGTGCCCGAGATGGCAGGCCCTGCCAAGATTGCCCTGATCGAGCGCACCGGCGCGGCGCTCACCGTGGTGCCCGGTGAGTACGCCAATGCACTGGAGCAGGCCCGCGCCTATGAGGCCGAGACCGGCGCGATGCAGGTACACGCCTATGACGCCGTCCCCACCCTTGCCGGGCAGGGCACCGTCATGCGCGAGTGGGAACAGCAGGGGCTTGCGGCCGACACGGTGCTGATCGCCGTGGGTGGCGGTGGGTTGATCGGCGGCGCGCTGGCCTGGCTGCAGGGTGCGCGCCGGGTCATTGCCGTCGAGCCGGAACAGGCCCGCACGCTGGATGCCGCGCTGCAGGCCGGCGCGCCGGTCGATGTCGAGGTTTCCGGTGTCGCCGCCAATGCCCTCGGCGCCCGGCGCATCGGCAGCCTCTGCTTCGAGCTGGCGCAAAGGCACCTCACCCGTCGCGTCACCGTCACCGACGAGGCCATCACCGAGGCGCAGCGCGCGCTCTGGCAGGCTCACCGCCTGTTGGTCGAGCCGGCCGGGGCCACCGCCCTTGCCGCGCTCCGCTCGGGCGCCTACCGCCCCGAACCGGGCGAGCGCGTCGCCGTGCTGCTCTGCGGCGGCAATATAGCGCCCGACCCGCTCGGCTGAGCCCGCGCGCGTCTTCGGGATATAAGTCTCCGGGGGGGCGGCGGCAGAGCAGAGGCAGAGCCCCCCCTCTTCCTCCGCCCTGCCGCGCCGGTCAGCGGATCAAGAGAATCGCCCGCTGCGCTCCAGAACCTCGATCTGGTAGCCATCGGGATCGGCGATAAAGAAGAACCGGCCCACCACCTCGCCCGCGGGGGCAAACTCCACCAGCTTCCGCGGCGCAAGGCCCGCCGCAGTCAGCCGCGCATGCTCGGCCTCGAGGTCCGCGACCGAGACCGCGAGATGCCCATAGCCATCGCCGATCTCGTAGGGCTCGGTCCGCCCCTTGTTCACCGTCAACTCGAGCTCGAAATCGCTCTCGGGGGTACGGAGGTAGATCAACGTGAAGTCCGGGAAATCCAGACGGTCCGCCACCTTCAACCCGAAAGCGGTGTCGTAGAAGGCCAGCGAGCGCGCCTCGTCGAGCACGCGGATCATGCTGTGGATTGGTTTTGCCATCGGTCTCTCCTGTCTTGGCCTGCCCTGCAGGCGCCGCACCTCGACGGCTCGCCCATGGGGAGCATAGGGGGCTGCCCACGGTTCGGATTGTCGCGGCGGCACCCTGCCGCTATAGGGCAGTAAACCCGCACGAGAGGAGACGCAAATGTCCAACGCCCAGCTCGAGACCGCCATCGAAGCCGCCTGGGAGGCGCGCGACACGATCACCCCCGCAACCACCGGCGAAACCCGCGACGCCATCGAGGACACGCTCAACGCCCTCGACAGCGGCACGCTGCGCGTGGCGGAGAAACAGGCGGACGGCAGCTGGCACGTCAACCAGTGGGCCAAGAAGGCGGTGCTGCTCGGCTTCCGCATCAAGGACATGGAGCAGCACGACGGCGGCCCGCAGGGCTCTGGCTGGTGGGACAAGGTCGACAGCAAGTTCAAGGGCTGGGGCGACAACCAGTGGAAGGCCGCGGGCTTCCGCGCCGTGCCCAACGCCGTTGTGCGCAAGTCGGCCTATATCGCGCCGGGCGTGGTGCTGATGCCGTCGTTCGTCAACCTCGGCGCCTATGTCGACAGCGGCACCATGGTGGACACCTGGGCGACCGTCGGTTCCTGCGCGCAGATCGGCAAGGGCGTGCACCTCTCGGGCGGCGTCGGCATCGGCGGCGTGCTCGAGCCCATGCAGGCCGGCCCGACCATCATCGAGGACAACTGCTTCATCGGCGCGCGTTCGGAAGTTGTCGAGGGCGTGATCGTCCGCGAGGGCTCGGTGCTCGGCATGGGCGTCTTCCTCGGCCAGTCGACCAAGATCGTCGACCGCGAGACCGGCGAAGTCATGTACGGCGAAGTGCCGCCCTACTCGGTGGTCGTCGCGGGCTCGATGCCCTCGAAGAACGGCGTCAGCCTCTACTGCGCGGTCATCGTCAAGCGCGTCGACGAAAAGACCCGCTCGAAGACCGGCATCAACGAGCTGCTGCGCGACTGAGCGTGCGGGCCCCGGCCCGGCAGACCATTCGGAACGGGGCGCCGCGCGGCGCCCCTTTTCTTTGCGTCCCCCCACACATCGAACGCCGCCGGGCCCCGGCGCGCCCGATCTCGGAACCATTCTCCGCCCAAGGCGTTCTCCCTGCGTCACTTTTCCAAATGAGGGATACGCACCATGGGTCTCGGAATTCTTGCGTCCATTATCGTCGGCGGGCTTGCAGGCTGGATTGCCTCTATGATCATGAAGGCCGACACCGGCATTCTCACCAATGTCATCCTCGGAATCATCGGCGCGGTCGTGCTGAACCTGATCCTGTCGCTGGTCGGCATTTACGCCGCCAACACCTGGATCCCGCAGCTCTTCGTCGGCATCATCGGCGCCTGCCTGCTGATCTGGGGCTACCGCAAGCTGCGCTGACCTCTTGATCGCCTCCCTCTCCCTGCCCTGGCTGCTGGCCATCTTCGCGGTGGCCGGCGCCATCGTCCTGGCGGTGTCGGTGCGCGCGACCTCGCTTGCCGACCTCATCGCTGATCGCACCCGCATGGGAGAGGCACTGGCGGGCGGTGTTTTGCTCGGCGGTGCCACCTCTCTTTCGGGGGTCGTCGTATCTGTGACCGGCGCGGCGAGCGGGGACGCCAGCTTTGCCGTCTCCAACGCGGTGGGCGGCATCGCCGCGCAGACGTTGTTCCTTGCCATAGCCGACCTGCTGCACCGCCGTGCCAATCTGGAGCACGCCGCCGCCGAACCGGCGAACCTGTTCCAGGCAGTCATGCTCATGCTGCTGCTTTCGCTACCCTTGGCCGCGATGGCCGGGCCGGAAATCACCCTGCTCGGCATCCACCCGATCTCACCGCTCATGCTCATTGCCTACATCGCGGGCGTGAAACTCTCGGCCTCGGTACGCGAGCAACCCATGTGGCAGCCGGTGGAGACTTCCGACACCCGCCACGACGAACCCGACGACGAGAACGACCCCCAAGCCCCGGTGATGAGGCCGGCGTTGATCTTCGCGGCGCTGGTGGCGATCATGGGGCTCTGCGGATGGGTGATCTCACAGGTCGGCAGCACGTTCATCACTCGCTTCGGCCTCGGCTCCAGCCTCGTCGGCGCGCTGATCACCGCCACTGTCACCTCGCTGCCAGAGTTGATCACCACGCTGGTCGCCGTGCGCCGCGGCGCATTGCAGCTTGCCGTGGGCGGGATCATCGGCGGCAATACTTTCGACACGCTGTTCCTTGTCTTCTCCGACGTCGCCTACCGCGAAGGCTCGCTGTTCCACCACATGACCCAGACAGATGTGTACTGGCTGGCGACGGGCCTCATCATGACCGCCATCCTGCTCGGCGGGCTGATCCTCCGCCAGCGCGAGGGTCCGGCCCGGATCGGCATCGAGAGCGTGTTGATGATGGCGGTCTACGCCTGTGCCGTGGCGGTCGCCGTGATCGCCCCCTGACGCGGCTTGCTTGACATGTCCGTGCCGCTTGCGCATTGCGGACGGCAACCATCGCGGAGCGAGAGAACATGGGCAAGAAACCGTCGAAACAGCAGGTCTACACGCTTCTGGTCGAGGTCGGCCGCAAGGATGGCGACGGTCTGCCCAAGGGCGCGACCGGCGCCGGGCTGCTCTGCTACGCCTCCGGCGTGGACGAGGCAGAGGCAGTGCGCGAGACCGTGGCGATCCTCAAGCAGGCGGACATGAACCCGCTCGACGTGACCGGCTACGGCACCGAGGAAGAGCGCGTCGCGCAGGGCATGGAGATCGACGACGCGGAACGCGAGCTGATGGGCCGCGCCCTCGAGGAGAACTCGGTGATCGTCGCCCAGGTCACCCCGTTCTACGACGATGACGAGGACGACGACGAAGAGTGATCCCGCTCAGCCGGGGATGATCTCGAATTTCGTGACATCCACCATGCCGCGGTCGGTGATCTTCAGCGCGGGGATCACCGGCAGCGCAAGGAAGGCGAGCTGCAGGAAGGGCTCCTCGAGCGTCACCCCCAGACCGCGCGCCGCGGCGCGCAGCTCGACCAGCCGGTCGCGCACCTCCTCGAAGGGCAAGAGGCTCATCAGCCCCGCCACCGGCAGCGCCAACTCGGCGATGATTTTCCCCTCCGCCGCCACCACGAAGCCCCCCTCGATCTCCGCCAGACGGTTCGAGGCCAGCGCCATGTCGGCGTAGTCCGCCCCGACACAGGCGATGTTGTGGTGGTCGTGGCACACGGTCGAGGCGATCGCCCCCTTCTGAAGCCCGAAGCCGCGCACGAAACCCGTGGCGATATTGCCGTTCTTGCCGTGCCGCTCGACCACCGCGATGCGGATCAGATCCCGCGCCACGTCGGGCGCCTTGTCACCGTTCTCGATCTCGACGGTCTCGTGCAGGTGATCGGTGAGGATCTGCCCCTCGCGGATGCCGATCACATCGGTCTCCTCGCGATTGGCCGTGGCGCGGAAGCTCTGCGCATCAAGCTTCGGCGCATGCACCGACCCGCGCCCAACCTCGGGGATCGTCTCGCGCGCGGCAAAGGCCGCGTCATCCACCACCACGCCGCCCGCCAGCACGAGCTGCGCGTGGCACCCTTCAAGGCTGTCGATCGCCACGATGTCCGCCCGCTTGCCCGGCGCGATCATGCCGCGGTCCTTGAGGCCAAACGCCTCGGCCGCCGACAGCGACGCCGCGCGATAGGCGGCCAGCGGCGGCGTGCCCAACGCGATCAACGTGCGGATCATGTAATCGAGATGCCCATGCTCGCCGATGTCCAGCGGGTTCCGGTCGTCGGTGCAGAGGCACATGTAGGGCGAGGTGCGCTCGCTGAGCAGCGGCTGCAGCGCGTGCAGGTCCTTGCTGACGGACCCTTCGCGGATCAGCACACGCATTCCCTTGCGCAACTTCTCCAGCGCCTCCTCTGCGCTGGTCGCCTCGTGCTCGGTACGGATGCCCGCCGCGACATATGCATTGAGATCGCGGCCCGACAGCAGCGGACAATGCCCGTCGATATGCGCGCCCTCGAAAAGCTTGAGCTTCTTCATCGCCTCGGGATCGCGGAAGATCACTCCGGGGTAGTTCATGAACTCCGCCAGTCCGATCCCCGAGGCATGGCCCATCAGCGCGGCGATGTCCTCGGCCAGCAACTCCGCGCCGGCGGTTTCCATGTGGGTCGACGGCACGCAGGAAGAAAGCTGCACCCGAATGTCCATGAGCGTATGCGCCGAGGCCTGCTGGAAATACCGGATGCCCTCGGCGCCGATCACATTGGCGATCTCATGCGGGTCACAGATCGCCGTGGTCACCCCGCGCGGCGTCACGCAGCGGTCGAACTCGAACGGGGTGACCAGAGAGCTCTCGATGTGCAAATGCGTATCGATGAACCCGGGCACGAGGATCGCGCCCCCGACGTCGATCTCCTCACGCCCCGCATAACTTTCGTAAACTCCGACGATCGTGTCGCCGCAGATCGCCACATCGCCCGCGATCAGCTCGCCGGTGACCAGATCGAAAATCCGCCCCCCCTTGAGCACCAGATCCGCCGCCTCGTCCCCGCGCCCCTGCGCGATCTTCGTCTCGAGTTCCGCCATGCCTGTCTCCGTCCGCCGCTCTTCGTTGTGTCTTGCTGTCGTGTTTTGCGAAGCCTGCCACAGCCCGCGCCAGAAAGGCGAGAGGCCTTGCGCCCGGAGCCGTTGCAAAGCATTGGCGAAAGGGGCTTACTTGCGCGCACAAAAAACCAACAGGGGACAAGATCATGACCATCTCCCGCCTCGCGCTTCTCACCGCGCTCGCCACGGCCGGCGCCGCCCATGCGGATTGCGACAGCGTCACCTTCTCGGACGTCGGCTGGACCGACATCACCGCCACCACTGCCGCCACCACCGTGGTGCTGCAGGCGCTTGGCTATGACACCGACATCAAGGTGCTTTCGGTGCCGGTCACCTATACCTCGATGGACCGCGGCGACGTGGATGTCTTCCTCGGCAACTGGATGCCCACCATGGAAGGCGATATCGCCCCCTATCGCGAGAAGGGCTCGGTCGACACGGTTCGAGCCAACCTCGAAGGCGCAAAGTACACGCTGGCCACCAACGCCGCCGGGGCTGCGCTCGGCATCGCCGATTTCGCCGACATCGCCGCCCATGCCGACGAGCTCGACGAGACCATCTACGGCATCGAACCGGGCAACGACGGCAACCGGCTGATCCTCGACATGATCGAGGCCGATGCCTTCGGCCTCAAGGCGTTCGACGTCAAGGAAAGCTCCGAGCAGGGCATGCTGGCGCAGGTCGACCGCGCCACCAAGCGCGATGAGCCGATCGTCTTCCTGGGCTGGGAGCCGCACCCGATGAACGCCAATTTCGACCTCACCTACCTGTCGGGCGGGGACGACTGGTTCGGCCCGGATTTCGGCGGTGCCACGGTCTACACGAACACCCGCGCCGGCTACGTTGAAGAGTGCCCCAACGTCGGCAAGCTGCTGGAGAATCTCGAATTCTCGCTGCAGATGGAAAACGAGATCATGGGCGCGATCCTCAACGACGGCACCGATCCCGACAAGGCCGCCGCCGCTTGGCTCAAGGCCAACGCGGGCGTGCTCGACGGCTGGCTCGAGGGCGTCACCACGCTTGAGGGGGGCGATGCCAAGGCCGCCGTGACCGCGGCCCTGAACTGACGCCGACCTCCGGCGCCCCGCCGTGATCAGGCGGGGCGCCGCGAAGCCAATCAATTTCGCGACATATTTCCGCTCGCGCCTTCGCGCCGTTCAGCAAGTGTTCACCCCTCCGGGTCCACAAGGTCCAAGCTTGCACTTCTTGGACGGACCCTTGCCAATGAGCCTGCGACTGATACTTCTGGGCGCGCTCGGCCCCCTTCTGGCGCTGGTGCTCTATTTCTCCGGGCAGGAGTTGCTGCGCCTGAACCGCAATGCCCAAGCGCTCGAGCGGGTCGCACGCATCGCGACCGAGGCCGAGGTGTTCGCGGATCTCGTGCACGCGCTGCAGAAGGAACGCGGCTATTCGGCCGGCTTCACCTCGTCCCGCGGCAAGAATTTCGCCGCCGATCTCGCGGCGCAGCGCCAGGCTACCGACGCCCTGCTCGCCAAGTTCTTCGATGCGGTCCCCGCGGCCGAAACCGCCGCCCCCATGACCATGGCCACCCTCCGCGAGCAGACCGACGCCCTGCCCGATCTTCGCGCAAAGATCGACCGCTTTGCCCTGAGCGTGCCTGAACTGGCCGGGACCTACACCGGGCTGGTGGATCTGCTGCTCGCCGCGGGACGGCAGATGCGCGACTTCGCACGCTCCCCGGCGACGCGCGCCCTCATGGAGGCGCGCGAGGAAATCGGCCTTGCCAAGGAAAGCGCCGGGCTGGCCCGCGCCATGGGCGCAACCGGGCTCGGAACCGATGTCTTCCCGCCGCAGGTGCACCGCCGCTTCATGGAACTCACCGCGCGCGAAAACGCCTCCCTCGCGCGCGCGGCGCTTGTACTGCAGCGGCCAGCCCTGCTCGACGAGCTGCGCGCCACCCCTGCCGCGCAGGCCTTGGCGCCGATGGTCGAAACGATCTCGGCGCTGCCCTACGGGGGCGCGCGCGGCACGCTGACCGCCCCTGCCTGGTTCGCCGCCTCGACGGCCTGGATCGATGCGCTCCGCGAAGTCGAGACCGGCCTCAGCACGCAAACCTCGGCGCTGGCGCTCGCCACCGCGCAAGAGGCGCGCAGGGCCCTGATGATCACAGGCGCGCTGACGCTCCTGGTCGCCCTCGCCACGGCCGGAACCGGGGTGCTGATCGCCGAGTTCGTCACGCGGCGGCTCGGGCGGCTCACCTCGGTGATGATGGATTTCGTCGAGGGCCGGTTCGAGGCCTGGGTGCCCTACATCGACAGCCGCGGCGAGATCGGGCACATGGCGCAGTCGATCTACCGCTTCAAGCAACTCTCGCGCGCCGCGATCGAAAAGCGCGCCGAGGACGAGGCCCAGCTCAATGCCCGCCACCAGCAGGTCGTCGATCTCGTCACCGAGGGTCTGAACGCGCTGGCCCGCGCCGATCTGACCCTGCGCTTTGACGAGCCTCTGGCCGAGGAATACGACGCGATCCGCAACGACTTCAACACCGCCACCGCCCGTCTGCGCGAGGTGATGCGCGCCGTCTCCGGCACCGTCGGAGAGATCGAGGAACGCTCGCGCGGGTTGCGTGGCTCGGCCGCCGATCTCTCCGAACGCACCACCGCCCAGGTCGAGACCATCAGCAGCACCGCTGAGACGGTCTCGGGGCTGACCAGCACCCTGGCCGAGACCAATGGCGCGCTGAAGGACGTGAAGGACCTCGCCGATGAGGCCAAGGGCCGCGCCGACCGCTCGGGCGAGGTGGTGCGCAATGCGGTGGCCGCCATGGATCGTATCGCCGAGAGCTCCGGGCGTATCGCGCAGATCACCGCGGTGATCGAGGACATTTCCTTCCAGACAAATCTCCTAGCGCTCAACGCCGGGGTCGAGGCCGCACGCGCAGGCGAGTCGGGCCGGGGCTTCGCGGTGGTCGCCATGGAGGTGCAAGGGCTCGCCAGCCGCTCCGCCGATGCCGCGCTCGAGATCAAGGGCCTGATCGAGGAAAGCGCCCGGGAGGTCAGCGGCGGCGTCAACCTCGTGGGAGAGACCGGCGAGGCGCTGCAGGCCATTCTCGAACAGATCCTCCGGGTCGACGAGGTCCTCTCGAATATCAGCGCCGCCGCCGAGGCGCAGAACCGCGAGCTTCAGGGGGTGAACAACGCCATGACCCGGCTGCGCGACCTTACCTCCCAGAACATCGAGGTCGCCGATGCCAGCCGGGACGCCTCCACCGAGCTCGCTGAGGGGGCGCAGAGGCTTTCAGCACTGGTAAGCGAATTCGACCTGCGCGCCCCGCAGGACGCCCATCCACCGCAAAGCCGCGCGGCCTGACGGATCGGCGGTGCGCGCGAAACCCCTCGCGCAGGCCATCCCTGCCGGGTGAACGGCGCGCGCGCATCGTCGCCTGGCGGGGGGCGCCTTAGCGGATCAGCGCCTTGATGGCGGCCGCATGCGACGGGTCGGCCGACAACATGTCCTCGGCCAGCGCGCGCGCCGTGACCAGCAGATCCTCTGGCGCCACGATGCGGTCGATCAACCCCCAATCCCGCGCCTCTTCCACCGGCACCTTCTGCCCCGCCATCAGGATCATCTTGGTCCGCGCCGGGCCGACCAGCGATGCGAGCCGCGCCGGGTCCGACGGCTGCGGCAGAAAGCCCAGCGCCATCACCGGGTAGAAAACCTTGGCTCCTGGCACCGCGATACGCAGATCGCAGGCCAGCGCCATGCCCATCGCTCCGCCGGCCACCGTGCCGTTGAGCGCGCAAATGCTCAGCCCCGGCAGTGCCGCGAGGGCGCCGGAAAGACGCTCCCAGAGCGGCGAGGTCGCGAGCCCCGCCCGCGCCACCTCGAGGTCCGCACCGGCCGAGAACACGCGCCCGGTGCCGGTGATCACCAGCACCTGCGCTTCGCGCGCCGCCTCGGCGATCTCGCACAGGCGCTCGAGCATCTCCGGGGTGAGCGAATTGGCCTTCTCGGGACGGTCGATCACCGCCAGCCAGTAACCGCCCTCCCGCGCGAGCGAGATCATGCGACGCCGATCGCGCGGCGCACCGCCTCATCGCGCAGCGAGATCTCGCTGCCGAGGTAGTCGTCGGTCTCGGACCCGCACATCCAAAGCAGCGCCTTTGCCACCCACTCGGGCGGAATGTGGTCTTCCCAGTCCAGCTCGCTGACCGGGTTCACCCCCGAGGCCTTGATCGTGCGCTGCATCTGCGTGGCCACCGTGCCGGGCGAGAGCGAGATCGCGCGGATGCCGCGATCTCGGTACTCGGCATCGGCCATGCGGGTCAGCATCAGCGCCCCCGCCTTCGAGGCGCAATAGGCCGACCAGCCTTCGAGCGGGTGATGTGCAGCGCCGGAGCCGATGGTCAGCACCGTGCCGCTCCCCGCCGCCAGCATCAGCGGCAACGCGGCGTGCATTCCGTGGTAAACGCCCTTGAGATTCACGTCGACGGCCTGCCCCCAGGCGCCGGGGTCGGCGCCGGCCAGCGGCGCGATCGGCTCGATCACCCCGGCATTGTTCACCAGCACGTCGATCCGCCCGAAGGCCGAGACGCAGGCCTGCACCGCCTGGTCGACCTCCCAGTAGCGCGAGATGTCGCAGGGGATCGCAATCGCCTTCGGCCCGATCTCGCCAGCCAGCTCGGCCACCGCCTCGCGGCCGCGCGCCACCAGCGCGACATTTGCCCCGGCTTCGGCAAAAAGACGCGCCGCCGCTGCGCCAATGCCCCGGCTCGCGCCGGTGATCAGCGCGGTTTTCCCCGTCAGGTCCATGGTTTGCCCCATCGCTAGCAGAATCCCCCTCTTGGTAAACACTGGCTTACCCACGGTCCAGCCTCTTGACCCCAACGCGGGGGAAGGCGAACTCTAGGCCATTGTTTACGGCCTACGTCTGAAAGGATTGGATATGCGGTTTCTCACTGGGGATCTCGGGGCAAGATTGGGGGTCGGCGCAACAGCGCTGACCCTGGCGCTGCCCGCCCATGCCGATGTCACTCCCGCCGAGGTCTGGGACGACCTGTCGGAGCTGCTCGAAGGCGTCGGCTACGAGGTCTCGGTCACCGAAAGCGAGAGCGGCGGCAACCTGATGTTGGGCGATCTGACCTTGCGCATGGCGATCCCCGAGAGCGAGGGCCAGGCGGCCGGCGATGTCACAGTTGGGCTTGCCGACCTCACTCTGGAGGATCTCGGCGACGGCACCGTCGGGCTGCGCTTTCCGAGCCCCATGCCGATCGAGGTGCGCGTCTCCGAAGAGGGCACCGAGCCGGTCGAGATGACGCTCGAGCTGGCGCAGCAGGCGCTCAGCCTCGTCGCCTCGGGCGATCCCGACGCCCTGAACTACACCTACAGCGCCGAGGCCACCAAGCTCGAGCTGATCCGCCTTCTGGCCGAGGGCAAGGAGCTTTCCCGCGACGTATTCAGTGCCAGTCTCGCCACCGGCCCGCTCTCCGGCAGCTCCCAGGTCGCCACGGCAGACGGCAAGCGCCGCTACAGTCACAGCTACCAGGCGGATGAGCTGCGCTACGACCTCTCGGGCAGCGATCCCGAGCAGCCAGGCAGCACCGGACAGGTCTCGGGTCGGGTGACCGGCCTGACCAGCCGCGGCGAATCGGTGATCCCCGAAGCTGCGCCCGGCAGCGATGCCGTCGCGATCATGGGCGCCGGTTTCGAGGGCAGCGGCACAATCACCTTCGACAGCGGCCAGACCACCTTTGCCCTGACCGACGGCGGCGAGACGATGACCGGCAGCAGCAGCTCTCAGGGCGGCTCGCTCGAAGGCGCGATCGACAGCACCCGGATGAGCTATGCCTTCGGCCTCAAGGCGCTCAGCTACGAGGCCGAGGGCGGCGATCTGCCCTTCCCGATCAGTGCCGCGATCGATCAACTCAGCCTGAACCTATCGATGCCGCTGGCGAAATCCGACACACCGCAGGACATGGCCCTCGGGGTGACCCTCGGCGGGCTGACCCTGTCGGATGCGATCTGGGGCATCTTCGATCCCGGCGCCACGCTGCCGCGCGATCCGGCCACGCTGGCCTTCGACCTCACCGGCAAGGTGACACCGTTGGTCTCGCTCTTTGACCCCGCCGGGCTGACAAAGCTCGAGGAGGAAGAGACCCCGCCGGCGGAGCTCAACGCGCTCACGCTGAACAGCCTGACGGTCTCGGCTGCGGGAGCGGAAATCACCGGACAGGGCGATTTCGCCTTCAACCAGGAGGACACCCAGAGCTTCGGCGGCATGCCTGCGCCCGAAGGCGAAGTGACCTTCAACATCAGCGGCGCCAACGGGCTGATCGACAAGCTGATCGCCATGGGGCTGCTGAGCCAGCAGGACGCCATGGGCGCACGGATGATGCTGGGCATGTTCACCGTGCCGGGCTCCGAGCCGGACACCCAGACTTCGACCATCGAGGTGAACGAGCAGGGTCAGATCCTCGCCAACGGCCAGCGGATCAAGTAACGCCCCTAGAAAAGCAGCGGGCGGACCGATGCATCCGCCCGCTGTTTCTTATGCTCCCGCGCAAATCTCTACGAAGGGATTTGCGAGCTCCCTCGAAGGAATTTGGCTAGCCCGCCCTATTTCGCCATGAGATCCGGCAACTCGCCAGTAAGCCCCGCCGCCTCGCGCACGAAGTTGCGGCGCAGGCCGGGGACACCCTGCACCAGCGCCATGCCAAGGTCGCGCCCGGCGCGCAGGATCGGGTTGTCGTTCGAGAAGAGCCGGTTGAACAGATCCGTCGCCGCCGCCAGCGCCGCCGTGTCGAAGCGACGCCAGCTTTGGTACCGCGCCAGCACCAGAGGCGAGGCCACATCCTCGCCGCGCCGCTGCGCATGGGTCAGAACATGCGCCAGCGCCGCCACGTCGCGCAGCCCGGCGTTGAGCCCCTGCCCGGCGATCGGGTGCATGCCATGCGCCGCGTCTCCCACCAGCGCCAGCCGATCGGCGATGAAGGCATTCGCCAGGGTCAGCCCCAACGGGTAGGTGTAGCGCGGCCCGGCGAGGGATATCTCGCCGAGGAAGTCGCCGAAACGCGGGCGCAGCACCTGCAGGTATTCCTCGTCCGGCAGGGCGTGGATGGCACGGGCCAATGCGTCCTTCTCGCTCCAGACGATCGAACTGCGGTTGCCGGTGAGCGGCAGGATGGCGAGCGGCCCGCTCGGCATGAAGAACTGATGCGCCACGCCCTCGTGCGGCAGTTCGTGCGCGATGGCGCAGACCAGCGCGGTCTGCCCGTAGCTCCAGCCCATGCGCCTGATCCCGGCGCGCGCGGCGGTGCCGCTGCTGCGCCCGTCCGCACCGATCAGCAGCCGCCCGCGCAGGGTGCCGCCATCCGCCAGGGTCACCGTGACCCCCGAGACGTCCACCGCCTGCCCGACCACCGTCGCCGAGGCGCGATGGGTGACCAGCGGCTCGGCGGTCATCGCCTCGAGCAGAGCGCGGCGCAGGAAGCGGTCTTCGACCATATGGCCCATCGGGCCTTCCTCGATTTCCGCCGAGGCGAAATCGAGCCCGAGAAAGACCTCCGCCTCGCCAACCCGCCCGTCGGTGACACGGATCGCGCTCATCGGCTGGGCGTCGGGGGAAAGCTGCTCCCACAGCCCGAGATTGGCCAGCAGCCGCACCGAGGCAAGCGCCAGCGCGTAGGCGCGGCCATCGAACTCGGGGTCGGCCCGCATCTCGGCGGGCAGGGCGTCGATGACGGTGGCGCTGAGGCCGGCCTTGGCCGCCGCCAGCGCAAGGGCTGGCCCGTTGAGGCCGCCGCCGATAATGAGCAGATCGCTGTCCTGTGTCATGGGGCGTACTATGGTCCTGCGGGTGGGATTGTCCATGCGCCGCCGTGCCGCTACCGTCGCGCCAATCGAAAAAAGCAAAGCCGCCCAGGATGGAAGGCGGCCTCAACAAGGAAAGCGGCATGACGGACTGGACAGGGAAAAGCGCGGCAGAGCTGGGGCGGGCGATCGGTGCGGGCGAAGTCGACCCGGTCGATCTGGCGCAGGCCTATCTCGACAAAATCGCGGCGCACCCGCTGAGGGATCGCATTTACGCGCGGGTGACGCCTGACCGCGCACTGGCCGAGGCGAAAGCCGCTAGCGCCCGCGCCAAGGCGGGCATGCGCCTCTCGCCGCTCGACGGCGTGCCGGTGAGCTGGAAGGACCTCTTCGACACGGCCGGCGTGGCGACCGAGGCGGGCTCGAAGCTGCTTGAGGGCCGGGTGCCCGAGACCGACGCCGAAGTGCTGCAGACCGCCACCGCCATGGGGCTGGTCTGCCTCGGCAAGACTCACTTGTCGGAGCTGGCCTTCTCCGGCCTCGGTCTGAACCCGGTCACCGCGACCCCGCCCTCGGTCAATGACGCCGAGGCGGTGGCGGGCGGGTCCTCCTCGGGCGCCGCGGCCTCGGTCGCCTTCGGCCTTGCCGCCGCCGCGGTCGGCTCGGACACCGGCGGCTCGGTGCGCATCCCCGCGGCCTGGAACGATCTCGTCGGCCTCAAGACCACCGCGGGGCGCCTGTCGCTGGTCGGCGCGGTGCCGCTGGCCTCGCGCTTCGACACGGTCGGCCCGCTGTGCCGCACCGTCGAAGACGCGGCGCTGATGCTTGCCGCCCTCGAGGGTCGCCGTGTCCCCGACCTGACCGGCGCCTCCCTCGAAGGCGTGCGCTTCGCCGCGCTCACCACCATCGTCATGGACGGGCTGCGCCCCGAGCCGGCCGCCGCCTACCATTCGGCGCTTGAGCGACTGGGAGCCGCGGGCGCCGAGATCGTGCCGCTCGACGTGCCCGAGGTCGCCATCCCCATGGGCGACGCCGCCGTGCTCTACACCGCGGAAGCCTGGGCCACCTGGGGTGATGACATCACCGACCGCGGCGATCTGATGTTCGCGCCAATCCGCGAGCGTTTCGAGGGCGGCAAGGCCTTCACCGCCGCCGAGTACCTCCGTGCTTGGGAGCGGATGATGCAGGCCCGCGCCGCCTGGGCCGAGGCCACCGCGGGCTTCGACGCGGTGCTTTGCCCCAGCGCCCCGAACCTGCCGCCCAAGGTCGACCGGCTGCTCAGCGACGACGACTACTACGTGACCGAGAACCTGCTCACCCTGCGCAACACTCGGGTCGGCAATGTCATGGGGCTCTGCGCGACCACGCTGCCCACCGGCACGCCGAGCTGCGGGATTTCGCTGATGGCCGCGCCGATGGAGGAGGACCGCCTCCTGCGCCTCTCCGCCGCCGCCGAAACCGCTCTCGCCTGATCGGAAAACACCAAGGCCGGGCGTTGTCCGCCCGGCCCTTTCCGCAGGCCTGCAGCATTACGTTCAGAAGCCCTGCAGCAGCTCTGCCGTTGGCCAGCCATCGACAGCAAGGCCCATCTCGGCCTGCACCTTCCGCACTGCGCTCCGCGTCCCCGCGCCGAGGATGCCATCCGCCTCTCCGACGTCGAAGCCGCGCGCCTGCAACTTGCGCTGCAACTGCTGCATCTGCGGCCCCGAAAGCCCCGGCGCAGGGCTGCCCGCGTCGTAGACCGGCGCGCCCTCGAGCCTTGTGGCGAAGTACCCCGCGGTCAGCACGTAGGTGAAGCTCTGGTTCCACTCGAAGAAAACCCGGAAGTTCGGATAGGCGATGAAGGCAGGACCGCCCCGCCCATGTGGCAGGATGATCGAGGCCTGCAACCGCCCGTCATCCAGCGCGCCATTGCGCCCGGCAACTCCCAGCCGCTCCCATTCGGCGACGGTCAGGCTCGTTTCCAGGCCGGTCATCGACCAGTCGAACTCCGCCGGTAGAGTGATCTCCTGCAGCCAGGGCTCGTTGGGACGCCAGCCAAGGCCCGAGAGCATCCGTGCGCCCGACATCAGCGCATCGGGCACCGACGCCTTGAGCCGCACATGCCCGTCGCCATCGCCGTCGACGCCGTTCTCGATGATGTCCCGGGGCAGCATCTGTACCATGCCGATCTCGCCCGCCCAGGCCCCGGTGGTGGTCGCAGGGTCGAAATCGCCGTGCTCGTAAAGCTCGAGCGCGGCGATCAACTGCGGGCGGAACAGCTCGGGCCGACGGCAATCATGCGCCAGCGTGGCCAGCGCATTGGCGGTGTTGAAGTTGCCCTGGTAGCCACCGTAGTCGGTCTCGAAAGCCCAGAAGGCCAGCAGCACCCCGCGAGAGATGCCGTAGTCGCGCTCGATCCGGTCAAAAACGGCATCCCACTCGTCGGCCTTGCGGCGCCCCTTGTCGAGCCGGTCCTGCGAGATCAGCTTGCGCGAGAACTCGATGAAAGGGGCCTGAAAGATGCCCTGCGCCCGGTCGGCTTTCAGGACCTTGGGGTCCTGCCTGAGGCCGGAGAAGAAGCGCTCTGCCATCGCCGGGTTCGCGCCTTGCGCCACGGCCTCTTCGGACACGCCGCGCAAGAAGTCGCGGAAGTCGCCGCCGCAGGGCACCGATTGCGCCTGCGCCGCCACGGGAAGCAGCAGGGCGGTCAGGAAGGGCAGGACACGCATCGACACCTCGCACAAAGACTGCCCCCACCCTATCAGCCCGCGACCGGCAGGCAAGCGGTCCGGGCTCCGCACCGATCACGCCCGGTTGCAGGCCCTGTGAGCGAATATTCATCGCTGCCGGGCAAAATTAATGTTTTGTTTAGGAAGCCGCCCGAAAACAGTGGAGCAGGACAAATCCGGCTAAAATCGAGAACAGATCACGGTCAGCTGCGGTCAAGGGGAAGTGTCCACCGGGAGATGATGAATGAAAGTCCTCATCGTACAAGGTGACCAGACCCTCGCCCGGATTTGGAGCCGCCATCTTGTAGGCAACGGCGCCAACGTCCTCGTCGCGCAGGACCAAGAGGGCGCAACCCAGATGCTCCGCGGCGAGGACATCGACGTGATCGTGCTCGACCTGATGCTCGCCGCGGGCAGCGCACTTGCGGTCGCGGATTTCGCCTCTTACCGGCAGCCCAACTGTCGCGTCGTCTTCGTGACGAACGCGCCAGTCTTTTCTGACGGCTCGATCTTCCGTCACTGCGCCAATGCCTGCGCCTACCTGCCAACGGCGACGGCCCCCGCGGACCTGGCCGCCATGGTCGAACATTACGGCGCGCCGCGCCGTCTGAGTTCTCAGCCCGCGCTTTAGAGCGCGTCGCGCCCATGCGGCGCATCGAGCTCGAGCACCGGCCCGATCGGCACGATGCGGTGCGGATTGATCGTGTCGTGGCTGTAGTGGTAGTGCCGCGTGATGTGGTCGAGCCGCACCGTCTCTGCCACGCCCGGCCATTGGTAAAGCTCGCGGACATAGGCCCAGAGCGCCGGGTAGTCGACGATCCGGCGCCGGTTGCACTTGAAATGGCCATGGTAGACCGTATCGAAGCGGATCAGCGTGGTGAACAGCCGCCAATCGGCCTCGGTGATCCGGTCGCCCATCAGGTAGCGCTGGCCGGACAGGCGCGCCTCGAGCCAGTCGAGCGTCTCGAAGAGCGGCAGAACCGCTGCCTCGTAGGCCTCCTGCGAGGTCGCGAAGCCCGCCTTGTAGACGCCGTTGTTGACCGTGTCGTAGATGCGCGCGTTCACCGGCTCGATGGCCTCGCGCAGCGCCTCGGGCCAATAGTCATCCGTGTTGCCGGTCAGCCCGTCGAAGGCAGAGTTGAACATGCGGATGATCTCGGCGCTCTCGTTGGACACGATGGTCTCGCGCTGGCGATCCCAGAGCACCGGCACGGTCACCCGCCCCGAGATCTCCGGATCGGCTTTGAGATAGATGTCGCGCAGGAAGGGCAGATCGTGCAGCCGGTCGCCGGTGGCACCCTCGAAGTCGGTGCGGAACTCCCAGCCTTCGGACAGCATCTCGGGATGGACGACGCTCACGGGGATAAGGTCACCGAGCCCTTTGAGAGCCCGGAAAATCAGCGCTCGATGCGCCCAGGGGCAGGCATAGCTGACGTAAAGATGATAGCGGTCCGGCTCGGCCTTGAAGCCGCCCTCGCCCGAGGGTCCTGCGCTGCCGTCCGCAGTGATCCAGTTGCGGAACTTGGCAGTGGACCGGACAAATTTCCCGCCGGTCTTGCTGGTGTCATACCAGGTGTCCTGCCATTCGCCGTCGACCAGTTGGCCCATGATGTGCGCGCTCCCTGCGTTTTCTTTCAAGAAATACGTAGGGGAGCTGCCTGTCCCGGCAAACAGGCACCCGCGCGCAGCCCCTCCGGCATGAGCGCACAGCCGGGGCGTGCTAGCTCAGCGCGACCCGAACCTCTGAAGGATCCAGATCAGCAGCATCGCGCCCAGCACCGCGCCGATGAGCCCGGCGAGCGCACCGGTCACCGCGATCAGCCCGCGCAGCACAAGCCCGCCGATGAGCGCGCCGCCCATGCCGAGGGCCACCGTCTGCAGCACGCCAGTCCGCACCTGCATGACTCGCGTGGCAAAGAAGCCCGCCGCGGCGCCGATGATCAGAAGCCAGAGAATGCCCATGCCGTGTCCTCCCGCTATGCGCCGCCCAGCACCGTGCCGGCGGGAACCTTCATGCCGCGCAGGAAGGTCTCCGCATCCTGCGCGCCCTTGCCCGCGCGCTGCGCCCGGGTGATCTGCACCGCGCCCGAGCCGCAGGCGATGACGAAGCCCCCGTCCAGCGCCTCGCCCGGCGCGCCCTCGCCCGGAACCACCCGCGCGCCGAGGAGCTTGACGCGCTCGCCATCCACCATGGTCCAGGCCCCCGGGAAGGGCGCCAGCCCGCGGATTCGCCGCGAGACCTCCTCGGCGGGCAGGCTCCAGTCCAGCACCGCCTCGGCCTTGTCGATCTTCTGCGCATAGGTCACCCCCGCCTCGGGCTGCGGCACTGGCTCCAGCAGGTCCAGCCGCTCGAGCGCGGTGACGATAAGCCGGGCGCCCATCTTGGAGAGCCGGTCATGCAACTCCCCGGTGGTCTCCTCGGCGCCAATGGTGAGCGCCTCGCGCAGCAGCACCGGACCGGTGTCGAGCCCCGCCTCCATCTGCATGATGCACACGCCGGTCTCCGGGTCGCCGGACAGGATCGCCCGGTGGATCGGCGCCGCCCCGCGCCAGCGCGGCAGCAAGGACGCGTGGATATTCAGACAGCCGCGCGCAGGCGCATCGAGGATCGCCTGCGGCAGGATCAGCCCGTAGGCCACGACCACCGCCACATCGGCCTTCAGCGCGGCGAATTCCGCCTGCTCGTCAGCCCCCCGCAGGCTCGCCGGGTGGCGCACCTCCAACCCCAGCGCCTCGGCGCGGGCCTGCACCGGCGAGGGCCGGTCCTTCTTGCCGCGCCCGGCGGGCCGCGGCGGCTGGCTGTAGACCGCGGCGATCTCGTGTCCGGCCCCGACCAGCGACTCGAGCACCGGCACCGAAAAGTCCGGCGTTCCCATGAAGACCACGCGCATCCGCCGCCCCTTTCCTGTTTCCAAAGATACCCCAAGGGTAACGGCTCGCCCGACAGCGCCCGCCCCTTCTTCACTTTGACAAATACGCAAATTCCGCCCTCGCCGCCAGCGCAGCCTCGGACAAGGGCGTGCGTCAGCCGCGCTTCTTGGAGCGGCGGATCAGCATGTCGCGCTTCACCTTACCGAGATGATCGAAATACATCTTGCCGTTCAGGTGATCGACCTGGTGCTGCACCGAAGTCGCCCAGAGCCCGACGAAGTCCTGCTCCTGCATCTCGCCCTCGGCGTTCATGAAGCGCACGGTCACGCCGCGCGGGCGCTCGATCTTGGCCCAGACGCCGGGCAGGTTCGGGCTCGCCTCTTCATGGCTATTCATCTTCACCGAGGCGTGCAGGATCTCGGGGTTGGCCATGCGGATCGCCTTGCCGCGCTCCTCCGAGGCATCGACCACGGCGAGCCGCAGCATCACCCCGATCTGAGGTGCAGCAAGGCCAACGCCGGGCATCGCCTCCATCGTGTCGATCATGTCGTCCCAGACGCGGCGAATCTCGTCGGTGATCGCCTCGACCGGCGCGGCGGGCGTGCGCAGGCGCTTGTCGGGCCAGGGAATGCAGGGGCGTGCGGTCATTGGCAGCTTCCTTGCGCCAGCGCCTCGTAGTCGGCGACCAGCGCGCTACGCGCCTCGGCGTCGAGGCGGTCAAAATGCACCAGACCGTCCAGATGGTCGTACTCGTGCTGCGCGACGATCGCCTCGGCACCCGCCAGATCGACCTCCTGCACCTCGCCGGTGAGATCGGTATAGGCCAGGCGGATGCGGGCGTGACGCGCGACCTGCGCGGTGACACCGGGGATCGACAGGCAGCCCTCCGGGCCAGTCACCCGCTCGTCCGAGGCCCAGGTGATCTCGGGGTTGATGCAGGCGCGCGGCGTCATCTCGCCGTCCTTCCAGCCCGCGTCCATGACGAAGACCCGCACCATTGCGCCCACCTGCGGCGCGGCGAGGCCGCGGCCGGGGGCATCGTACATGGTCTCGAAAAGATCGCTGACCAGCCCGGCCACATCGGTCACCGAGCCGACCTCGGCGCAGCGCTGCGACAGACGCGGGTCGGGCCAGCGCAGGATCGGCAGCAGGCTCAAATCCGTGCCCTCTCGCGCTTCAGCTTGACCATCTTGCGGGTGATCATCTGGCGCTTGAGCGGCTTGAGGTAGTCGATGAAGAGCTTGCCGTCGAGGTGGTCGATCTCGTGCTGCACGCAGGTCGCCCAGAGACCGTCGAACTCTTCCTTCTGCAGCTTCCCGTCGCGGTCCAGCCATTCGACTTCGACAATCTTCGGCCGCTCGACCTCGGCATATTGCTCGGGGATCGACAGGCAGCCTTCCTCGTAGACGTTGCGTTCGTCCGAGCTGGCGATCACCCGCGGGTTGAACATCACCAGCGGGCGCGGCGTGTCGCCGTCATCGGGGCGCGTGCAATCGAGCACGATCAGCCGTTCCAGCACGCCGATCTGCGGCGCCGCCAGCCCGATGCCCGGCGCGTCATACATAGTCTCGAGCATGTCGTCAGCCAGCACGCGCAGCTCGTCCGACAGGTCGGGCACCGGCGCACAGAGCTTCTTCAGCCGCGGATCGGGGTGGATGAGGATGGGGCGTTTCATGCGCTTCACTTAGGCAAATGCGCGTGAGCGCGCAAGATGCCCGCGCCCCCGCCCCTTGCACTCGGGCGCCAAGCCGCTAGCGTCCGCAGCAGCATTCCGGCAGTTCCAGAGCAGAAAGTGACAGTGAGACCATGAAAGACCTCTTCGACCAACCGATCGACCGCCGCGGCACCGGCTCGGCCAAGTGGGACCTCATGGAGAAGCTCTTCGGCGTGCCGCAGGAGGACGGTCTGGCGATGTGGACCGCCGATTCCGATTATCCCACCGCACCCTGCGTGCGTGACGCGCTGCAGGCGCAGGTCGATCTGGGCGTCTTCGGGTATTTCTCGGCGATGGGGCTCTACACCAGCGCGGTGCAATGGTGGATGAAAGAGCGCCACGGCTGGCACATCGAGCAGGAGTGGATCGTGCCGGTGCACGGGCTGGGCAACGGCGTGGCCATGTGCCTCGACGTTTACACCGCCCCGGGCGACCACGTGGCGATCTTCTCGCCGGTCTACCACGAGTTCGCCGCCAAGATCCGCCGCGCCGACCGCGTGGTCACCGAATGCCCGCTGAAGCGCGAGGGCGACCGCTACGAACTCGACCTCGAGGACGCGCAGGCGCGGCTTACCGGCAAGGAGACCATGCTGATCTGGTGCTCGCCGCAGAACCCCTCGGGCCGGATCTGGACCGCGGACGAGCTGCGCGCAGTTGCCGAGTTTGCCAAGCGCAACAACCTGATGCTGTTGTCGGACGAGGTGCACCACGATCTCGTCTACAAGGGCGAGACCTTCGTGCCGATGGCCGTGGCGGCCCCTGAAAGCGAAGACCGTCTGATCACCCTCACCGCCGCGTCGAAGACCTTCAACATCGCGGGCCAGCGCGTCGGGGCGCTGACCATCAGCGACGCCGGGCTGCGCCAGCGGATGGAGCACCGCCTGACCGCGCTCGACAGCAAGCCCAACGCGCTCGGCCTGATCATGACCGCGGCCGCCTATTCGCCCGAGGGCGCGGAATGGGTCGACGCGCAGATCGCCCATCTCGAGGGCAACCGGGCGCTCTTTGACGAAATGGTCAACGCCATCCCCGGCCTGCGCTCGATGCCGCTGCAGGCGACCTATCTCGCCTGGGTGGACTTCTCGGGCACCGGCATGGACTTCGAGGAGGTCAACGCGCGGGTGCGTGATATCGCCAAGATCGCCGTCAGCCCCGGCCCCTCCTTCGGCACCGGCGGCGAGACCTTCCTGCGGATCAACCTTGCCGCGCCCCGCGCCACCATCGCCGAGGCCGGAAGCCGCCTGCAGAAGGCCTTCGCCGACCTGCAGTGACCCGGATCGGCTGCGGGCGCCGCAGGCGCCGCGCCCCCAGCCGTCTTGATTCCTTCCCTTCTTCTCTTTGAAACTACGCCCGGGGCGCACAAGGGGCAGCGCCCCTCGCCCTACAGGGCGACCGTCAGGCCCGCGGCGGGCGCGACTTGTAGACCGGGATGCCCCAGCCAAAGGCCAGGGCCGAGGCGCGCAGGGCAAAGGTCACCCCGGCGCAGACCAGCGCCGCCGAGAAGGGCGGCAGGCCCAGCCAGCCAGCCGCCAGCAGCGCCAGCGCGCCGCAGAGCGCGCAGGTGGCATAGGGCTCGCCCTGCTTGAGCAGCAGCGGCACCTCGTTGGCCACCACGTCGCGCATCAGCCCGCCGAGGCAGCCCGTCATCACCCCCATCACCAGCACCACGCCCCAGGCCGCGCCCTCGGCCTGCGCGATGGAGCTGCCCGCGGCCACCGCCACCGAAAGCGCCGCGGCATCGAGCCAAAGGATCGCCTTGGCCCGGCTCTCCAGCCGGTGCGCGGTGAAGAAGACCAGCAACGCGGCGGCGCAGGCGATGGCGAGATAGGTGGGCTCGGCGATCCAGAACACCGGGTGGCGGTCGAGCAGCAGATCGCGCGTGGTGCCGCCGCCGACGGCGGTCAGGCAGGCGAGAAAGGCAAAGCCCACCACATCGAGCTGCGACCGGCTGGCGACGAGCGCCCCGGTGAGGGCGAAGATCAGCACCGAAGCATAGTCGAGCAAGACCAGCGGCGACATGGCGTCAGCCCTTGAAGGGCGCCATGCCCGCCCGCGCCAGCTCGTCCGCGCGCTCGTTCTCGGGATGGCCGGCGTGGCCCTTGACCCATTCCCAGGTGACGTCGTGGCGCTTCTGCGCCTCGTCCAGCCGCTGCCAGAGCTCGGCATTCTTCACCGGCTTCTTGGCGGCGGTCTTCCAGCCGTTGCGCTTCCAGCCGTGGATCCAGCCGGTAACGCCGTTCTTCACGTAGGCGCTATCGGTGACGACGGTAATCCTCGACGGGCGCGACAGCGCCTCGAGCGCGCTGATCGCCGCCATCAATTCCATGCGGTTGTTGGTGGTCTCCGCCTCGCCGCCCTTGAGCTCGCGCTCCTTGGCGACGGTCTCGCCCTCCATCGCGCGCATGAGAACGCCCCAGCCACCGGGGCCGGGATTACCGGAGCAGGCTCCGTCGGTATATGCATATAGGTCAGCCATGGGCGAGCACGCTAAGCCATGGCTCGGAGGTGCCGTCAAGCCCGAGCGGCGACGCCCGGCACGCGTCGCTCACAGGAAGGCCTCGACCGACAGGCAGGCGACGACCGCGGCGGTCAGCGGCACGCGCAGCGCCAGCCACCAACGCGGAGTCAGCCCCCAGAGCTGGAAGAAGGCGTCGAGCAGCAGCAGGCCGAGGAAGCCGAAGACGAGGTTCGTCGCCGCCGCCACCGGCCCGCCGCCCACCATGAAAAAGGCCCAGAGCGCGGGCAGCACCGACAGCGCGTAGGCCGTCGCCGCCTTGGCACCGCCAGCCTTGGTCGCGAAGCCCCAGAGCACGCCCGACATGAAGCCGAGGATCACCGTGCCGTACGAGAGCTGCAGGTAGGGCGCAACGAAGCGGCTGCCGAGATGGGCCAGCGACCAATCGTAGAGCGCGCCGTTGAAATGCGTGGCCACCGACCAGAGGAAAGGCAGCAGGCCGGCGAGCGCGAGGATCAGCGGGGCGCGGGGCACGGAACTCATGCGCGGCTCCGCGAATGGGTTGGGCGGGGCATGGTCTCTCCTTCGGCGGGTGCTTGCGCCGCAAGGTTTCCGATTGGCCGCCCGCTGTCAACGCCGCGCACGGAACGCGCGGTGCGGAAGTGTCAGGCCGGCACGCGCAGCACGCGCGGCACCTTGAACTCGACGTTCTCCTGCGCGGTCTCGACCTTCTCGACGGTCATGTCGTAGCGCGCGCCGAAGGCGGCAACCACCTCGTCGATCAGCACCTCGGGGGCCGAGGCTCCGGCGGTCACGCCCACCGCGCGGATGCCCTCGAGCGCGCGCCAGTCGATGTCCTCGGCGCGTTGGACCAGCTGGGCGTAGCTGCAGCCCGCCTTGCGCGCCACCTCGACCAGCCGCTTGGAGTTCGAGGAATTTGGCGCCCCCACGACCAACAGCGCGTCGCAACCGGGGGCGATCGCCTTCACCGCCTCCTGGCGGTTGGTGGTGGCGTAGCAGATGTCTTCCTTGTGCGGACCGACGATGGCGGGGAAGCGGGCGCGCAGCGCCGCAACGATGTCCACCGTGTCGTCGACCGACAGCGTGGTCTGGGTGACGAAGGCAAGACGTTCGGGATCACGAACCTCGACCTCGGCCACATCCGCGACGGTCTCGACCAGCCGCACTTCGCCCTCGGGGAGCTGCCCCATGGTGCCGACGGTCTCCGGGTGCCCCTCGTGGCCGATCATGATCATCTGCAGGCCGTTGTCGTGGTGACGGGCGGCCTCGATGTGCACCTTCGAAACCAAGGGGCAGGTGGCATCGACGTAGACCATCTCGCGCCGCGCCGCCTCGGCGGGCACCGCCTTGGGCACGCCGTGGGCGGAAAAGATCACCGGACGGTCGGGCGGGCAGTCCTCGAGTTCCTCGACAAAGACCGCGCCCTTGTCACGCAGCCCGTCGACGACGAACTTGTTGTGCACGATCTCGTGCCGCACGTAGACCGGCGCGCCCCATTTCTCGAGCGCCATCTCGACGATCTTGATCGCCCGGTCGACGCCGGCGCAGAACCCGCGCGGCGCGGCGAGATAGAGGGTGAGAGGGGCTTTGGTCATGGCTTTGGTCACCGGTGCGTCTCCTGTTGTCCCAGACCTAGTGGCTCTGCGGGCGCGGGTCCAGAGGCTCAGCCCAGGGTCGCAGCGGTCAACCAGGCCAGTATGATATAACGCCCGGTCTTTGCCACGGCGACAAGCAGCACGAAGAGCCAGAGCGGGGTGCGCATGATTCCCGCGACCACGGTGAAGCCATCGCCCAGCGGTGCCCAGCTCAGCAGCAGCGACCAGATACCCCATTTGGCGTACCAGCGCTGCGCCCGCTCGAGCTGAGCCTCGGTGACGGGAAACCAGCGACGATGGCGGAAATGCTCGAGCCCGGCGCCAAGCGCGTAATTGACCACAGAGCCGAGCGTGTTGCCGATGCTCGCCACGAGCACCAGTGCCCAGATCGGCAGGTTCGAGCCGAGTTGTAAGCCGACGAAGATAAGTTCCGACTGGAACGGCAGGATTGTCGCGGCTCCGAAAGCCGCGACGAAGAGGCCGCCGTAACTGGCAGCCTCACCTAGCATGATCGGCGGACCTCATCCCCATAAGATCCGCCAGTCTTGGAAGGCACCAAGGGATCAGTTCCCGTTGGCGACCTCGAAATTGCGCTCCGCCTGTTGTTCACGCGGAGGGCGGCCGATCACTTCGCGCAGCTCGTCGAGCTCGATGAAGTTGTCGGCCTGGCGGCGCAGCTCGTCCGCGATCATCGGCGGCTGGCTGCGGATCGTCGAGACGACCGAGACCCTAACGCCTTGACGCTGCAGGCTTTCGATCAGCGGCCGGAAGTCCCCATCCCCAGAGAACAGCACGATGTGATCGACGCGCGGCGCCAGTTCCATGGCATCGACGGTCAGCTCGATGTCCATGTTTCCCTTCACCTTACGGCGGCCCTGCGCGTCGGTATATTCCTTCGCGGGCTTGGTCACCATGGTGAAGCCGTTGTAGTGCAGCCAGTCCACGAGCGGGCGGATCGGCGAGTATTCGTCATTTTCGAGAAGTGCCGTGTAATAGAATGCGCGCACCATCTTGCCGCGACGCACGAATTCTTGTCTGAGCAGCTTGTAGTCGATGTCGAAGCCGAGGGCTTTGGCGGCTGCGTACAGGTTCGACCCGTCGATGAACAGCGCCAACCGTTCGTCCTTGTAAAACATCAAATGTCCTTTCGAGCAATCAGGGCGCCGGATCCGTGAGTGGAAAAAATGGAATAAAGGGGCACCCGCCTTGAGAGTAAGCGTTTCAGGCAGCTTTTCAAGCAGCGCAATATATGCAGAAGGATAGTGTAAGGATGGGTTTACCTAAGAGTTTCCTGATTGCCCTGGGGTCAAACCTGCCTTCGGAGGTCGGCACCCCGCTACAAACTCTGGAGGCCGCACTGGCGGCGCTCGCGCGCGAGGGATATTCCGTAGAGAAGGTCAGCAGGTTCTACGCAACACCTTGTTTTCCTGCGGGACTCGGACCCGATTACTGCAACGCCTGCGCGATGCTGGACGGCCCTTCGGATCCCGCTTTGTTGCTTGCTGCGCTGCACCGGGTGGAGGCACAGTTCGGCCGCGAAAGAGAGCGCCGCTGGGGCAGCCGGACGCTCGACCTCGATCTTCTCGCCGCTGGCGAAACTGTGATGCCGAATGAGGCAGCCCAGACGCGCTGGCGGACCCTTGCCATGGAGAAGCAAACCGAGGTGTCGCCGCCCGAGCTGATTCTTCCGCATCCGCGGTTGCAGGACCGGGCATTTGTCCTTGTTCCCCTTTGCGATATTGCCGCTGATTGGCGTCACCCGCTCCTCGGGCGCACCGCGCGCGAACTGTGCGACGCACTGCCCGAGCAGGCCCGCGCCGAGGTCGTCCCAATGTGATCGAAGGGGTGACTGACGGGCGGCGATGGAACGCCGCGTTTGCGCTTGTCAATCCAGAAGCATCGCGGTAGGAGTCTCATTTCTTACGGTCAACCGAAGGTGAAACGCTCATGGCCCGCGTCACGGTAGAAGACTGCGTCGACAAGGTTCCCAACCGCTTCGAGCTGGTGATGCTCGCGTCCCATCGGGCGCGCGAAGTGGCTTCGGGTGCGCCGATCACCGTCGATCGCGACAACGACAAGAACCCGGTGGTCGCCCTGCGCGAAATCGCCGAGGAAACCCAGTCCGCCGACGAGCTGCGCGAGCGCCTGATCGAGTCGCACCAGACCCAGATCGAGGTCGACGAGCCCGAAGAGGACAGCATGGCGCTTCTCATGGGTGCCGAGCAGGACAAGCCCGCAGACGACGACATGTCGGAAGAGAAGCTCCTGCGCGCCCTGATGGAAGCGCAAGGAGAGAGCTGAGAGGCTCGCTTGTAGCGGGCCAGCGTAAGGATGGGCGCCCATGATCGCGGCGGAAGACCTTGTTGCCCTGGTCCGCAACTACAACCCGAAGACCAACGAGAAGCTGATCCGCGAGGCCTATGATTACGGCCTGCGGATGCATGAGGGGCAGTATCGCCATTCGGGCGAGCTGTACTTCACCCATCCCGTTGCGGTTGCCGCGATCCTGACCGAGCAGCAACTGGATGACGCAACCATCGTCACCGCCCTGCTGCACGACACGATCGAGGACACCCGCGCCTCGTACCAGGATGTCGCGGACCGGTTCGGAACCGAGGTGGCGGATCTGGTCGACGGGGTCACCAAGCTGACCAACCTGCAGCTCTCCTCGTCCGAGACCAAGCAGGCCGAAAACTTCCGCAAGCTCTTCATGGCGATGTCCCGCGACTTGCGGGTGATTCTGGTGAAGCTCGCCGACCGACTGCACAATATGCGCACGATCAAGGCCATGCGCCCTGAGAAGCAGGTGCAGAAGGCGCGCGAGACCATGGACATCTACGCGCCGCTGGCCGGCCGCATGGGCATGCAGTGGATGCGCGAAGAACTCGAGGACCTGGCCTTCCGGGTGCTCAACCCCGAGGGGCGCGCCTCGATCATCCGCCGCTTCATCAACCTGCAGAAGGAAGCCGGCGACGTGATCCACCGGATCACCGGCGACATGCGGCAAGAGCTGGAAGAGGCGCAGATCGAGGCCGAGGTCTTCGGCCGCGCCAAGAAGCCCTATTCGATCTGGCGCAAGATGCAGGAAAAGGGCATGGGCTTCTCGCGCCTTTCGGACATCTACGGTTTCCGGGTGATCACCCGCTCCGAGATGGATTGCTACCGCGCACTCGGGGTAATCCACCAGCGCTGGCGCTCGGTCCCCGGTCGCTTCAAGGACTACATCAGCCAGCCGAAATCCAACGGCTACCGCTCGATCCACACCACCGTCTCGGGCCGCGACGGCAAGCGCGTCGAGGTGCAGATCCGCACCCGGCAGATGCACGACGTGGCCGAGACCGGCGTTGCCGCGCATTGGTCCTACCGGGATGGCGTGCGCTCCGAGAACCCCTTTGCCGTCGATCCCGCCAAGTGGATCTCCTCGCTCACCGAACAGTTTGATGCCGAGGAGGATCACGACGAGTTCCTCGAGGCGGTGAAGCTCGAGATGTATTCGGACAAGGTGTTCTGCTTCACGCCCAAGGGCGACGTGGTGAAGCTGCCGCGCGGCGCCACGCCGCTCGATTACGCCTATGCCATCCACACCCGCATCGGCTCGGCTTGCGTCGGCGCCAAGGTCGACGGCATCCGCGTGCCGCTCTGGACCCGGCTGAAAAATGGCCAGTCGGTCGAGATCATCACCGCCGAGGGGCAGACCCCGCAGGCAACTTGGCTCGACATCGCCACCACCGGCAAGGCACGCAGCGCCATCCGCCGCGCCCTGCGCGAGGCCGGTCGTGGCCGCTTCATCAAGCTCGGACAGGAACTGGCGCGCTCCGCCTTCGAACACGTCGGCAAGAAATCCACCGACAAAGTGCTGGAAAAGGCGGCCAAGACGCTCCGACTCGAGGGGGCGGACGAAGTGCTCGCCCGCCTTGGTAGCGCGGAATTGACCACCCGCGAGGTGGTGCACGCGGTCTATCCCGACCTTACGCCGTCCGACGCCCATGAGGTCGAGATGCAGCGCGCGGTGATCGGCCTCGAGCCAGGCACCGGCTTCACCCGGGCGCGCTGCTGTCAGCCGCTGCCGGGCGAGCGGATCGTCGGCATTACCAAGCGCGGCAAGGGCGTCTTCGTACATGCCATCGACTGCGAAGCTTTGGCCAAATACGAGGAACAGCCCGAGCGCTGGGTTGACCTGCACTGGGCCGAGGGCACGCACCCCGCGGCCTATGACATGAGCCTTGACCTCACGGTCGGCAACGATGCCGGGGTGTTGGGGCGCATTTGCACCTTGATCGGCGAGCGCGGGGCCAATATCTCGGACCTGCACTTCATCGACCGGAAACCGGATTTCTTCAGACTCCAGATAGACGTGGAACTGAGAGACGCCGAGCACCTCCATTCGGTGATGTCTGCACTCGAAGCCGAAAGCGACGTGGCCTCGGTCAGCCGTCACCGCGATACCTCCCTGGCGGCCGTGCCTGCCGCTGCGGAATAGAGACAAAGGGGAAAGGCGCCATTGGTCTTCAAGCGGCGCGACAAACGGCCAGTCTGGAGGGCCGTGCTCGAATTCTTCTGGCCGCGTGGCGGCTGGGGGCGCGCCGCCCGTTATGTCCAATATCGCCTGCACCGGCTTCCCGATTCGCCTGAGACGATCGCCCGTGGCATCTTTGCCGGGGTCTTCACCACCTTCACCCCGCTCTATGGGCTACATTTCGTGGTGGCCGCCGCGCTCGCCTGGCTGGTGCGGGGCAATATCCTAGCCTCGTTGCTCGGCACCTTCTTCGGCAACCCGCTGACCTACGTTCCGATCGGCATTGTCTCGCTGGAACTGGGGTATTTCCTGCTCGGCATCGACCGCCGCTCGCCGCATCACGCCTCGCTGCTCGACAAGTTCGCCTACGCGGGCCAAGACCTCTGGCACAACGTCTGCGCGGTCTTCACCGGGGACCCGGCGGACTGGACCAACCTGCGGATCTTCTTTCACGAGGTCTTTTACCCCTACCTGATCGGCGGCATCCTTCCCGGCATCATTTCCGGGCTGGTGGCCTATTACCTTTCGGTGCCGGTGATCCGCGCCTACCAGAACCGCCGCCGCGGCGCGCTGAAGAAAAAGCTCGCTGCTTTGAAAAAGAAGCAGAAAGCGGCTGACGAGGGCGGCGCGCCGGACTAGGGTCCGGCGCGAAGAGACCCCTATCGTCGCCCGGAGGACACGCGATGACCCCCTATGCCGGCCGCCTGAGACTTGGCGTCAACATCGACCACGTCGCCACCGTGCGCAATGCCCGCGGCAGCGCCTATCCCGACCCCCTGCGCGCCGCCAGGATCGCCGAGGAGGCCGGGGCCGACGGCATCACCGCGCACCTGCGCGAAGACCGCCGCCACATCTCTGACGCCGACATCGACGGGCTGATGGGCGCGCTTTCGGTGCCGCTGAACTTCGAGATGGCCGCCACCGACGAGATGCAGGCCATCGCGCTGCGCCATAAGCCGCACGCGGTCTGCATCGTCCCCGAGAAGCGCGAGGAGCGCACCACCGAGGGCGGGCTCGAGGTGGCGCGCGAAGAGAACCGGCTGGCGCATTTCATCGCGCCCCTGCGCGAGGTGGGCTGCCGGGTGTCGATTTTCATCGCTCCCGACAAGCCGCAGATCGAGGCCGCGCATCGCATCGGCGCGCAGGTGATCGAGCTGCACACCGGCGCCTATTGCGACCTGCACGCCGAAGGCAGGTTCGACGAGCGCGACGCCGAGCTCGAACGCCTGCGCGAGATGGCCGCCTTCGCCCATGCGCTGGGGCTCGAGGTGCACGCCGGCCACGGGCTGACCTACGACACGGTGCAGCCCATCGCTGCCTTCCCCGAGGTCGTCGAGCTCAACATCGGCCATTTCCTCATCGGCGAGGCGATTTTCCTCGGGCTCGGCCCGGCGATCGCCGAGATGCGCCGCCTGATGGACGAGGCGCGGGCGTAACCGCCCGCGACCCCGGAGACCACGGATGATCCTCGGAATCGGCACCGACCTTGCGAATATCGAGCGCATCGAGGCGACACTCGCGCGCTTCGGTGACCGTTTCCGGAACCGCGTCTTCACCGAGACCGAGCAACGCAAGGCCGAGCGCCGCAAGGACGTGGCGGGCACCTATGCCAAACGCTGGGCGGCCAAGGAGGCCTGCTCCAAGGCGCTCGGCACCGGGCTGCGCATGGGCATTTCGTGGAAGGACATGGCGGTGAGCAACCTGCCGACGGGCCAGCCCGTCATGCAGGTGACCGGCTGGGCGAAGGAGCGGCTCGCGCTGATGACCCCGCCGGACCATGAGGCGATCATTCACGTGACGCTGACCGACGATCACCCCTGGGCGCAGGCCTTCGTGGTGATCGAGGCGAGACCGCTGAAAACCCCGATCACATCGGGGTAACGCCCGAGCAAAACCCTTCGACGAGTTTTGCAAATCTCTCCGAAGAGATTTGCCCGGCCTTTGCGCCGCCTTGACACTCTCCCCGCCCCCGCCCATGAAGCCTAGGAACCGAGGCACATCGAGGCACAGGGGCGGGTTTTCATGGCAAAAGAAGAGAAATCGGGCGGGATCTGGGAAACCGTCAAGACGGTGTTCTGGGCGCTGGTCATCGCGGGCGTCTTCCGCACGCTGTTCTTCCAGCCCTTCTGGATTCCCTCGGGCTCGATGAAGGACACGCTGCTGATCGGCGACTTCCTCTTCGTCAACAAGATGACCTACGGCTATTCCTATGCCTCCTGCCCGTCGATCCGCCTGAACTCCTTCGGCATCGACATCGACGCCAAGGATATCTGCGGCTTTCTCGACGGCGACAACACCCGGCTCTTCGGCTCTGAACCCGAGCGCGGCGACGTGGTGGTCTTCCGTCACCCGGTCAACGGCACGGACTTCATCAAGCGGGTGATCGGCCTGCCGGGCGACCAGATCCAAGTCAAGCAGGGGCTGCTCCACATCAACGGCACCCCGGTCGAGGTCGAGGCCAATGGCACCTTCACCGAGACTGCCGAACCGCAGGGGCCACAGGGGCTGCGCCCGCGCTGCGAGAACGGCCCCGTGGGCACCGGCGGCGTCTGCGAGAAATCGCGCTGGACCGAAACGCTGCCGAACGGCGTGAAGCATGATATCCTCAACATCGCCATGCAGGGGTCGGACAACACGCCGATCTACACCGTTCCCGAGGGTCACTTCTTCATGATGGGCGACAACCGCGACAACTCCGCCGACAGCCGTGTGCCCAACGCCGCGGGAGGCGTCGGCTTCGTGCCCTTCGAGAATATCATCGGCAAGGCAACCCGGGTGATGTTCTCCTCGTCCGGCCGGTCGATGCTGTTCTTCTGGACCTGGCGGTCGGATCGGTTCTTCCACAAGATCACATGAAGCGTTCTGCAGAAATAGAAGCACTGGAGCAGCGGCTGGGGCATCGGTTCGACCGGCCCGAGCTGCTGCGGCGCGCGCTGACCCATTCGTCGATGTCCGGCCCCGGCCGCGAGGACAACCAGCGGCTCGAATTCCTCGGTGATCGCGTGCTCGGCCTCGTCATGGCCGAGGCGCTGCTGTCCGAGGACCGCAAGGCCAGCGAGGGTCAGCTCGCGCCGCGCTTCAACGCGCTGGTGCGCAAGGAAGCCTGCGCCGAGGTCGCGCGCGAGGTCGACATCGGCGCCGCGCTGAAGCTCGGCCGCTCCGAGATGATGTCGGGTGGCCGGCGCAAGCAGGCGCTGCTTGGCGATGCCATGGAGGCGGTGATCGCGGCGGTCTACCTCGATGGTGGCTTCGAGGTGGCGCAGAACATGATCCTGCGGCTCTGGGGCGCGCGTGTCTCGACCGTCGAGCAGGACGCGCGCGATCCCAAGACCTCGCTGCAGGAATGGGCGCAGGCGCGCGGCATGATCCCGCCCGCCTACGTCGAGACCGCCCGCTCCGGCCCCGACCACGCGCCTGTCTTCACCATCGAGGTGCGGCTCGCCTCCGGCCAGATAGCCGAGGCCACCGCCGGCTCGAAACGCAAGGCCGAGCAGGAGGCCGCCGCGTCGCTGCTGGCACAAGTCTCCGAAAATGGCTGACACCGCCGCGCCGCGGATGAGCGCGAACGCGACCGGCGCCGGCTTCATGGTGCTGGCGATGACGCTTTTCGCCATCGAGGACGCGCTGTTCAAATCCGTCGCCCCCGGCCTGCCACCGGGCGAGGCAACGCTGATCTTCGGCCTGACCGGCGTCACGCTCTACACCCTGATGACCCTGCGCGCAGGAGAGGCGGTGCTGCACCCGGCAATGCTGCGCCCCAGCCTGCTGCTGCGCACGCTCTTCGAGATCATGGGACGGCTCTTCTTCGCGCTGTCGCTGGCCTACACGCCGCTGTCCGTGACATCTTCGATCCTGCAGGCGGCGCCCTTGGTGGTCACCGCCGGGGCAGCGCTGCTGCTGGGCGAGAAGGTCGGCCCGCGCCGCTGGGCCGCCATGGCGGTGGGCTTCATCGGTGTGCTGCTGATCGTGCGCCCGACGCCAGAGGCGTTCCGGCTCGACGCGCTGCTGTCGATCGCGGCGATGTTCGGCTTTGCCATGCGCGACCTTTTCACCCGGGCCGCACCGCCCGCGGTCTCGGCGAAGCAGCTTGGCATCCTCGGCTTCGCCGTGGTCACCCTCGCGGGCCTCTTGCTGCTGCCCTTCGATCCCGCGCCGCCGCGCCTTCCGCAGGGCTCCGAGCTGCTGCGCCTGCTGGCCACCGGACTTGTCGGGGTCTGCGCCTATACCGCGCTCACCCGCGCCATGCGCAGCGGCGAGGTCTCGGTGGTCGCCCCCTTCCGCTACTCGCGGCTGCTAGTGGCGCTGGTCTTCGCCTATCTTCTTTTCGGCGAGCGCCCGGATCTCTGGACCCTTGCAGGAGCGCTGCTGATTGTCGTGTCGGGATGCTATACGCTGATCCGCAGCGGCCGCTCTGGCCCCGCGCCGCAAAAGCCTGTAAGGGCCACGGATCGTCAGTAACGGGAACGCCCCAATGACCACACGTGCCGGATTCATCGCCCTCATCGGCGAGCCCAACGCGGGCAAGTCGACGCTCACCAACCGCATGGTGGGCGCCAAGGTGTCGATCGTCACCCACAAGGTGCAGACCACCCGCACCCGCATCCGCGGCGTGGCCATGGAGGGCGAGAGCCAGCTGGTCTTCGTCGACACGCCCGGTCTGTTCCAGCCGCGCCGCCGGCTCGACCGCGCCATGGTCGCGGCGGCCTGGGGCGGGGCCTCGGATGCCGACATCATCGTGCTGCTGATCGAGGCGCACCGCGGCATGACCGATGGCGTGAAGCGCATCCTGGATGGGCTGCGGGACCTGCCGCGCGGCCGCAAGGTGGCGCTGGCGATCAACAAGATCGACCGGGTCAAGGCCGAGGACCTGCTGGCGCTGACCCAGAAGATGAACGAGGCCTACGCCTTCGCCGAAACCTTCATGATCTCGGCCGAGCGCGGCCATGGCGTCGACGCGCTGCGCAAGTGGCTGGCGGAACAGGTGCCCGAGAGCCCCTGGCTCTACCCCGAGGACCAGATCGCCGACCTGCCGATGCGCATGATCGCCGCCGAGATGACCCGCGAGAAGCTGACGCTTCGCCTGCACCAGGAACTGCCCTACCAGCTGACGGTCGAAACCGAGCAGTGGGAAGAGCGCGAGGACGGCTCGGCCCGCATCGACCAGATCATCTACGTCACCCGGGACGGCCACAAGGGCATCGTGCTCGGCAAGAAGGGCGAGACGATCAAGTCAGTCAGCCAGGCCTCGCGCGCCGAGCTCGAGGAATTCCTCGGCCGCAAGGTGCACCTCTTCCTGCAGGTGAAGGTCCGCGAGAACTGGCTGGAAGAGGCCGAGCGCTATTCCGAGATGGGCCTCGAGTTCAAGGACGGCAATGCCTGAGCCTCGGCTCGCCACCCACGTCTGGGTCGGCGCCTACCTGCGGCGGCTCTCGCTCCTGGACATCCCCGCCTATGTGACCGCCCATGGCGACGACACCGCCGGGGCGGTGATCGTCAAGCTCGCGACGCTCGACGGCAAGGCCGTGGCCTTCAGCCGCGAATGGGATTTGATGACCGGCGCCCGCCGGTGGGCCACGCTCGCCGAGGGGCCGGAACACGAGGTTGACGCGCGCGTCTCGAAGCAACGCGACTTCGACCCCGATCTCTGGGTCATTGAGCTTGAGGACCGTCAGGGGCGCCATCTGCTGGACGAGATGGACGGCTGAGCAGCCGTCCCAGCATCACCACCCCCAGACCGCCGAGCCAAAAGCTCACGCCCAGCGCCACGCACCAAAGGCCGACGCCGGACCAGCCGATCTCATGCGGGTCGATGAAGAAATACGGGTGACTCCCGTCGAGCTCGCCACGGATCAGCGCGTAGCTGACATAGATCAGCGGCCAGAGCAGCCACCAGAGCGCGTGCCGCGGCATCAGCCCGTCCTTCGGCGCCAGCGCCAGCCACCAGAGCCCGACGGCGATCGGCACGAAGGTGTGCACCGCCATGTCCGACCACCAGCGGATCCCGTCCAGCGGCCGCGCCAGCAGACCGTGGTAGACGATGGCGACGATGAGGATCCACAGAGCGACCGCGGCCAACCACCACGGCGGGCTCCGGTGCCCCGCCGCGATGCCGGCGAAGGTCACCGCGACCATCAGGTTGGTCAGGATGGTGAAGTAGCGCCCCAGCCGCCAGAGCTCTTGCCAGACCTCGTGATCCGGCCTGCGCACGAGCCCCACGTAGACCTGCAACCACAGTGCCCCCAAGGCGAGCAGGGCAATCAGCAGGGCGGTGAAGCGGTGAGTCTGGGTCATGGCATCTCCCGGGCCGACCATCCTACTTCAGGACGACGTTTATTGCGAGGCCAAGCAATGGGCGGCTCACACGGCGGTGTCCGCGTGCGAGCAGGCCGCCCCCCACCACCGGTCCATGCAATCGGCAGGCGGCCATGGAAGGCTCTGTGCCAACGCCCCCGCCCGCGCCCCTTGCCCCCACCCTCGCAAACTCCGAAAGTGCGCGCATGGAATGGCGCGACACCGGCATCCTTCTGACCTCGCGCAGGCACGGCGAAAGCTCGGCTATCCTCGAGGTCTTCACCCCCGGGCACGGGCGGCACATGGGCGTGCTGCGCGGCGGTGCCTCGCGCCGTGTCGCCCCCTTGCTGCAGCCAGGCGCGCAGCTCGACCTGACCTGGAAGGCGCGGCTCGAAGACCACATGGGCAGCTTCACCGCCGAGCCGCAGCGCTCGCGGGCCGCCAATGCGCTGGCGGACCGGCTGTCGCTGGCGGGGCTCAACGCGGTCTGTGCCCTGCTCGCCTTCTCGCTGCCCGAGCGCGAGGCGCACCCCAGGCTCTACGCCCGCACCGAGGCGCTGCTCGACCTGCTGCCCGAGCGTGAGCTCTGGCCCCTCGCCTATCTCCGCTGGGAAATGGCGCTGCTCGACGAGATGGGCTTCGGGCTCGATCTCTCGGCCTGCGCGGTGCGCGGCACCAACGAGGAGCTTTGTTTCGTCTCGCCGCGCACCGGCCGTGCCGTCTCGCGCCAAGCCGCAGGGGAATGGGCCGACCGGCTGCTGCCCCTGCCCGACATTCTGAAGGGCGAAGGCCCCGGCGGCGATGGCGAGATCCTCGAGGCGCTGCGCACGACGGGACACTTTCTCGAGCGCCACATGGCGCCCGCGCTGCGCGACAGGCCCCTGCCGCAGGCCCGCGCCGCCTATGTCGAGAGATTTCGTCGCAGCACCGTGTGAGCTCTCCCGCGTGAGGCGTCTTTCCCCTCCTGAAAAAGCGCGCTACGTAAGTCGCATGCGCTGGAACCTGCCAAATATCCTCACCGCCCTCCGCCTGATCGCCGCACCCGGCGTGGCGGTGATGTTCCTGTACTTCTCGCGGCCGCTCGCCGACTGGTTCGCGCTGCTGCTCTTCGTCGGGGCCGCCGTCACCGACTGGTTCGACGGCTACCTTGCCCGCCTCTGGGGACAGGAAAGCAAGATCGGCGCCATGCTCGATCCCATCGCAGACAAGGCGATGGTGGTGATCGCGCTGATGGTGATCGTCGGCTATTCGTCGATGTCACCCTGGCTGGTGCTGCCCGCCACGATGATTCTCTTCCGCGAGGTGTTCGTCTCGGGGCTGCGCGAGTATCTCGGCGACACCGCGGGCACGCTCAAGGTGACCAAGCTGGCGAAGTGGAAAACCACCTTCCAGATGATCGCCATCGCCACGCTCTTTTCACAGGGCGTCTTCGAGCATTACCTTGCTCTCAGCGTCGAGGCGCTGGACCGGCAGACCGTGGCCCAGGCGCTCGACAGCGGCGGCGCCGATCCGCACGGGCTGCGCTGGCAAGAGACCGGGATGATCTGGACCGGGCACCTTGGCCTGACGCTGCTGTGGATCGCCGCCGCGCTGACACTGATCACCGGCTGGGACTACTTCGTGAAGGCCCTGCCGTTCCTGAAGGACGAGAAGTGATGGATCTGCTCTATTTCGCCTGGGTGCGCGAGCGCATCGGCCTGCCGAAGGAGCGCTACGAGACCGAAGCCGCCACGGTCAACGATCTTATTGAGGAGTTGCGTGGCCGCGAGGAGCGCTATGCCATGGCCTTCTCCGATCTTTCGGCCCTGCGCGTGGCCTTGGACCAGGAACTCTCCGAGTTCGACGCACCGCTTGCCGGCGTGCGCGAAGTCGCCTTTTTCCCGCCGATGACCGGGGGCTGAGACCATGTCGATCCGGGTGGTCGTGCAGGAAGAACCCTTCGACTTCGGTGCCGAGGCCGACACCTTCGCCGCGGGCCGCACCGACATGGGCGCCGTGGTGACCTTTACCGGCGTGGTGCGCGACGTCTCGGGCACGCTTGAGACGATGGAAATCGAGCACTACCCCGGCATGACCCAGATGGCGCTCGAGGCGATCGCCGCCGAGGCCGAGGCACGCTGGGATCTCGGCGAGGTTCTGGTGATCCACCGCTACGGCCGCATGGGTCCGGGCGAGCGCATCATGATGGTCGCCACAGCCTCAAAGCATCGCGGCCATGCCTTCGAGGCCGCCGAGTACCTGATGGACTACCTCAAGTCCCGAGCGCCCTTCTGGAAGAAGGAAAGCGGCAGCGGCGGCACCTCCTGGGTGGCCGCCAAGGACGAGGACGAGGACGCGCTGTCGCGCTGGTGAGCGCCTCTTGCTATGCACCACTGTCCTCTTGTCGCGCTTGAGCCACGGCACGCGTGGTCATATGATATGACCAATTCCCGCCTGTCAGGACCCATTCATGCCCTTCCGCCCCGTGCAGTCCGAGAAACTATCCAGCGCCGTGGTGCGGCAGATCGAAGAGCTGATCCTGCGCGGCATCCTGCGACCGGGCGAGCGCCTTCCTGCCGAGCGCGAGCTGTCGGAACGGCTGGGCGTGTCGCGCCCAAGCCTGCGCGAGGCGGTGGCAGACCTGCAGGACCGCGGCCTCTTGGAGACCCGGGCCGGGGCCGGTATCTTCGTCACCGAGGTACTCGGATCGGCATTTTCCGACGCATTGATCCAGCTCTTTTCCAAACATGACGAAGCTGTGTTTGACTACCTCAGCTTCCGCCGGGACATGGAGGGTCTGGCGGCGGAGCGCGCGGCGCTGCAGGGGACGCCCTCGGATCTGAAGGTCATCGAGGCGCTCTTCGCAAAGATGGAAGCGGCGCATATGAAGCGCAACCCGGCCGAGGAAGCGCGGCTCGACGCCGACTTCCACCTCGCGATCATCGAGGCCAGCCACAACGTCATCATGCTGCACATGATGCGCTCGATGTATCAGCTGCTGCGCGAGGGAGTCTTCTACAACCGCTCGATCATGTTCAAGCAGCGCACCACCCGCGAGGCCCTGCTCGAGCAACACCGCGCCATCAACGCCGCGCTCCAGGCGCGCGACCCGGCGGGCGCAAAGGCGGCGGTGCAGGCGCACCTCGGCTACGTCGAGGCGGCGCTGATCGCCGACCGCAAGGCCGAGCGCGACGAGGACGTGGCCCGGCAGCGCTTCGACCGGGTGACCGGGCGGGGCTGAGGCACGCAAGGTGGCGCTGCCCCTCTTGGCCTGCGGCCAATTCACCCCCCAGCGTATTTTGACAGAGAAGAAGGCCCGGGGACGGAGACCGCTCAACTGATCGGGGTCGGAGCGCCGGTGGCCATGTTGGTGCCGATGTAGGGCTTGTGGCTGCCCTTCCACGCGCCGAAGCCGCCCTCCATATGCGCGACTCGCGCGAGACCGGCAGCGATGGCAGCGCGGGCGACCCGCTCGGAACGCGCGCCCGAACCGCAGTGGAAGACGATCCGCTTCTCGCCCTGCCCCGGCAGCTTCTCGGGCTTGAAGAAGGCCATGGGCATCAGCAGCGCGCCCTCGATGTGCTCGAACATGTATTCCTGCGGCGTGCGCACGTCGATCAGCACGATCTCGTTGCGATCAAAGGCCTCGGCGACCTCGTCGACGGACCACGTCTCCAGCAGGGCGGCGCCCACTTCCTCGGTCTTCATCGTTCGGCTCCTTTCATATATCGAAATTGCGATCTTTTATCACATGTGGGCTCGCCCGCCGCCTTGGCAAGAGCGGCGCGGCACTGCGCCGCCGGGAATGTGAATAGCCGCCCGATTTCCGGCGGCATGCCACACGCGGATCGGCTAGAGTCGGACCATGCTGTTTGCCCTTCCTGACCCCGACAAGCTCTACCGGGCGCTGCTCGACCGCGACCCGTCCTACGATGGCCGGGCCTTTGTCTGCGTCGCCTCGACCGGCATCTTCTGCCGGCTGACCTGCCCGGCGCGCAAACCGCTGCGCGCGAACTGCACCTTCCACGAGACCGTGGGGGAGTGCATCGCCGCCGGTTTCCGCCCGTGCAAGCGTTGCCATCCGCTGAACCCCATGGCCCAGAGCGACCCGGTGATCGCGCGGTTGCTGGACGCGCTGGAGGCGCGCCCCGCCTTCCGCTGGTCCGAGCCGGATCTCGTCGCGATGGGACTCGATCCCTCGACCGTGCGGCGCGCTTTCAAGCGGCAGTTCGGCATGACTTTCCTCGAAATGGCCCGGCAGCGGCGGCTGCGCGAGGGATTCACCGCGCTGGCCTCGGGCGCGCCGGTGATCGAGGCGCAGCTCGATGCGGGCTTCGAGAGCGCCTCAGCCTTCCGCGCGGGATTTGCCCGGGCGCTCGGCGTGGCGCCGGGGGCCTTGAAAGCCGATGCACTCCTGCGGGCGGACTGGATCGCCACGCCGCTCGGCGACATGGTCTCGGTCTGCTCGAAGAGCCACCTGCACCTGCTGGAGTTCATGGACCGCAAGGCGCTGCCACGCGAGCTCGAAAAGCTGCGCAAGGGCGCGGGCGGCGAGATCGGGGTCGGAAGGTTCGCGCCGTCCGATCAGATCCGCGCGGAGCTGGCGCGCTTCTTTGCCGGGGAGAGCGCGCAGTTCGACACGCCGCTGGCGCTGCATGGCTCGGAGTTCACCACCGCGGTCTGGCGCGCCCTGCGCGAGATCCCGGCGGGCGAGACGCGCAGCTACGGCGCTCTGGCGCAGGCGCTGGGGCGGCCCTCTGCGGTGCGGGCGGTGGCGCAGGCCAATGGTGCCAACCAGATCGCGCTGGTAATCCCCTGCCACCGGGTGATCGGTGCGGACGGGTCGCTCACCGGCTACGGCGGCGGGCTCTGGCGCAAGCAGCGGCTCTTGGAAATCGAGCGGGGCCATCTCGGGGGCTGAAGGCTTGCGCGCTGGCGCGGCGCGGCTTACCCCTCTGGCATGCGCATTCTCGAGAATATCATCAGCGACCGCGGCTCGAAATACGCGGTCTCGGGCGGACCTTGCACTTCGGAGCAAGAGGCCAAGGCCTTTCTCAAGGAGCTCAAGCGCAACAAAAGATTCGCCAAGGCAACGCACAACACCTGGGGCCTTCTGACCGACGAGGCGCCGATCAAGAACGACGATGGCGAGAGCGGCGCGGGAATGGTGATCCTGCGGATGCTGGAGCGCGAGGAGGTGCGCAACCACATCATCGTGGTGACCCGCTGGTACGGCGGCAAGCACCTTGGCGGCGACCGCTTCCGCCACGTTCAGGACGCCGTACGCACCTATCTCAAGAGCATGGAATGACAGCTCTGGATCAGCTGTTCGAGCGGCTGGCCCGCTCCAAGTTTCGCAGCCGATTCCGGCTTGGACCGAAGGAACGGGACTATGCCAACGCCAAGGGCCGCGCGGTGATCCTGTCGCATGCGCGGGATTTCATCTCCGAGCGGCTCGCCCCGGCAGAGCCGAGAAACGACGGCAAGCAGACACCCATGCGGGGCCACCCGGTTTTCGTCGCGCAGCACGCCACGGCGACCTGCTGCCGGGGCTGCCTTGCGAAGTGGCACGGGCTGGCGGCGGGGCGCGCTCTGAGCGACGACGAGCAAGCGCAAGTGGTAGCGGTCATCCTCACCTGGATCGACCGGCAGATGGGATATCGGGCATGAGCAAGGGCACACCGGCCACGCAGGCGCTGACGCGCGCCAAGGTGAGGTTCGAGCTGCTGGAGTATGACTACGTCTCCGGGCAGGCGCAGATCGGGCTGCATGCGGCCGAGCAGATCGGCTGGCCGCCGGAACAGGTGCTGAAGACGCTGATGGTCGAGGTCGATGGCAAGCCCTGCTGCGCCGCCATCCCCTCGGGCGCCACGCTGTCGATGAAGCGCGTCGCCAGCGCCTTCGGCGGCAAGTCGGCGCAGATGATGGACCCGGCCAAGGCCGAGCGGCTCACAGGCATGCACACCGGGGGAATCAGCCCCTTCGGTCAGAAGAAGCGCGTGCCCACGGTCTTCGAGGCGGCGGCGATGGCGGCCGAGCAAGTCGTGCTCAACGGCGGCAGGCGCGGATTGATGGTGGTGGTCACCCCACGGGACGCGCTAGAGGTTTCCGGCGGCAGGGCGGCCCCGCTGGCTGCGGACTGACCGCGCTGCGCTGCTTGGCGCTATCCGTTCCAGAATCGCGAAATCCCTGCTAGGTATGGTGGCATGAACACCCACAGCCCCAATATGCGTCCCGTCATCCGGCAGCTCGACGAGGCGGCCATCAACCGCATCGCCGCCGGCGAGGTGGTCGAGCGCCCGGCCTCGGCGGTCAAGGAACTGGTGGAAAACGCCATCGACGCCGGGGCGACTCGCGTCACGGTGGAAATCGCCGACGGCGGCAAGACGCTGATCCGGGTGAGCGACGACGGCTGCGGCATGGGGCCGGACGAGCTGCCGCTGGCGCTGTCGCGCCATGCCACTTCGAAGATCGACGGCTCGGATCTTCTGAACATCCACAGCTTCGGCTTCCGCGGCGAGGCGCTGCCCTCGCTGGGCGCCGTCGGGCGACTGAGCATCCAGAGCCGCGTCGCCGGGCAGGACGGAGCAGAGATCGCAGTCTCGGGCGGGCAGATGGGCGCGGTGAAGCCGGCAGCGCTGAACCCCGGCACCGTGGTCGCCCTGCGCGATCTCTTCTTCGCCACCCCGGCGCGGCTAAAGTTCCTGCGCACCGACCGCGCCGAGATGATGTCGATCTCGGACGTGATGAAGCGGCTCGCCATGGCCGAGCCTTCGGTGGGCTTCACCCTGCGCGACGTCTCGCAGGGCAAGGACCGGGTGAGCTTCCGCGCCGACGCCGTCTCGGGCGATCTCTTTGACGCGCTCCGGGGCCGGCTGGCGCAGGTGCTGGGCGCCGAGTTCACCGACAATGCGCTGGCCATCGACGCCGAGCGTGACGGCTTCCGCCTGACCGGCTACGCGGCTCTGCCGACCTATTCGCGCGGCTCTTCGGTGGCACAGCATCTCTTCGTCAATGGCCGCCCGGTGCAGGACAAGCTGCTCTTCGGCGCGCTGCGCGGGGCCTATGCCGATTACCTCAGCCGCGACCGGCATCCGGCGGTGGCACTGTTTGTCGACTGCGACCCGCATCTCGTCGACGTGAACGTGCACCCGGCCAAATCCGAGGTGCGGTTCCGCGAGCCGGGCATCGTGCGCGGGCTGATCGTCTCAGCCTTGCGCCACGCGCTTGCCGACGCTGGGCACCGCGCCTCGAGCACCGTGGCCGCCGACACGCTGGCGGCCCTGCGCCCCGAGTTTCCGCGGCAGCTCGACACCGGGCAAGTCCCGCTGCACCAGCAACCCTCGCGCGACAGCACCTTCGGCGCCTACGGCGGCGGCGCGCCGCTCGGCGCGGCCCCGGCGGCAGCGCCCCACGCCCGCGTCTACCAGATGGACCGCCCCTCGGCGGGCGCGCGCAGCGCCGCCTATGCCGCGCAGGCGCCCGACCCCAATTTTGTCCCGGCGCCGCCGCGCGTCCCTCCGGCGCAGACGCAGGGCTTCGCCGAGATGCAGGGCAGCTGGTCGGGCCGGGTGGTCGAGGACGCTCCGGTCGAACCGGAGGCCGCACAGCTGCCGCTTGGCGCGGCGCGGGGCCAGGTGCACGAAAACTACATCATCGCGCAGACCGAGACCGGCATCGTGATCGTCGACCAGCACGCGGCGCACGAGCGGCTGGTCTATGAAAAGCTGAAACGCCAGATGGCCGAGCGCGGAGTCGCGGCGCAGGCGCTTCTGATCCCCGAGATCGTCGAGTTGTCGCAGGACGACCTGTCGCGAATCCTCGACATCTCCGACGACCTTGGCCGTATGGGCCTGTCGGTCGAGCCCTTCGGCGGCTCGGCGCTGGCGGTGCGCGAGACCCCGGCAATCCTCGGCGAGGTCAACGCCGAGGCGCTGATCAAGGACATCCTCGACGAGCTCTCGGACTACGGCAGCTCGCAGCTTGTGCAGGAGAAGCTCGAAGCGATCCTGAGCCGCGTCGCCTGCCACGGCTCGATCCGCTCGGGTCGCCGGATGCGCGCCGAGGAAATGAACGCGCTCCTGCGCGAGATGGAGGCGACGCCCCACTCCGGCCAGTGCAACCATGGCCGCCCCACCTACGTGGAGCTGAAGCTTTCGGATATCGAGAGGCTCTTCGGCCGCACATGATCGAGATCGCCGGGCAGACCATCGGCTTCGACGACCCGCGCCTCTGGGCCGCCGCGGGTGCAGCCGTGCTCGCGCTTCTGATGATCCTCGCGATCCGCGCCTCGAACCGCGCCGCAAGGCTCGGCTACCCGCTCAGCCAGCTCTCGCAGCGGGTGCAGGCGCTCTCCGAGGGGCAGGAACGGCTCGCCGGCGGGCTGCACCACGTCTCCGAGGCCCAGGTGAAAAGCCAGAATGCCATGCTGCAGCTAATGGAAAAGCGGTTGGCGCAGGTGCAGCAGAACATGTCCGAGAACCTGCACGGCACCGCGCGCCGCACCGCCCATTCGCTGGGCCAGTTGCAGGAGCGTCTGAAGACCATCGACGAAGCGCAGGAGAACATCACGAGGCTCTCGGGCGACGTGCTGTCGCTGCAGGACATCCTGTCGAACAAGCAGACCCGCGGCGCCTTTGGGGAAATCCAGCTCAACGACATCGTCTCGAAAGCGCTTCCGCCCGACAGCTATAAGATGCAGGCGACGCTTTCGAACGGGCGCCGCGCCGATTGCCTGATCAAGCTGCCCGAGCCTCCGGGCCATATCGTCATCGACGCCAAGTTCCCGCTTGAGGCCTACGAGATGTTGCGCCGCGCCGAGACGCCCGAGGGCAAGCAGCGCGCCTCCCAGGCCTTCCGCATCTCGGTGCGCAAGCACCTTCGCGACATTTCGGACCGCTACATCCTCGACGGCGAGACCGCCGACAGCGCGCTCATGTTCCTGCCCTCCGAAGCGGTCTACGCCGAGTTGCACGCCAGCTTTCCCGAGGTGGTGCGCGAGGGCTTTTCGCTGCGGGTCTGGATTGTCTCGCCGACCACCTGCATGGCGACGCTGAACACCCTGCGCGCGGTGCTCAAGGATGCCCGCATGCGCGAACAGGCCGGGGCGATTCGCCGCGAACTTGGCCTGCTGCACCAGGACATCGAGCGCCTTGAAGGCCGGGTCGAGAACCTTGACCGTCATTTCGGCATGGCCGCTCGGGACCTTTCGGAAATCCGCATCAGCGCCGAGAAAGCGGGCCGACGTGCTCAAAAACTCGACAATTTTGATTTTGAAGATCTGGCGCCCGAGGGGCGTATCGTGCCATTGCCACGGCAGACCTGACTTTTCGACCGACTCGCCAAGGAAAATCGGATGCTTGCCCGCCTGACCGGCCTCGCGCTTGCGGCCCTTCTTGCAGTTCCCGGCCATGCCGCGGGCGACAAGACCGGTGTCGGGGTCAGCAGCATGATCCGCCCAGAGGCGAACTTTGGCCGCGGCGTGTCGATGACCATCTGGTATCCCGCGCAGACCGGCGGCGGCGCCTCGGAACTGGTCGGCCGCAACGCCGTCTTCGAAGGCACCCCCGCGCAGCGCGAGGCCTCGCCGCTTCCTGGAAAGCTGCCTCTGGTTCTTCTCTCGCACGGCGGGCGGCGCTCGTCCGAGCAGAGCGGCGCCTGGCTGGCCGCGCGGCTGGCCGAGGGTGGCTATATTGTCGCCGAGGTGAGCGGCCAGCGCCCGCGCGATCCGGCCACCGCGCTCGGCGAGATCTGGCGCCGCCCGGCGGAGCTGGGGCAGGCGCTCGACCTGCTGCTCAACGATCCCGACTGGCAGATGCGCATCGACGAGACCCGTGTGGCGGTCGCCGGCGTGGCGCTCGGCGGCACCGCGGCGATGATGCTGGCCGGCGGCATGATCGATGAGGGCGCCTATGCGCGCAATTGCTGGACGGCGCATCCCTCGACGGACTGCGAGTGGTTTGCCTCCGGCGGCATCGATCCCGCGAGTGTCGACCCGCAGGCCCTGACCCTGTCCCGACAGGATCCACGGGTGCGCGCGGTCCTGGCCATCGCGCCCGAGTATCTTGCCGAGTTTCGCGCCGCCAGCCTGGCCGAGCGCGGCGCCCAGATGACGATCTTCGGCCTCGACCAACCCGCCCCGGGCGAGGCACGTCTCGCCGCCCAGGCCGGCATCGAGGTGCTGCCGCTGGAGGGCGCCGATCTTTACGATCTCTTCGCCCTCTGCACCCCCGGCGGTGCCAAGCTGCTGGAAGAGGAAGGCGGCGATCCGGCGCTCTGCGGCAGCACCGCCGAGGAACGCAGCGCCGTGCACGAACAGCTCGCCGAGAGCGCGCTCGACGTGCTTGGCCGCGCGCTGCTGCTTCCCTACTGACCTTCCGTTCCCGTCCACGCGCTTCTTGTCGCAGATCAAGGTCGGGGTGTACGCTTCTCGCCATGGTGTGTGGGACGAAAGGAGACACGCCATGGAAGAAATCAGCGTCCGCACGGTTGCCGCCGTGATCCTGATGGCCCGCGAGATTGATCGGGCCGAGGGCGAGTTGCGCGGCTTCATCGACCGCATGAGCGAAGAGGAACAGGCCGCGCTGGTCGCGGTGATGTGGATCGGCCGCGAGGCCTTCGACGCCGACGAATGGGGTGAGGCTTACCGCACCGCCCTCTCGGAAGCCTCCACCCCGACCGCCGACTACCTGATCGGCACGCCGCATCTGGCCGACAACCTCGAGGCCGGGCTGGAGGCGCTCGGCTATGATCCCGAGGACGAAGAGGACGAGCTGCTGAGCCGCGGCAGCTGAGCTCAGCGCAGCGCCCGGCCTTTGACGATCGCCGTATCGCCGAAGCGGGCGCGGATCGCATCCGTCGCCCGCTCCGCCGCCGCGCGCTTGCCGGCGTCCGGGTCCAGCAGATCGCCCCCACGGTCCGCCTGCTCGGAGCTCACAAGCTCGGATATCCCCGCCCCCAAAAGCCGCCATGGGCCCTGCCGCTCCAGCCCGTCGAGCATACCCCGGGCCACGCGGTAGATACGGTCCGCCATCTGCGTGGCATCGCCGAGTGACTGCCGCCGGGTGATCAGCTTGAAGTCCGACCGCTTGACCTTCAGCGTCACCACCCGCCCCGCCAGCGCCTTGGCCTTGGCCCTGTCCGCGACCTTCTCGCACATCCGCCACAGATGCCCGTCGAGCAGGTCGTGATCGCCGGTGTCCTCGTTGAAGGTGGTCTCGTTCGAAATCGACTTGATCGGCGCGTTGCGCATCACCCTCCGCGTGTCCTCACCCCGGGCGAGGTGGTAGAGCCGCTGCCCCATCGAGCCGAAGCGCGCGATCAGATCGCGCTGCTCCCAGCGCAGCAGGTCCTCGAAGATGCGGATTCCTGCGCGCTCCAGCGCCTCCTGCGAAGCCATGCCGACCCCCCAGATCATGCGTACCGACTTCGGGCGCAAAAACTCCGCCGTCTCCACCTTGCCGATCACCGAAAACCCGTGCGGCTTGTCGAGATCCGAGGCGATCTTGGCGAGGAACTTGTTGTGAGAAAGTCCGACAGATCCTGTCACGCCCAGCTCTTCGCGCATGCGCTTTACAAGCCGCGCCATCATTACCGCCGGCGGGTGACCATGCAGCCGAGCGGTGCCGGTGAGATCGAGAAAGGCCTCGTCCAGCGACAGCGGCTCGATGGAGGGGGTCAGCTCCTCCATCAGCGCGCGTATCTGCCGCGAGACCTCGACGTAAAGCTCCATCCGCGGCTTGATGACCACCGCGTCGGGGCAGAGCTTCAGCGCCTGGAACATCGGCATCGCTGAGCGCACGCCGCGAATGCGCGCGACATAACAGGCGGTCGAGACCACCCCGCGCTTGCCGCCTCCGACGATCACAGGCTTGTCGGCCAGTTCGGGATTTTCGCGTTTCTCCACCGTGGCGTAGAAGGCGTCGCAATCCATATGCGCGATCGAAAGGTCCCAAAGCTCGTCATGGCGCACGATCCGCGGGCGTCCGCAGTTCGGGCAGCGCGTTCCGTGTTCGAATTCGGCGAGGCAATCGCGGCAAAGCGCGGGCATGGGTGGCAATTCCGGCAACAGGTGTTACCTCGGCACTATAAGCCTTCCCCAGTAGCAGTGCCATTGCCCGGAGACATGATGGAATTCAGAGGCGCCAAGCTCATCCTCTTTCTCGGCAGCGATCTGCTGATCCTGCGGCGCGACCATACCGAAGGCATCCCTTGGCCCGGCTATCTCGACTTTCCCGGCGGCACACGCGAGCCCGGCGAGACCGGTCTCGAATGCGCTCTGCGTGAGACGGTCGAGGAGGTCGGGCTCGACCTTCCCCCCGGCGCGGTGAGCTGGGAGCAGCTGCACGACGGCCTGTGGTACTACGCGGCACATTTGCCCGCCGAACTCGCCCGCGACGTGGTTTGGGGCGGCGAGGGCGAAGGCTGGATGATGATGCCCCCCGAGGAGTTCATCTCCCGCGAGGATGCCATCCCGCATTTCCGCGCTGTACTGCGCCGCTACATGGAGAGCCACGCCGCCGAGTGACGGCATCAGCCCGCGCGCGGTGCCAAGATGTCAGGCTGCGCGGAACAGCGACAGCCAGCCCGGCCTCGCCCGCTGCAGCGCCACGTCGCGCGGGCGCCGCACCCTCTCCGACGGCAGGGGCGGCGTACGCGCCATCAGAGCGTCATTGCGATCGAGCAGCGCACGGGCGCGCGAGACGAGCACCTGCTCGGCAACGTCGGGCTGGGTGGTCACCGGTGCCTTGAAGCTGCTGGCCACACGGGTGCGCCCGGCGCTTGAATGAAAGGTCACAAGGGCTTCGAATTGTTCCTCGGCGGCGTTGTAGCGCATCTCGCCGATCTGTGTCTGCATCTCGGTCATGGCATGTCTCCTGTTGGGCAAGAAACGCAAACATCCGCCGCGCAGTTCCCCGCCCGGCCCGGCACGGTCCCGTGCAAACCCCGTGAGCGCTGTCTGCGCGTGCGCTTTCCAAGCCCCTTTCCCAGCGGCAGAGGCCGGGGCATAGTCGGCGCAAGGCGCTCTGTTCTGTGCGGAATTTTCGCGGGGACGAGGCGCAGCGGCGCCGGTCATGCGGCGGCCTAGCATGCAGGAAGGAAAAGGGGACGTGCAGTGAGCCTGGACGAGTTGTTGCTGGATCTCATAGGTGGAAATCTCGTGGTGTTATTGCTCGCGGGCTTCCTGGTTCTCTGCGTGCTGCTCGGCGTGCGCATCGTACCGCAATCCGAGAAACACGTGGTCGAGCGTTTCGGCCGACTGCGCGCGGTGCTCGGGCCGGGGATAAACTTCATCGTGCCCTTCCTCGACCGGGTGGCGCACAAGGTCTCGATCCTCGAGCGGCAACTGCCCAATGCCAGCCAGGATGCGATCACCGCCGATAACGTGCTGGTGCAGGTCGAGACCTCGGTCTTCTACCGCATCCTCGAGCCGGAGAAGACCGTCTACCGGATCCGCGACGTTGACGCCGCCATCGCCACCACTGTCGCCGGTATCGTCCGCGCCGAGATCGGCAAAATGGAGCTCGACGAAGTGCAGTCGAACCGAGCGGCGCTGATCTCCACCATCAAGGGCAATGTCGAGGACGCGGTAGACAACTGGGGGATCGAGGTGACGCGGGCCGAGATCCTCGACGTGAACCTCGACCAGCAGACCCGCGATGCCATGCTGCAGCAGCTCAACGCCGAGCGTGCCCGCCGCGCGCAGGTGACCGAGGCCGAGGGCCGCAAGCGCGCCGTCGAGCTGGCCGCCGACGCCGACCTCTACGCCACCGAGCAGGCGGCCAAAGCGCGCCGCGTCTCAGCCGAGGCCGAGGCCTATGCGACGCAGGTGGTGGCCGAGGCCATCGCCAAGAACGGGCTCGAGGCGGCGCAGTACCAGGTGGCCCTAAAGCAGGTCGAGGCATTGGTGGCGCTTGGTGCTGGGGACGGCAAACAGACCATCGTGCTGCCCGCAAATGCGCTCGACGCCTTCGCCGACGCCTTCACCCTGCTCACGGGACGCAAGCCATGATTCAGCTCTGGTGGGTCTGGATGGCGGCCGCCCTGGTCCTGCTGGTCCTCGAGGTGCTCAGCCCGGCCTATGTCTTTCTCGGCTTCGCCATCGGCGCGGGGGTGGTGGGTGTGCTGCTACTTTTCGGCCTTTCCACCGGCTGGCCAATGCTGCTCTTGATCTGCGCCGTGGTCGCCGCCCTCGCCTGGGCGCTGCTGCGGCGCGTCATGGGGGTGCGCAAGGGCCAGACCAAGGTCTGGACCCGCGACATCAACGAGGACTGAGGGGGGCCTCCCCCGCCCCTCACCCCCCACCTTGCTCAGAGCCGGAACAGCCCCAGCGCGTCCATCACCTCGCGCTTGGTCGCCTCGGTGACCTCGCGCGCGGCCTGTGTGCCCTCTGCAATGATCCGGTGCATCTGCGCAGGATCGGCGGCCGCCTCGGCCCGCCGCGCCCGAATCGGTGCCAGCAGCGCCTGCAGAAGGTCCTCGAGCCGCCGCTTCAGCACCGCATCGCCAAGCCCACCCCGGCGGTATTGGTCCTTCAGCGCCGCCACCTCGGCTTTCTCCGAGTCGAAGGCGTCGAGATACGTGAACACCACATTGCCCTCGACTTTGCCGGGGTCCTCCACCCGCAGGTGGCCCGGATCGGTGAACATGGCGCGCACCGCCCGGCTGATCTCGTCCTCCGAAGCGGACAGGGTGATCGCATTGCCGCCCGACTTGCTCATCTTGGCGCGCCCGTCGATACCCGGCAGGCGGCCTGCCTCGGGGATCAGCGCCTCTGCCTCCGGCACCACCTCACGCCCCGCCGCCGCGTTCACCCGGCGGGCGATCTCGTTGCATTGCTCGATCAGCGGCGCCTGGTCCTCGCCCACCGGCACCACGGTGGCCTTGAAGGCGGTGATGTCCGCGGCCTGCGCGGCGGGATAGCAGAGGAACCCGGCGGGAATGTCGCGGCCGAAGCCGCGGGCGCGGATCTCGTCCTTGATCGTCGGGTTGCGCTCGAGCCGGGCGACGGTGACGAAATTGAGGTAGAGCATCGACAGTTCGGCCAGCGCCGGCAGGTGCGACTGCAGGCAAATCGTTGTCTTGGCGGGGTCTATGCCGACGGCTAGATAATCGCAGGCGACTTCGAGCACGTTGCGCCGCACCTTGCCGATGTCATGGGCGTTGTCGGTCAACGCCTGCGTGTCGGCGAGCAACAGGAACTGTCGGTGCGTGTCCTGCAGCGCCAGCCGGTTCTTCAGCGAACCGGCGTAATGGCCGATGTGCAGCGGGCCGGTGGTGCGGTCGCCGGTGAGGATGACCGGCTTGGCCACAGCAGTCATGTCGGTCTCGGGGCGGGTCAGGGTGGTCTGGTCCATGGGGATCTCCTTGTCTGGACAGGAGGTCGCCGCATGGGGAAGTTGATGGGTATTTTCATCAAATAAGGCCGCCCGATGCGGCGGCCTCATTGGAAAACATGATACGTCGGGCCGCCTATGTCAGGCGGGCCACCAGAGAGTCGCAAGGGGCATCGGACGTATCATGTCGTCTGGTTAGCCCCCCGCGGGCCCCGGATCAAGCCCGGATCACCCCCTGTTCGGGCGCTGCGCCTGCGGCGAGGCCAGCTCTGCATTGATCGCCAGCGCCGCAGCGCGCGGCGAGGGCGCGCGCCAGACCGGCCGACCGACGACGATGTGATCGGCGCCCGCGGCAATGGCGCTGGCCGGAGTCGCGATCCGCTTCTGGTCGTCATCGGCGCTGCCCGCCGGGCGGACGCCGGGAGTGACGATGAGCTTTCCCTCGGCCTCGGGCAGCGCGCGGATACGGGCGGCCTCGTTGGGCGATGCGATGATGCCGTCGGCCCCGGCCTCGAAAGCACGGGCCGCGCGCTCCACCACCAGATCATCGATATCGCCGGGCAGGATCAGGCTGGCATCGAGATCGCCACGGTCGAGCGAGGTGAGGATGGTGACCGCAAGGATTTTCAGATCCTTGCCCGCGGCACCCTCCTTTGCGGCGCGCACCACATGCGGGTCGCCATGCACCGTGAGAAAGTCGAGATCGAACTGCGCGATGCCGCGCACCGCGTTCTCGACCGTCTGGCCGATGTCGAAGAACTTCATGTCGAGGAAGATGCGCTTGCCGTGCTCCTGCTTGAGCTCATTGGCCAGCGCCAGCCCGCCGCCCGTCAGCATGCCAAGACCGATCTTGTAGAAGGAGACGGCGTCACCGATCTCCTCGGCAATTCTCAGCCCCTCGAGGGCATTGGGCACGTCAAGGGCAACGATCAGGCGGTCGTCGGACACGGCTGCGGACATGGGGGCGTCTCCTTTTGCGGGATTTCGCCTCTCATGTCCGCGCCGGGCGCTCAGGTCAAGCCTAGGTGCAAAAGCGGTCGAGGGCTTTTGCGCCTTCGTTCGCAGGAAGGTGTCGCCCCCCGCGCGTCATCCGCCCCCGAGCAAGTCGCGGATGACCTGTTGGATGATGTTGTCGCGGCGCTGCCGCTCGGGCTGGCGTTGCGGCTGGGGCTGGGGCTGCGCCACCTGTCGCGGCGGCTCCGGCGCGATGGCGGGCAGTGGCTTGGCCTCGGTGCCCTCGGTGACGCGCAGCATGGTCTCGCGCCAGATTTCCGCCGGCAGACCGCCGCCGGTCACCCCGGTGAGCGGCGAGTTGTCGTCATTCCCCATCCAAACACCGACCACGTAATCGGCGGTGAAGCCGATGAACCAAGCGTCGCGCGCGTCATTCGAGGTGCCGGTCTTTCCCGCAACCTCGCGGTCAGGCAGTTTTGCCCGCCCGCCGGTGCCACCATTGACCACATCCTCCATCATCCAGATCAACTGGCCGGCCGCCTCGGGCTGGATCACCCGCTCGCGGATGCCGCCGCCGGTGCCCATGAGCACTTCGTCGTCGCCCTTCAGCCGTAGGTCGACCAGCCCGTAGGGGGTCACCGCCGAACCGCCGTTGAGGATGCCCGCATAGGCACCGGTCATCTCGAGCAGCGACGCCTCGGAGGTGCCAAGCGCCATGGCCGGCGAGCTGTTCACCTCGGATTTGATGCCGAAGCCCGTGGCCACCTTGGCAACGAGGTCGCGCCCGACGGATTCCGAGATCTTCACCGCCGGGATGTTCAGCGAATGCGCCAGGGCATCGGTCAGCGTGACCTTACCCTTGTAGTTCCTCGAGTAGTTCTGCGGGCACCATTGTCCCGATCCCGGCACGTTCATGCAGAAGGGCTCGTCCACAACGGTATCATAGGGCGAATGGCCCAGCTCGAGCGCCGTGGCGTAGATGAAAGGCTTGAACGCCGATCCGGTTTGGCGCTTGGCCTGTGTCGCCCGGTTGAACACCCCCGACACGCCGGTCTTGCGCCCGCCGACCATGGCGCGGACAGCACCATCCGCAGACATGACGACGATCGCCGCCTGCGCCTTCGAGCCTTCCTTGACCTTGTTGGCGTAGACCTCGTTCATCGCGTCCTCGGCCGCCTTCTGCAGCTTCGGATCAAGCGTGGTGCGGATCACCACGTCTTCCATCGTGTCGCGGGTGAAATATTCCGGCCCGGTCGACATCACCCAGTCGGCGAAATACCCGCCGGTCTTGCTTTGTGCCTCCTCCGAGAGGGTCGCGGGATGCGCCTGCGCCTGCTGCTCTTCGGCGGCGCTAAGGTAGCCCTGGTCGCGCATCAGCCGCAGCACCGTCGCGGCGCGGTTTTGCGAGCGCTCGAGATCGCTGGTCGGCGCCAGGGTCGAGGGCGCGGTCAACAGCCCGGCCAGCATCGCCGACTCCTGCGGGCTGAGCGTGGCCGAATGCTTGCCGAAATAGCGCTCTGCCGCGGCCTCTGCACCGTAGGCACCGCCGCCCATGTAGGCGCGGTTGAGGTAGATCGAGAGGATCTCGTCCTTGGTGTATTTCAGCTCCATCGCCATGGCGTAGAGCGCTTCCTTGCCCTTGCGCGCCAGCGAGGACTCGCGGCAGTCGGCCACGTAGTCGGCCTCGGACTTCCAGACCTTGGGGTCATACTCGACGCCAATGCAGAGCAGCTTGGCGGTCTGCTGGGTGATCGTCGAGCCGCCATGGCCCGAGAGCGGCCCCCGCCCCTCGGCAAGGTTGATACGGACGGCGCTGGCCACACCGCGCGGCGAGACGCCGAAATGGTGGTAGAAGCGCTTGTCCTCGGTGGCAATCACCGCGTTCTTGAGGTGCTTGGACACGCTGGTCGCGGTGACCGCACCGCCAAACTGGTCGCCACGCCAAGCAAAGATGGCGCCATTGCGGTCGATCAGCGTGACCGAACCGCGCGCGCGCCCGTCCAGCAGTTCGGTAACCGGTGGCAGCTTTGTATAGAAATAGCCCACCCCGAGGGCGAGAAGGAGCGCCACCACCGCGGTCACCCGCCACGTGATGCGCCAGACGATGCTCAGCATGAAAGACACGACGCCCAACACGAAGGCGACGAGAAAGTTCCGCTTCTTCGCCGGTCGGCGCGCAGGTTTGCGCGGCGCGGTGCGGCGGCGTCCCTGTGTGCTTCCATGTTTGCCGCCGTGACCGCTGCCATTTCCTGAGCCGCTTCCGCCTCCGGAGACGGGTTTCCCCTGTCCCTTGCTCGTCGGTTTTCGATTGCCCGTTGGGCCACCATTGGGATAGCGGCGATCGGCCACCAGACGGCCTTTGCCGCGCCCTGAATCACTCATTTTGCCCTGCCCGGCCTATCTGCGTTTTGGGGGAGGATAACGGCTTTGCGGCCTGATGTTGACCGAGAAACGGTCACATATTTGTCTTTTTGGATGGCCTAAATTTTAATCAATTAGCGTTTTTCTGCCTGATTTGTGACCTCCATAGGAGGGCATCCGGAGGGGCACAAGGGGCTTTCCCTTCCCATGTCGCGCGGGCAGCGGCTTTCTGCCCATGCACAAACGAGGAGATGCGGTGCGCAGCTGCGAGCCGCACGAACCGAAAGGGACCAAGGTGAAACTGATCATTGCAACGATCAAGCCGTTCAAGCTCGAGGAGGTGCGCGAGGCGCTCACCGCAATCGGCGTGCGCGGCATGATGGTCACGGAAATCAAGGGCTTCGGCTCGCAGTCCGGTCACACGGAAATCTATCGCGGCGCCGAATACGCGGTGAACTTCGTTCCGAAGATCAAACTCGAGATCGTGGTCGCCGGCTCCATGGCCGACCAAGTGGTCGAGACGATCACCAGCACCGCTCAGACCGGCAAGATCGGTGACGGCAAGATTTTCGTGCTCGACGTGCAGCAGGCCGTTCGCGTGCGGACGGGCGAGACCAACGCGGACGCGCTCTGAGAGCTGCGGAACGACAGATAGGGACAAGAAAGACATGAAACTTCTCAAGACGCTGGCTCCGGTCGCCGCGCTGATTGCGCTGCCGAGCCTCGGCCTCGCCCAGGACGAAGGTCCTGTGGCCGGGGTGAATGCCTCGACCGACTCGGTGTTCATCTTCAACTCGCTGCTGTTCCTCATCGGCGGTTTCCTGGTGTTCTGGATGGCTGCGGGCTTTGCGATGCTCGAGGCCGGCCTTGTGCGCTCCAAGAACGTCACCATGCAGCTGATGAAGAACGTCGCGCTCTTCTCCTTCGCCGCGATCTTCTACTACCTGATCGGCTACAACCTGATGTACCCGCTCGGAACCTGGTCGATTGACGGCGTTCTGTCGGGCGTCTGGGGCACCGCGGTTCTCGAAGCCGTGGGCGTGACCGCCGACGCCGCCGACGACTACGGCTACGCCTCGACCGGCTCTGACTTCTTCTTCCAGCTGATGTTCTGCGCCACCACCGCCTCCATCGTTTCGGGCACCCTGGCGGAGCGCATCAAGCTCTGGCCCTTCATGGTCTTCATCGTTGTGCTGACCGCGATCATCTACCCGCTCCAGGCGTCCTGGAAATGGGGCGGCGGCTTCCTCGACGCGGCAGGTTTCCTCGACTTCGCAGGCTCGACCGTCGTGCACTCCGTGGGTGGCTGGGCCGCTCTGGCTGGCGCGCTGCTGCTCGGGCCGCGGATCGGCAAGTACAAGGATGGCCGCGTGACGCCGTTCCCGGGCTCGAACCTGGCGCTCGCAACCCTCGGCACGTTCATCCTCTGGCTCGGCTGGTTCGGCTTCAACGGCGCATCGCAGCTTGCCATGGGCACTGTGGGTGACGTCGCCGACATCAGCCGCATCTTCGCAAACACCAATGCCGCAGCCGCAGGCGGTGCCGTGGCCGCGATGATCCTGACCCAGCTTCTCTACAAGAAGCCCGACCTCACCATGGTGCTGAACGGCGCGCTGGCTGGCCTCGTGTCGATCACCGCAGAGCCGCTGACCCCGACGCTTGGCGCAGCCACGATCATCGGCGCAATCGGCGGTATCCTCGTGGTCTTCGCGGTTCCGTTCCTCGACAAGATCAAGATCGACGACGTGGTCGGCGCCATCCCGGTGCACCTGATCTGTGGCATCTGGGGGACCATCGCGGTGGCCTTCACCAACCCCGATGCCTCCTTCGGCACCCAGATCTACGGCATCGTCGTGGTCGGCATCTTCACCTTCGTGGTGTCGCTGGTCCTGTGGTTCCTCCTCAAGATGATCTTCGGCATCCGCGTATCGGAAGAAGACGAGATCAACGGGCTCGACATGGCCGAACTGGGCATGGAGGCATACCCGGAGTTCTCCAAGGGCTGATTTCCTCCTTCCTATCAGCTTTTGACCAACTGGCCCGGGCGCTTGCGCCCGGGTTTTTTCGTGTCCCGGGGACTGGCGGCGCTGCCGTGGCGTTCCGCCAGCCAAGACCGTCGCACGGCCCGGCCCGGTTGGACGCGCGGCCACCCCTCGGGTATTTCCGCCTGGAAGAACCGAAAAGGCCGGGAGCATGCGCGCTCCCGGCCTTTCCTACGGCATCAAGTGTCCCGGGGCTCAGCCCGGAGGGCAAGGACGCAGCGCCCCCTCTTCCGTGCTCAGCGGGTGCCGGCCTTCATCAGGCCCTGCGCCTTGAGCTCGGCATGCGCCTCGTCCAGCGCCTTCCAGGCGCGCGAGATCATCACGTCGATCTCTTCCTTCGAGATCACCAGCGGCGGCGAGATGATCATCCGGTCGTAGACGTGGCGCATGATCAGGTTGTTGGCAAAGCAGCGCTCGCGGGTGATGTAGCCGGCGGTGCCCGCCTCGGCGGCGAAGGGCGCGCGCGCCGATTTGTCCGGGGTCAGCGCGATCGAGCCCATCATGCCGGCGATCTTCGCCTCGCCGACCAGCGGGTGGTCGGTGAGGCTCTCGAACTTCGCCTTGAGGTAGGGGCCGGTCTCCTCGCGCACCCGCTCGACGATCTTCTCTTCCTCGAGGATGCGCAGGTTCTCCAGCGCCACGGCGCAGGCCACCGGGTGGCCCGAGTAGGTATAGCCGTGGTTGAACTCGGTCTTGGCGATCACGCTCGCGACCTCGTCCGAGAGGATCGAACCGCCGATCGGCTGGTAGCCGGAGCTGAGGCCCTTGGCGATGGTCATGATGTCGGGCTCGATGCCCATGGTCTGCGAGCCGAACCAGTTGCCGGTGCGCCCAAAGCCGCAGATCACCTCGTCGGCGATCAGCAGGATGCCGTATTTCTTCACGATGCGGGTGATTTCCGGCCAGTAGGTCTCGGGCGGGATGATGACGCCGCCAGCGCCCTGGATGGGTTCCGCGATGAAGGCGCCGACGCGGTGCGGGCCGATCTCCTCGATCGCCGCTTCCAGCTGGCGGGCGCGCTCGAGGCCGAACTCCTCGGGAGACATGTCCCCGCCCTCGGCGTACCAATGTGGCTGGTCGATGTGATGGATGCCGGGAATGGGCAGGCCACCCTGCGCGTGCATGCCCTTCATCCCGCCGAGCGAGCCCGAGCCCACCGAGGAGCCGTGGTAGCCGTTCCAGCGGCTGATGATCACGTCGCGCTCGGGCTGGCCTTTCTCGGCCCAGTAGGTGCGCACGAGGCGGATATTGGTGTCATTCGCCTCGGAGCCCGACGATGCGTAGAACACCGTGTTCAGATCGCCCGGCGCCAGCTCGGCGATCTTGGCCGAGAGCTGGATCACCGGCACGTGGGTCGTCATGAAGAAGGTGTTATAATAGGGCAGCTCTTCCATCTGGCGGGCGGCGGCCTGCGCCAGTTCCGTGCGCCCGTAGCCGGCGTTCACGCACCACAGGCCGGCCATGCCGTCGAGGATGCGTTCGCCTTCGCTGTCGGTCAGCCAGCACCCCTCGGCGCGAGTGATGACCCGTGCGCCGCGGCGCGCGAGATCCGAGCCCGTGGTGAAGGGGTGCATGTGATGCGCCGCATCCAGAGCCTGCAGCTCGGAGGTCGGCGAGTTCACGGAGATGAGCGTCATGGCGGACACCTTTCGATTGTTCGGGTCGACTGTTCGGAAAGCTGCCGCCGATAATATGATCAAATTATTCCGCGTCAATCGCCCTCGCGCGATCCGCCCCTCGAATCAGGCCAGTCCCTCGCGGATCTGGGTCATGCCCTGAACCACGTCACCTTCCATTGCGTCAGCCGCCGCCTCGGCATCGCCATGCTGCAGCGCCGTGAGAAGATCCTTGTGACGGTCCGGTAGGTTGCGCGTGCCGAACATGCCGCAGACCACCCGCAGCGAAGGTCCGAAGCGCAGCCAGAGCCCCTCGACCAGTTCGGTCAGGATCGGCGCATCCGCAATGGCGTTGAGTTCGGCGTGGAAGCGGTGATTCTCTTCGAGATAGCCGCGCACGTCGCCGCGCGCGATGGCGTGGTCGAGCCGCGCATCGGTGTCGCGCAGCCGGGCAATGTCCTCGGGGGAACAGCGCTCGGCGGCGCGGCGGGCGAGCTGCGGTTCAAGCGCGACACGGGCCAGCAGGAGTTGCTCCACCGCCTCCGCGTCAAGCACCGGCACCATGATCCGGCGGTTGCCGCGAAAGGCCAGCGCCCCTTCCGAGATCATCCGGCGCAGCGCTTCGCGCACCGGGGTCATCCCCGCGCCGAGCTGTTCGACGAGCCCCTGGATGGTCACCGCCTGCCCCGGCTCCAGTTCGCCGAAGAGCACCATCTCGCGCAGACGCCGGTAAACCTGTTCATGGACCGGGGGGCCCGCGCCTTCTGCCCGAACATTCATCGGTTGCCTTTCATTTGATCACTTCTGCCGCCACGTTATCTTGCACGCTGTTGCGGCTCGTGGAAACATCCGAGATGTTGCCAAGAGATGCAACATTTGATCAAATTCGGGGAACCGGGGCGTCGAAGACCCCGCAACCAACGGGAGCACATGATGAAGACATCTCTTCTCACTTTCACCGCGGGCCTTGCGCTTGCGGCCGCCTCGGCCCAGGCCGAAGAAGTCCGCGTCTACAACTGGTCCGACTACATCGACGAATCGCTGCTCGAGAAATTCGAGCAGGAGACCGGCATCGACCTGATCTACGACGTTTTCGACAGCAACGAGGTCCTCGAGACCAAGATGCTCGCCGGCGGCTCGGGCTATGACGTGGTCGTCCCCACCGGCACCTTCCTGCAGCGGCAGATTGCGGCGGGCTCGTTCCAGAAGCTCGATAAGTCGAAGCTGCCGAACCTCGAGAACATGTGGGACGTGATCTCCGAGCGGACCTCCAAATACGACCCCGGCAACGACTACGCGATCAACTACATGTGGGGCACCACCGGCCTTGGCGTGAACGTGCCCAAGGTGCAGGAAATCCTCGGCGAAGACGCCCCGATCGACAGCTGGGATCTGGTGTTCAAGCCGGAGAACATGGAAAAGCTGGCAGACTGCGGCGTCTACTTCCTCGACGCGCCCTCCGAGATGATCCCGGCCGCGCTGAAGTACATCGGCGAGGAACCGGACAGCCACGATCCTGACGTGATCGCCAAGGCAGAGCCGGTCTACATGGCCATCCGCCCCTACATCCGCAAGTTCCACTCCTCCGAGTACATCAACGCGCTGGCCAACGGCGAGATCTGTGTGGCCGTGGGCTGGTCGGGTGACATCCTGCAGGCGCGCGACCGTGCTGCCGAGGCCGAGAACGGCGTCGAGGTGGCCTATAACGCGCCCAAGGAAGGCGCGCAGATGTGGTTCGACGAAATGGCCATCCCGGTTGACGCACCGAACCCGGACGGCGCTCACAAGTTCCTGAACTTCATCATGGATCCCGAGAACATGGCGGCGGCGTCGAACTACGTCTACTACGCCAACGGCAACAAGGCCTCGCAGGAGTTCCTGGCCGAGGACGTGATCGGCGACCCGGCGATCTACCCGTCGGAAGAAGCGCTGAACAACCTCTTCACCACCACGCCCTATGAGCCGAAGGTGCAGCGCGTGGTCACCCGCCTCTGGACCAAGATCAAGTCCGGCTCCTGAGCCTGACACATCCGGCCCGCCTCTCCCCGAGGGGCGGGCCATTTTCATGACAGGATCCCTCCGTATGGCTCAGACCGCCTTCGAACCCTGGACCGACCCGGACCAGAAACCGATCATCGAGTTTCGCAACGTCACCAAGAAGTTCGGCGACTTCACCGCGATCCACGATCTATCGCTGAACATCTACGAACGCGAGTTCTTCGCCCTTCTTGGCCCGTCGGGCTGCGGCAAGACCACGATGATGCGGATGCTCGCGGGCTTCGAGACGGCCACCTCCGGACACATCTTCCTGTCAGGCAAGGACATCGGCCACGTGCCGCCGAACCAGCGCCCGGTGAACATGATGTTCCAGAGCTACGCGCTCTTCCCGCATCTGTCGGTCTGGGACAACATCGCCTTCGGCCTGCGCCGCGAGAGCAAGGACAAGGCCTTCATCGGCGACCGCGTCGAGGAGATGCTGCGCCTCACCCGCCTCACCAAGTTCGCCAGGCGCAAGCCGCACCAGATTTCCGGTGGCCAGCGCCAGCGCGTCGCGCTGGCCCGCTCGCTCGCCAAGGCGCCGAAGCTGCTGCTGCTCGATGAGCCGCTCGGCGCACTCGACAGGAAACTGCGCGAGCAGACCCAGTTCGAGCTGATGGACATCCAGGAAAAGACCGGCACTACCTTCGTCATCGTCACCCATGACCAGGAAGAGGCGATGACGGTCGCCTCGCGCATCGCGGTGATGGACGAGGGCAACCTCGTGCAGGTCGCCACCCCGGCCGAGATCTACGAGGCGCCGAACTCGGTCTACGTGGCCGACTTCATCGGCGACGTGAACATCATCGAGGGGCGCGCCACCCAGCCCGGCACCAAGACCGGCATCGCCTGGGCCGAGGGTCAGCCGCCGATCCTCGCCACGCCCGCGAAAAGCGTCGAGGCCGGCCAGAGCGTGCATTTCGCCATCCGCCCCGAGAAGGTCACCATCGACGTCGAGAAGCCCGACCGCCCCAACACCTTCCGCGGCAAGGTCATCGACATCGCCTATCTCGGCAACATCTCGACCTACCACGTCGAACTCGCCGGCGGTAAGATGATCAAGGCGCAGATGGTCAATGCCCGCCGCCTCGCCAACCGCCCGATCACCTGGGAAGACGAGGTCTGGGTCGGCTTCACCGACACCGCCGGTGTTGTGCTCGAGGAGTAAGCCATGCGCCGCCTCACCCTCATCGCGATCCCCTACCTGTGGCTCTTGGCGCTGTTCCTGGTGCCCTTCCTGATCGTCCTGAAGATCTCGCTCTCTGACATCGCGCTGGCCCGACCGCCCTACACGCCGCAGCTCGATTTCGCCGCCGGCTGGGAAGGGCTGAAGACCTTCTTCTCCGAGCTCGACTTCGAGAATTTCACCTTCCTGACCACCGACGATCTCTACTGGAAGGCCTACCTCAGCTCGCTGAAGATCGCCGCGATCTCGACCTTTCTGACGCTGCTGGTCGGCTACCCGGTGGCCTACGCCATGGCCCGCGCCCCCGAGGAATGGCGCCCGACCCTGCTGATGCTGGTAATCCTGCCGTTCTGGACCTCCTTCCTGATCCGCGTCTACTCGTGGATGGGAATCCTGTCGAACGAGGGTGTCCTCAATCAGCTGCTGCTGTGGCTCGGGATCATCGACACGCCGCTGCAGATCATGAACACCACCACCGCCGTCTACATCGGCGTGGTCTACACCTACCTGCCCTTCATGATCCTGCCGATCTACTCGGCGCTGGAAAAGCTCGACGGCTCGCTGCTCGAGGCAGCCGAGGATCTCGGCTGCTCGCGCTTCGCGGCCTTCTGGCTGGTCACCTGGCCGCTGTCGCGCAACGGCATCATCGCCGGCTGTTTCCTGGTGTTCATCCCCACCATCGGCGAATTCGTCATCCCCTCGCTGCTTGGCGGGTCCGACACGCTGATGATCGGCAAGGTGCTTTGGGAAGAGTTCTTCTCGAACCGAGACTGGCCGGTGGCGAGCGCCGTGGCCGTGGTGCTGCTGTTGATCCTGATCATCCCGATCATCCTCTTCCAGCGCAACGAACAGAAGCAGCGGGAGGCCGAAGGATGAGCGCCGCCCCCTTCTTCTCTTTCCAAATACGCACCCGCCGCACCGCCGGCCGCACCAAGGGAGGCCGGGCATGAGACGCTTCAGCTGGTTCAACACGGTCTCGCTGACCCTCGGCTTCGCCTTCCTCTACCTGCCGATGGTGCTGCTGGTCTTCTACAGCTTCAACGAAAGCCGTCTCGTCACCGTCTGGGCGGGTTTCTCGACCAAATGGTACGGCGAGCTCCTGCGCGATCAGGCCTTCCTCGACGCCGCGTGGGTGACGCTGAAGGTGGCGGTCTTTTCCTCGACCCTCGCCACGATCCTCGGCACAATGGCCGCCTACGTTCTGGTCCGTGCCGGGCGCTTCCACGGGCGCACGCTGTTCTCGGGGATGATCTACGCGCCTCTGGTGATGCCCGAGGTGATCACCGGCCTCGCGCTGCTGCTGCTCTTCATCGGCATCAATCTCGACCGCGGCGTCTTCACCATCGTGCTGGCGCATACCACCTTCTCCATGTGTTACGTCTCGGTGGTGGTCTCCTCGCGGCTGACCACCTTCGACCGCTCGCTGGAAGAGGCGGCGCTGGATCTCGGCTGCTCGTCCTTCGAGGCCTTCCGGTTGGTCACCCTGCCGATCATCGCACCTGCGGTGATCTCGGGCTGGCTGCTCGCCTTCACCCTGTCGCTCGACGATCTGGTGATCGCCAGCTTCACCACCGGCCCCTCGGCCACGACCCTGCCGATCAAGATCTTCTCGGCGGTGCGCCTCGGCGTCAGCCCGCAGATCAACGCGCTCTCGACGATCATGATTGCCATCGTGACCATCGGGGTCATCACCGCCTCGATCCTGACCAAGCGGGCGGCGGTGGCGCAAAAGCGTGACGAACAGGCGGCCATCCGCGCCGAGTAACCGAAAGACAGCCATGCAACGCATATACGAAGCTGCGGCCTACGGGCCGCAGGGCGCCTGCTTCTGGGCCGACACCGTGCCGCCGATGGACTGGGCCGCGCCGAGCGCTCCGCGCCACGTCGAAGTGGCGGTGATCGGCGGCGGCTTCACCGGGCTTTCCGCCGCGCTGCATCTCGCGCAGGACGGCGTCGAAGTGGCGGTGCTCGAGGCCGACCACCCCGGTTTCGGCGCTTCCGGGCGCAACGGCGGCTTCTGCTGTCTCGGTGGCGCCAAGGCGCCCCATGCGCTGCTGCGAAAGCGGTTCGGCGAGGAGGGCCTGCGCGCCTGGTGCCAGACCGAGCGCGCCGCCATCGACACCGCGGCTGGCCTCATCTCTGCGTACGGCATCGCGGCCGACACCCATTCCGAAGGCGAGACGCTGCTCGCCCATACGCCCCGCGCATGGGCGTCTTTAAAGACCGACGCCGAGACGATGCCCGCGCTCTACGGCGTCACACCCCGGCTCACCCCGCAGGAGGGCTTGGCCGCCGAGGGGCTCGGCGGGCCCTTCTACGGCGCCATGACCACACCGCTCGGCTTCGCGCTGAACCCGCGCAAGTACCACGCCGGCCTCGCCCGCGCCGCCCAGACAAAGGGCGCCACGCTGCACGGGCACAGCCCGGTCACCGCGCTGCGCCGAGAGGGCGGCAAATGGAACCTCAGCACGCCGCAGGCGACGCTCACGGCGGACCGCGTGATTCTCGCCACCAATGGCTACTCGTCCGAGGACCTTCCCGACTGGCTGCGGGGGCGCTACATGCCGGTGCAGTCGAGTGTCATCGTCACCGAGCCGCTCACCGAGATGCAGCGCGCCGCCGCAGGCTGGACCTCGCGCCAGATGGCCTATGACACCCGCCAGCTGCTGCACTATTTCCGCCTGCTGCCCGACAACCGCTTCCTCTTTGGCATGCGCGGCGGGCTTACCGCCACGCCCCGTGCGCAAAGGGCGATCAGCGCGAGGATCCGCCGCGAGTTCCACGCCATGTTCCCCGCCTGGAGGGACGTGACGATCAGCCACGAATGGGCCGGCCTCGTCTGCCTGATGGCGCGGCTTACCCCTTTCGTCGGTGCGGTCCCCGATCACCCGGGGCTTTTCGCCGGCATGGGCTTTCACGGCAACGGCGTCGCCATGGGCAGCCACGCCGGCCTGATGCTGGCCGATCTCGTGCAGGGCAAATCCCCCCGCACCCCCTATCCCGTGGCGCTGCAGACGCCGCCGAGCCGCTTCCCCCTTGGCCGATTCCGCCGCGCCCTGCTCGCCCCCGCCTATCTCGGCGCCGCGCTCTTCGATCTCTGACTCGCTGCGTTTTCTAGGCGGCGCTATTCGCCGGGGGTGGGCGCCGTGCGCGACGCGGGCAGTGCCCTCGCGGCCCCGTCGCTGACAGACCCGCGGCGCCCAACCGCCCAATATTTCATCGGCTGCCCATTTCATACCACCTTCCGCGCGTGCGCCAGCTTTACAACCCCCGCGCCGGCGTGGCCGATAGGAGCCATGTCCTCCGCCTCACTCTCCATCGCCATCGTGGAAACCGACCGGGAACGCGCCCTGCTGATCCAGCAGAGCCTGCGCGAAGCCGGCGAGTTCGACATCCACGTCGTTTCGGAAATCCCCGGCCTTGCCCGGCGCATCCAGCAGCTCAGCCCCGACGTGGTGCTGATCGATCTGGAAAGCCCCTCGCGCGATATGCTCGAGGAGCTGGCGCTCGCCTCCGGCCCGCTCGAGCGCCCGGTCGCGATGTTCGTCGACCGCTCCGGCGACGGGCTCACCGACGCGGCGATCGAGGCGGGGGTTTCGGCCTATGTGGTCGACGGGCTGACGCCGCAGCGGGTGAAGCCGGTGCTTGACGCCGCCATCGCCCGCTTCCGCATGTTCCAGCGGATGCGCACCGAACTGGCCGAGACCAAGCGCGCGCTCGAAGAGCGCAAGGTGATCGACCGCGCCAAGGGCATGCTGATGAAGGCCAGAGGCGTCGGCGAGGACGAGGCCTATGCGCTCTTGCGCAAGGCCGCGATGGACCAGGGCAAGCGTGTCGCCGACGTGGCGCAAGCGCTGGTGACCGCGGCGGGGCTGCTGGGATGAAGACCACCACGCTGTCTGTCGGGTTCATTCCCCTCACCGATTCCGCGCCGCTGATCATCGCGCAGGAGATGGGCTATGCCGCCGAGGAAGGCATCGCCCTCGACCTCAAGCGCGCCCCCTCGTGGTCGAGCCTGCGCGACATGCTCAGTTTCGGGCGGGTGGATGCCGCCCACATGCTCTCGCCGGTGCCGGTGGCGAGCGCGCTGGGTCTTGGCGGCGCCGGTGTGCCGCTCTCGGCGGTTTCGGTGCTCTCGGTCAATGGCAATGTCATCGGCGTCAGCAACGCACTGGCCGAGAAGCTGCGGGCGCAAGGCCACGACTTCGGCTTCGACGACGCCCGCGCCGCGGGCGAGGCGTTGATCGCCGCCACCGACGAAACCTTGCGCATCGGTGTGCCCTTCCCCTTCTCGATGCATGCCGAGTTGCTCTACTACTGGCTTTCCGCCCTTGGCCTGTCGGTGCCCGAGGCGCTGCAGGTGCGCACCGTTCCGCCGCCGCTCATGGCCGATGCTCTGGAGGCGGGCGAGATCGACGCTTTCTGCGTCGGCGAGCCCTGGGGCAGCATCGCGGTAGAAAACGGTGTCGGCGCGCTCTTGCTGCCGGGCACCGCGATCTGGTCCTTCGCCCCGGAAAAGGTACTGGCGATCCGCAGCGACTGGGCCGAGACCGAGCAGTCCTTGCTGAGCCGGCTGATCCGCGCCACCTGGCGCGCCGGCCGCTGGCTCGCGGAGCCCGCCTCGCGCTCGCTCGCCTCCGAGATCCTCAGCCGCCCCGACTATCTCGGCCTGCCCGCCGAGGTGCTCGACCGGGCGCTCACCGGGCGCATGGTCATCTCGGCGCAGGGCGAGGAGCGGCAGGTCCCGCGGATGCTCGAATTCCACGACGGCGCCGCCACCTTCCCCTGGCGCAGCCAGGCCGAATGGATCGGCCGCCAGCTTGCCGCCCGCGCGCGGCTCGACCCCGAGGCCGCGGCTGGGGCCGCCCGAGCCACCTTCCGCTCGGACCTGCATCGCGCCGCGCTGGCCGGAACCAGCGCCGATCTGCCCGGCGCCTCGTCGAAGCTCGAGGGAAGCCTGACTACAAGGCTCCCCGTCGCCTCGGAATCAGGCCGGCTGTTTCTCGGCCCTGACGAATTCTTCGATGGCCGCATTTTTGAGCCGCGCGGAGGCTGATGCCGCGATTTTGCGCATGCAGCAAGGAGGCTGCGCAAAATACCCTGACTCCAGCGCAGGAATAGGGATTTCCCTTTGATCCACGGTCTCCACTGAGGCACACAGAGTCTCACGGTCAGGCAATGGCGCCCGACCCGAAGATTTCTCCCAATGCCTGGGATCCATGAGCAAAGCCGCTCGACCCCGTGACATCCGTCACGGTGAGTCAGCGGCTTTTTGTCTTGGTCCGGGCGCATCCCATTCCGGACCTTCCAACAAGGGACGGAACGAACATGAAGAAACTTCTCATCGCTCTCGCCACCTCCACCGCGCTGATCTCCCCGGCCATGGCCCAGGAGCTGGAAAAGGACGAGCTGACCTTCGGCTTCATCAAGCTGACCGACATGGCGCCGCTCGCGGTAGCCTACGAGCAGGGTTACTTCCTCGACGAGGGGCTCTTTGTCACGCTCGAGGCGCAGGCCAACTGGAAGGTGCTGCTCGACGGGGTGATCGGCGGCACCCTCGATGGCGCCCACATGCTGGCTGGCCAGCCGCTCGCCGCCACCATCGGCTATGGCACCGAGGCGCATATCATCACGCCCTTCTCGATGGACCTGAACGGCAACGGCATCACCGTGTCGAACGAGGTCTGGGAGATGATGAAGCCGAACATCCCGGAAACCGACGCCGGTCTGCCGCAGCACCCGATCAGCGCCGAGGCGCTGGTGCCGGTGGTCGAGAAGTTCAACTCCGAGGGCAAGCCTTTCAACATGGGCATGGTGTTCCCCGTCTCGACCCACAATTACGAGCTGCGCTACTGGCTCGCCGCCGGCGGCTTGAACCCGGGCTTCTATTCCCCGGAGAACATCTCGGGCCAGATCGGCGCCGACGTCATGCTCTCGGTCACCCCGCCGCCGCAGATGCCCGCCACGCTCGAGGCCGGCACCATTTCGGGCTACTGCGTGGGCGAGCCCTGGAACCAGCAGGCGGTGTTCAAGGGCATCGGCGTGCCGGTGATCACCGACTACGAGCTGTGGAAGAACAACCCTGAGAAGGTCTTCGGCATCACCGCCGAGTTCGCCGAGGAAAACCCCAACACCACCAAGGCCGTGGTCAAGGCGCTGATCCGTGCTGCCATGTGGCTCGACGAGAATGACAACGCCAACCGCATGGAAGCGGTGCAGATGCTGTCGAAGCCGGAATACGTGGGCGCCGACGCCGAGGTGATCGCAAACTCGATGACCGGCACCTTCGAGTATGAGAAGGGCGACGTGCGCGAGGTGCCGGACTTCAACGTCTTTTTCCGGCACAACGCCACCTACCCCTACTACTCGGATGCCGTCTGGTACCTCACGCAGATGCGCCGGTGGGGCCAGATCGCCGAAGCCAAGCCCGACAGCTGGTACGACGAGGTGGCGAAGTCGGTCTACAAGCCGGAGATCTACCTCGAGGCCGCCCGCGCGCTGGTCGACGAGGGGCTGGCCAAAGAGGCCTACTTCGATTGGGCCAGTGACGGCTACAAGGCGCCGACCCCGTCCGAGGACATCATCGACGGCATCGCCTACGACGGCAAGGCGCCCAATGCCTATCTCGAGAGCCTGCCGATCGGCCTGAAGGGCGACCAGAAGGTCATCGGCAACGAAGTCCAGGGCTGACCCCGCCTGCCCCCCTCTGGGCCGGGCGCCACGCGTCCGCCCCCCCCTCCCTCTTCCTCATCCCGATGCGCGCCGCTCCCCCCCGCGCCATCCAGACCAAGGACCGGACAAATGACCACCGTCGACCCCGATTTCGCCCGAGACGCCGAGCGCGAGGCTCGCCGGGCGCGTCTCTTCACCCGCATCAACAAGGCGGATGCCTGGTTCAAGGTGCTCGGCCTCGCCTGGATCACCCCGCTGCTCAAGGCCGCCGCCGGCGACAACCCCCGCGCCCAGATGAAGGATGTCTGGCGCCTGCTGGGTGTGCCGCTTGTCGCCATCGCCGCCTTCCTCCTGCTCTGGGGCACGCTGGCACCGCAGGTACAGACCTCTCTCGGCGCGGTGCCCGGCCCGGCGCAGGTCTGGTCCGAGGCGGTGAACCTGCACCATGATGCGCAGGCCAAGGCCGCCAAGCAGGCCAAGTTCGAAACCATGGTGGCGCAGCGCAACGAAAAGCTGATCGCCGCAGGCAAGCCCGATCAGGTCAAGGACGTTGCCTACACTGGCGCGCCGAGCTACTACCAGCAGATCTGGACCTCGATCAAAACCGTCTTCTTCGGCTTCCTGATCGCCTCCGCCGTCGCCATTCCGCTGGGAATCTGCGCGGGCCTCTCGCCCACCGCCAATGCCGCGATCAACCCGCTGGTGCAGATCTTCAAGCCAGTCTCGCCGCTGGCCTGGCTGCCGATCGTAACCATGGTGGTCTCGGCTGCCTATGCCACCAACGACGGCATGTTCTCCAAATCCTTCCTGATCTCGGCGATCACTGTGACGCTCTGCTCGCTCTGGCCGACGCTGATCAACACCGCACTTGGCGTGGCCTCGATCGACAAGGATCTGGTGAACGTCTCGAAGGTGCTCAAGATGAACACCTACACCAAGATCACCAAGCTGGTGCTGCCCTCGGCCCTGCCGCTGATCTTCACCGGTCTGCGCCTGTCGCTCGGCGTGGGCTGGATGGTGCTGATTGCCGCCGAGATGCTCGCCCAGAACCCAGGCCTCGGCAAGTTCGTCTGGGACGAGTTCCAGAACGGCTCGTCGTCGTCGCTGGCCAAGATCATGGTCGCGGTCTTCACCATCGGCATCATCGGCTTCCTGCTGGACCGCGTGATGTATGCCCTGCAATCCCTCTTCACCTTCTCGAGCAACCGGTGAGCGCAATGGCCATCCTTGAGTTCCAGAACGTCTCGAAAAGCTTCGGCGAGGGCACCCAGGCGACCCACGTGCTGAAGGACATCAACCTGACTGTCGAGGAGGGCGAGTTCCTTGTCATCCTCGGCTTCTCCGGCACCGGCAAGACCACGCTTATCAACCTGATGGCCGGGCTCGAGACGCCGAGCAAAGGCCGCGTCGCCTTCAAGGGCTACGACATCGAGGGCCCCGGCCCAGAGCGCGGCGTGATCTTCCAGAACTACTCGCTGATGCCCTGGCTCACGGTGGAGGGCAACGTGCGCCTCGCGCTCGACGCGGTCTTCCCCGAGATGACCAAGACCGAGAAATCGAAGAAGACCGCCCATTACATCAAGATGGTCGGCCTCAGCCACGCCGCGCACCGCCGTCCTGCCGAGCTCTCGGGCGGGATGCGCCAGCGCGTCAACGTCGCCCGGGCACTGGCCATGTCGCCCGAGATGCTGTTGCTCGACGAGCCGCTCTCGGCGCTCGACGCGCTGACCCGCGCCAACCTCGCCGACGAGATCGAGGCGATCTGGGAGCAGGACAAGAAGACCTGCGTGCTGATCACCAACGACGTCGACGAGGCGATTACCCTCGCCGACCGGATCATCTCGCTGAACCCCGACGGCACGCTGGGCGCCGAATTCCGCGTCGACATTCCCCGCCCGCGCGAACGCAGCGAGATGAACCACCACGAGGGGTTCAAGAAGCTGCGCGCCGAGGTCACCGGCTACCTGATGGACGTCGGCATCAAGGCAAAGGTCGAGGGCTCGCGCATCCTGCCAAACGTCACCCCGATCCACGCCGTGCCCGCTGCGGTGCAGAAGGCGCAGGAAGGAATGATCGACGAGCGTTTCCTCGACTTCAGCCAGCTGCACAAAATCTACCCCACCCCCAAGGGCCCGCTGACGGTGGTCGAGGACTTCAACCTCAAGGTCAACCGCGGCGAGTTCATCTCGCTGATCGGCCACTCGGGCTGCGGCAAGTCCACCGTGCTGACCATGGCCGCCGGGCTCAACGGCATCTCGAAGGGCGCGATCAAGCTCGATGGCCGCCACGTCGAAGGGGCCGATCCCGAGCGCGCCGTGGTGTTCCAGTCGCCGAACCTCTTCCCCTGGCTCACCGCCCGCGAGAACTGCGCCATCGGCGTCGACAAGGTCTATCCCAAGGCCAGCCAGGCCGAACGTCAGGACGTTGTGGAATACTACCTCGAACGGGTCGGGCTGGCCGATGCCATGGACCGCGGCGCCGCCGACATGTCCAACGGCATGAAGCAGCGCGTCGGCATCGCCCGCGCCTTCGCGCTCTCGCCCAAGCTGCTGCTGCTCGACGAGCCCTTCGGTATGCTCGACAGCCTCACCCGCTGGGAGCTGCAGGAAGTGCTGATGGAGGTCTGGAGCCGCACCAAGGTCACCGCGATCTGCGTCACCCATGACGTCGACGAGGCGATCCTGCTGGCTGACCGCGTGGTGATGATGACCAACGGCCCGCAGGCCACCATCGGCAAGATCACCGATGTGAACCTGCCCCGCCCGCGCACCCGCAAGGCGCTGCTCGAGCACGCCGACTACTACGCCTACCGCCAGGAAGTGCTCGATTTCCTCGAAGAATATGAACACGGCGCCAAGCCCAAACCCCAACCGGCCGCCAAGGCCATCGCAGCGGAGTGACCAAGATGGCGAAGAAACTCATCGTGATCGGTGCCGGCATGGCCTCTGGCCGCATGCTGGAACATCTGATCGACGAGGCGCCCGGCGCCTATGACATCACGCTCTTCAACGCCGAGCCGCGCGGCAACTACAACCGGCTGATGCTCTCGCCAGTGCTGTCGGGTGAAAAGACCTACGAGGACATCGTCACCCATGACGCCGCTTGGTACGAAGAGCGGGGCGTGACCTGCCGCTTCGGCGAGAAGGTCGTGGCGATCGACACCGCTGCAAAGGTGGTTACCGGCGAGAAAGGCACCCTGCCCTACGACAAGCTGGTCATCGCCACCGGGTCGAACCCCTTCATCATCCCGCTTCCGGGACATGACCTGGAGGGCGTCATCCCCTACCGCGACCTTGAGGACACCGAGGCGATGATGGCGCTTGGCGCGGCCAAAAGGGCGGTTGTCATCGGCGGCGGCCTTCTGGGGCTGGAAGCCGCCGCCGGCATGGCCGCACGCGGCACCGAGGTCGACGTGGTGCACATCATGGGCCACCTGATGGAGCGCCAGCTCGACGAGGCGGCGGGCTACTTGCTGCGCAAGTCGCTGGTCGACAAGGGCATCCGCATCCACTGCAAGGCCAACTCCAAGCAGATCCTCGCGGACGACCGCGGCCATGTCCGCGCGCTGCAACTGGATGACGGCACCGAGCTGCCCTGCGACCTGCTGGTCATGGCCGTCGGCATCCGCCCGAGCACCGCGCTCGGCAAGGCGGCGGGGCTTGAGGTGAACCGCGGCATTGTCGTCGACGACCAGATGGTCACCTCGGACCCCGATGTTCTGGCGCTTGGCGAATGCGTCGAGCACGCCGGGGCGATCTTCGGCCTTGTCGCGCCGCTTTACGATCAGGCCAAGGTGCTGGCCAAGACCCTGCTCGGGCAGGAGGCGAGCTTCTTGCAGAAGGAAGTTGCCACCAAGCTCAAGGTCACCGGCTGCGATCTCTTCTCGGCGGGCGATTTCGCCGAAGGTGACGGCCGCGAGGACATTGTTTTCCGCGACCCGGCCCGCGGCGTCTACAAGCGGCTGATCCTCAAGGGCAATCGCCTGATCGGCGCGGTCATGTATGGCGACACCGCCGACGGCGCGTGGTTCCACGGCCTTATCAAGGACGCCACCGACGTCGAGGAGATGCGCGAGACGCTGATCTTCGGACCGGCCTACCAGGGGGGGGCCGCTGCGGACCCTATGGCGGCCGTTGCAGCCTTACCGCGTGACGCGGAGATCTGCGGCTGTAACGGCGTCTGCAAGGGACAGATCGAAGATGCCATCCTCACCGGCGCGACCGACCTCGGGGCGATCCGCGCCACCACCAAGGCGAGTGCCTCCTGCGGCACCTGCACCGGGCTGGTCGAGCAACTGCTCGGCGCAACGCTGGGCGATGACTTCGTCATCCCCGCCGCGCGATCCATCTGCGGCTGCACCGATCTCAGCCATGAGGACGTGCGCCGCCTGATTAAGTCGCAGGAGCTTAAATCGCAGGAGGCGGTCTGGCAGGAACTCGGCTGGACCACGCGCAACGGCTGCCATGTCTGCCGCCCGGCGGTGAACTTCTACCTGCTCGCCGACTGGCCGCTCGACTACGTGGACGACCCGCAGAGCCGCTTCGTCAACGAGCGCAACCACGCCAACATCCAGAAGGACGGCACCTATAGCGTGATGCCCCGCATGTGGGGCGGCATGACCACCCCGCAGGAATTGATGGCCATCGCACAGGCGGCCGAGAAATACGGCGCCACGGTCAAGGTCACCGGCGGCCAGCGCATCGACCTTCTGGGGGTGAAAAAGGAAGACCTGCCCGCCATCTGGCATGACCTCAATCAGGCCGGCATGGTCTCGGGCCACGCCTACACCAAGGGTCTGCGCACGGTGAAGACCTGCGTGGGCAGCGACTGGTGCCGCTTCGGCACGCAGGATAGCACCGGGCTCGGCATCGCGCTCGAGCGGAGGCTGTGGGGCTCTTGGACGCCGCATAAGGTCAAGCTCGGCGTCTCGGGCTGCCCGCGCAACTGCGCCGAGGCCACCTGCAAGGACGTCGGCATCGTCTGCGTCGACTCTGGCTTCCAGATCGGCGTCGCCGGGGCCGCGGGCATGGACGTGAAGGAGACCGAGCGTCTGGTGGACGTGCGCACCGAGGAAGAGGCGATGGAATGGACCGTCGCCTTCATCCAGCTCTACCGCGAGCACGCCAAGTATCTCGACAGGCCCTACAAATGGGTCGCCAAGGTGGGGCTCGACTGGGTGAAGGAAACCCTCGCGGATGCCGCTGAGCGGCAAGCGCTGGTCGAGCGTTTCGACCTGTCGCAATCCGTCTACCAAAAGGACCCCTGGGCCGAGCGGGCCAAACCGGAGGTGGCGCGCCGCTTCCACCCGCTCGCCGATCTCACGCTGGAGGCTGCGGAATGAGCTGGATCGACATCGGACATATCGACGACATCCCCCTGCGCGGGGCGCGGCTGGTAAAGACCCCCGTGGGCTGCGTGGCGATCTTCCGCACCGCCGAGGCGGAGGTTTTCGCCGCCTCCAACGCCTGCCCGCACAAGGCGGGGCCGCTCTCGGAGGGCATCGTGCACGGCCAGAAGGTTACCTGCCCGCTGCACAACTGGGTGTTCGACCTCCACACCGGTGAGGCGCAGGGCGCCGACGAGGGTCGCATCGCCACCTACCCGGTGCGGCTCGAGGGGGCGCGTATCCTGCTCGACGGCCATGCCGTCGGAAAGCGGAGCGCCGCGTGATGGACGGCTCGGGCCTGCCTGAAATCCGCTCGACCTGCGCCTATTGCGGCGTCGGCTGCGGCGTGCTGCTGCGCCCCGACGGGGCGGGCGGGCTCGTCGTGCGCGGCGACCCCGCGCACCCGGCCAACAAGGGGCGCCTCTGCTCCAAGGGCTCGCAATTGGGCGAGACGGTGGGGCTTGAGGGCCGGTTGCTGAAGCCGCGGGTCAACGGGCTCGACAGCGAGTGGGATGCCGCGCTCGACCTCGTCGCCCTGCGCTTCCGCGAGACCATCGCCGAGCACGGGCCGAACAGCGTGGCCTTCTACGTCTCGGGTCAGATGCTGACCGAGGATTACTACGTCGCCAACAAGCTGATGAAGGGCTTCATCGGCTCCGCCAACATCGACACCAACTCGCGACTCTGCATGGCCTCGACCGTGGCAGGCCACAAGCGCGCCTTCGGCACCGACACCGTGCCCGGCAGCTACGAGGACCTCGAAGAGGCCGATCTGGTGGTGCTGGTGGGCAGCAACCTTGCGTGGTGCCACCCGGTGCTGTTCCAGCGCGTCGTCGCTGCGAAGAAGGCGCGCCCGGGCATGAAGGTCGTCGTGGTCGATCCGCGCCGCACCGCCACCTGCGACGCCGCCGACCTGCACCTGCCGCTGAAGGCCGGAACGGATGTGGCGCTGTTCAACGGACTGCTGACCGAGATCGCCGCGCAGGGCGCGGTGGACGCAGATTTCATCACCCATGTCGAGGGTTTCGAAGCCGCGTTGGGATCGGCCTCGGACGATGATCCTGCCCGCACCGGGCTCGACACCGCCACGCTGCGGCGGTTCTACGATCTCTTCGTGCGCACCAAGAAAGTCGTCACCGTTTTCTCGCAGGGCGTGAACCAGTCCTCCTCGGGCACCGACAAGGTCAATGCGATCCTCAACTGCCACCTCGCCACCGGGCGCATCGGCAAGCCGGGCATGGGGCCGCTTTCTGTCACCGGCCAGCCCAACGCCATGGGCGGGCGCGAGGTCGGCGGGCTGGCGAACATGCTGGCCTGCCATCTAGATATCGAGAATATTTCCCACCGCTCCGCCGTGCGCGAATTCTGGTCCGCGCCCACCATCCCCGACACGCCCGGGCTGAAGACGGTGGACCTTTTCCAGGCCGTGGGCGAGGGCCGGATAAAGGCGCTCTGGGTGATCCACACCAACCCCGCCGTCACCATGCCCGACGCCGACCGGGTGCGTGACGCGATCAAGGACTGCCCCTTCGTGGTGGTCAGCGACATCACCGCCGCCACCGACACCGCCCGGCTTGCGGATGTGCTGCTGCCCGCCACCGCTTGGGGCGAGAAGGAGGGCACCGTCACCAATTCCGACCGCACCATCTCGCGCCAGCGCGCCGCCCTGCCCGCGCCCGGCGCGGCAAAACCCGACTGGGAAATCCTCTCGGAAGTGGGAAGGCGCATGGGCTGGCATTCGGCTTTCGACTATGCCTCCCCCGCCGAGATCTTCCGCGAGCACGCCGCGCTTTCGGGCATCGCCGGCGGTTTCGGCAAGGATTTCGACATCTCGGGCCATGCCGATCTTTCAGACGCAGCATACCACGCGCTCGCGCCCTTTCGCTGGCCCTACGCCGGAGCGCGCAGGGGCGGGCGGTTCTTTGGCGACGGCGCCTTCTACACCGAGAGTGGCCGCGCCCGCATGGTGCCGGTGAAATGGAAGGACTTCGCTCAGAAGACCGCACGTCGCTTCCCCTTCCGCTTCAACACCGGGCGTATCCGCGACCAGTGGCACACGATGACCCGCACGGCGCGCTCGCCGCGGCTGTCGGCGCATCTCGCCGAGCCCTTCGTCGAGATCCATCCCGAGGACGCGGCGGCGCTGGCGATCGCGCCCGCCAGCCTCGTGCGGGTCACCTCCACTCACGGAACGGCCCTCCTGCGGGCCCTCATCACCGACAAGGTGCAGCGCGGCGAGGTCTTTGCCCCCATACACTGGACCGGCGAGACCGCGCCCGCCGCCCGCATCGACGCGCTCGTGCCCCCCATCACCGACCCGATCTCGGGCCAGCCCGAGAGCAAGGGCGCGGTGGTCGCGCTCGCGCCCTTCAGCGCCAAGTGGTACGGCTTTGCCGTTTCCTGCACCGAGATGGCGCCCGAAAGCGACTATTGGGCGGTCGCCCGCACCGAGAGCGGCTGGCGGCTCGAGATGGCCGGGAGCGAGGCTCCCGAAGACTGGGAGGCCGAGGCGCGCCGCCTCTTCGACCTGCCGCGCGCCGAGGCTCAGGTGGTCAGCGATCCGCGCCGTGGTTCGGTCCGCATCGCCTTTCACGCCGAGGGCCGGCTGCGCGCCGCGCTCTTCGTCTCGCCCGAGCCGGTGGGGGTGATGCGCAGCCATGTCGCCACGCTGCCCGGTGAAGAAGCGCCGCATGTGCTCACCGGACGCGCCCCCGCCGACCAGCCCGATCCTGGTCCGGTGGTCTGCGCCTGCTTCAACGTCGGGGTGAACACCATCCTGGACGGCATCGAGACGCAGGGGCTGATGAGTGTCGACGCCATCGGCGCGGCGCTGCAGGCGGGCAGCAACTGCGGCTCCTGCCGCCCCGAGCTCGCGGCCCTGCTGTCCCGCGCCAAGACCTTGACCCCCGAAGCCGCAGAATGAGGAGCCCGAGATGAGCGTTCTTCCCAGCTTTCACATCGCCACGCCGGACGAGATGCCGGCCAAGGGGACCATCGCCCTCGTCGGGGCTGGCCCCGGCGCGGCGGATCTGCTGACCCTGCGGGCGGCGGCGCGTCTTCAGACAGCCGATGTGATCTTCTATGACCGGCTCGTCGATCCCGAGGTGCTGGCGCTGGCCGGGCCGCGCGCCGAGCTGGTCTTCGTCGGCAAGGAGGTCGGCGCCCACGCCTGGCCGCAGGAGCAGATCAACGCCGTCATCGTTGCCGCCGCCCTGCGGGGGCGCAATGTCGTGCGTCTCAAGTCCGGCGATCCCGGCATCTTCGGACGCGCCGCCGAGGAACTCGAGGCCGCGCGGATGCACGGCATCGAGACCGAGATCGTCCCCGGGGTGACCGCTGCCATGGCCGCCGCCGCCCGCGCCGGCATCCCGTTGACGACGCGCGGCGAGACCGATGCGCTGGTGCTGGCCACTGGCCACGCCCGCGCCGGCGATCCCCTGCCCGACTGCGCCCGCCACGCCCGGCCCGGCGTCGCGCTGGCGCTCTACATGGCGGTGAGCCAGGCCGAGCGGATCACCCGGTCGCTGCTGGAGACGGGGATGCCCGAGGATGCGCCGCTGACCATCGCGGTGGAGGTCTCGAAGCCGGGCGAACGGATCATCATCGGGCGGCTCGTGGACCTTCCGGCGCTGCTCGTCCAGCACAGGGTAAAGGGCTGCGCGGCGATCCTCGCGAGCTGGCCGAAGATGGCGAAGGCCGGGGTGTGCGAGGGAGCGACAGGCAAGGCGCTGGCCTGAGCCATCCTCTTGACGATAGCTCGGCGGATCAGAGCACCGAGATCAGCCGCGCCGCGCTTTCCACGCCGTCGATCACCGGCTTGTCGAACCGTTCCCGCAGGTGTGCCGTCAGCTTCGCCATGCCGGCGCAGCCGAGGATCACGCAATCCACACCGTCGCCCGCCATGGAACGCGCGGTCTCGGCGGCCACCGCCTCGGTCGCCGCCTCGGGATCTTCCTCAAGCGCCAGAACCGGCACGTCGGAGGCGCGCACCTTGCCCAGCAGGTGCTCGAAGCCATAGCGGATGACGTTCTCCTCGAGGATCGGCACCGAAACCGCCAGCGTAGTGACCACTGAGAAGCTCCAGCCGCGCAGGGCGGCGGCGTGATAGGCCGCCTGCCCGATGCCGATCACCGGCACCTTCGAGCGGGCCTGCGCCTCGGCCAGCGCGGTGTCGTCGAAACAGGCGATGATGATGCCCTCGAAGCCCTCGGCATTGGCCTTGTCGATCAGCCCCAGCAGCGGCGGCGCAGCCTTCAGCCCGTCGGCGTGACCCTGGATGGCGGGCGGGCCGTCGGCATTCGTCCAGCCCTCGAGGGTCAGCCCCGGCACCGAGGCGCGGGCGACCTCCAGCATGGCCTCGGTCATCGCGGCGGTGCTGTTGGGGTTGATAATGAGGTAGGCCATCAGATCATGCCCTTGCCGGCATCCGACCCCTGCTTCGCCCGCCGCTTGTTCATCGACCAGACGGTGATCAGGAACACCCCGATAATCACCAGCGAAAACGCCGTGGTCAGCGTGCCGAGCGCAAAGATCACCGGCGTGGTGACATTGGTGGTCATGCCGTAGATCTCGAGCGGCAGCGTGTTGTAGCTGCCCGCGGTCAGCAGGGTGCGGGCGAACTCGTCGTAGCTGAGCGTGAACCCGAAGAGCGCGACGCCGATCAGCGAGGGCGCGATGATCGGCAGCACCACGTGGCGCAACGCCTGCCAGTTGCTCGCGCCCTGATCGCGGGCCGCCTCCTCGTAGGATTTGTCGAAACGGTTGAACACCGCGAACATGATCAGCAAGCCGAAGGGCAGCGTCCATGTCAGCTGCGAGCCGAAGCCGGAGCTGGCCCAGTGGATCTTCAGCCCGGCCTGGCTGAAGATCAGCCCGACCCCGAGCGAGACCAGGATCGAGGGGATCACCAGCGCGGTGATCACCAGGTAGAACAGCACCACGTTGCCGGCGAAGCGCTTGCGGAAGGCCAGCCCGCCCATCACCGAGACGATGACGGTGGTGACCATGACCATGAGCCCCAGCACGAAGCTGCGGCGGAAGCTGCCCCAGATGTCGCCCACCGCCTGCTGCTGGAAGAGGTCGAAGAACCAGTGCAGCGACGCGCCGCGCATCGGGAAGGTGAGGCCGCCCTGTGGCCCTTGGAAGCTGAGGATCGCGATGGTGAAGGTCGGCCCGTAGAGGAACAGCAGGAACAGCACGAAGAAAGCGCCGAGCACGTAGAAGGAGCGGGGGCGGGTTTCCATGGATCAGAGCTCCTTGCGGATGTCGACGAAGCGCAGAAGGATGCCGATGACCATCAGCACGGTGACCAGCAGCACCACCGCCGTGGCCGAGGCCGAGGGGTACTGCAGCAGCGCGATGTCGTTCTGGATGAGCCGGCCGACGTTGGCCGATTGCGAGCCTGACATGAATCGGACCGTAACGAAGTCGCCCATCACCAATGTGACAACGAAGATCGTGCCGATCATGATGCCCGGCTTGCACAGCGGGATGATCACGTTGGTCAGCGTCTGGAACCCGCTGGCGCCGCCGTCATAGGCCGCCTCGATCAGCGATTTGTCGATGCGCATCATGGTGTTGAAGATCGGCACCACCATGAACAGCGTGTAGAGATGCACGAAGGCCAGGATCACCGAGAAGTCCGAGTAAAGCAGCCAGTCCAGCGGCTCGTCGGTGATGCCCGCCGAGATCAGCGCCGAGTTGGCCAGCCCGTTGCGCCCGAGAAAGGGGATCCACGAGATCATCCGGATGATGTTCGAGGTCCAGAACGGGATGGTGCAGAGCAGGAAGAGCGCGATCTGCCACGTTTGAGTGCGCACGTGGAAGGCGAGGAAATAGGCGACGGTGAAGCCGATCCCAAGGGTGAAGGCCCAGACGATCAGCGCATATTTGATGGTGTTGCCGAACACCCGGTAGGTCACCGGCGAGCCGAAGAGGAAATCGTAATTTTCCCAGCTGAAGGCCGGGATGATCGAGAATTCCGTCGCCTGCCAGAAGCTGACGACGACGATCATCGCGATGGGCAGCACGAGGAAGAGGATCAGGACGAGCGTCAGGGGCGAGGCCAGCAGCCAGCCGGTCAGGTGTCGGTTCGTTTCGCCAGCGCGCATGGGGCCTCCGGTCGTTGTGTCCTGCGGCTGCACCGCATCATGGGCCGCGCCCCGGGCACATCCGGGGCGCGGCGGTCTCGGTCAGGACCAAGGTGTGAAGGTCAGACCCGAGGGATCAGGCCGAGAAGATCAGGCCGCGATGAACTCGTTCCACTTGCGGACCATGTACTGGTTCTCGTCCATGACCGCGTTCCAGCAGGCGACGGAGCCCATGCGCTCCTCGAAGGAACCGCCGTCGCGCACCTCGCCGGCCTGTGCCATGGCGTCGCCGAAGGGGTTGGTGATGGTGTCGGTGGCTTCCTTGCCCTCGAACCAGTAACCCCACTCGTTCTCGGTCATGTAATCCTTTGAGGTTTCCGGGACCGCCGAGTAATAGCCCTGGCGCATCAGGAAGCCGCCGACCCAGCCATCGAGGTACCAGTTGATGTACTCGTAGGCCGCGTCGAGCTCGAGCCCCGAGAGGTTCTTCGACAGGCCGATGCCGCCGCCCCACGAGCGGTAGCCCTCCTTCAGCGGCTGGTAGACGCAATCGATGCCACGCGACTTGACGGCCGTGATCGCCGGCGACCACATCGACTGGATCACCACCTCGCCCGAGGCCATCAGGTTGACGCTCTCGTCGAAGGTCTTCCAGAAGGCGCGGAACTGGCCGGCTTTCTTGGCCTCGGTGAAGATCGCCATGGTCTTGTCGATCTCTTCGCGGGTCATGTTGCCCTTGTCGCCATAGGCGATCTCGCCCATCGCTTCGCAGACCATGGCGGCGTCCATGATGCCGATCGAGCTAATGTCGAGGATCGAGGCCTTGCCCTTGAACTCGGGGTTCAGAAGCTCGGCCCAAGTGTCGATCGGGCGACCGATGAGGTCGGGGCGGATGCCCAGTGTGTCGGCGTTGTAGATCGTCGGGATGAGGGTCATCCAGTTGGTCTGTTCCGAGGCGAACGTGGTGCCGTCGGGACCGTCGGTAAAGCCCACGGTATGCGGCGCGGTGCCCTGCGCGATGGTCGACTCGGGCGTCAGCTTGCCGTCCTTGAAGATACCGACGATCTTGTCGTAGTTCTTGATCTTGCTGACATCCATGGCCTGCAGGTTGCCGGTCGGCCAGACCTTCTTGCAGATCCAGTACTCGATGTCGGCGATGTCGAAGCTGCCGGGCTGGGTGGCGGCCCGCTGGGTCACCGCGTCGGAATCCAGCGCGGTCATCTCGAGCGTGAAGCCAAGGTCTTCCTTCACCTTCTGGCCCACCTCGTTGAGGTTCGACACGCCGGTGCCGAATTGGCGCAGAGTGACATCCTTGATGTTCTGCGCCCAGATCATCGGCGCCGGGAAGGCGCTGGCCGCACCTGCGGCGGCGGCGCCCTTCAGAAGCGTCCGCCGGCTGAGGGTCTGTTTGGTCATGGTGGTCTCCCTGTCTGTTGTTTTTCTGGTTTGCGGTCTTTGGAAATGCGTATTTGGAAAGAGAAGAAGGGGCAGCGCCGCGCGCGGCGCGGTCAGGCCGAAAGCGGATGCAGCGCCCGGTCGTCCCAGCTGAGGCCAACCCCGTCGCCGGGGGATTTCGGATCGGAGAAGAACTGCGCTTCCGGCACCCAGGCCGTGACATCCTGATCGCCGGCCGCGAGGACGGTCACCGCCACATGCGCGCCCTGGAACTCCACCGAGGTGACCCGCCCGCCCAGAGGCGCGCCGGTCTCGGGGGCGATGCGCGTCAGGTCATTGCGGATGGCGAAACGGCCCTGCGGCAGCGCCAGCACGTTGTGCCCCCCCATGAACCGGGCGACGAACTCTGTCTTCGGCGCATTGAACACGTCGCGCGCGGGGCCCGCCTGCTCGATCACGGCGTTGTTCATCACGACGATCTCGTCGGCCAGCGCCAGGGCCTCGTCCTGGCCGTGGGTGACATGCACGAAGGTGATGCCAAGCTCGCGCTGCAGGCGCTTCAGCTCGGCGCGCATGCGGATGCGCAGGAACGGGTCCAGCGCCGAGAGCGGCTCATCGAGCAACAGGATCTGTGGCTCGGTGATCAGCGCCCGTGCCAGCGCCACGCGCTGCTGCTGCCCGCCCGAGAGCTGCGAGGGCAGGCGCTCTGCATAGGGCGTCATGTCGACGAGCGAGAGCATCTCCATCGCCGAGTTGCGGCGTGTGGCGGCGTCGACGCCCTTCATCTTCAGGGAGAAGGCGACGTTGTCGGCCACCGACAGGTGCGGAAAGAGCGCGTAGCTCTGGAACATCATCGCCGTGCCGCGCTTCGCAGGCGGCAGGTAGGAGATGTCAGCCCCGCCCAGCACGATCGAGCCGTCGCTGACCGTCTCGTGCCCGGCGATCATCCGCAGAGTCGAGGATTTGCCGCAGCCCGAGGGGCCGAGCAGGCAGGCATAGACGCCCGAGCCGAAATGGTGGTTGATCGCGTCCACCGCGACAGTGTCGCCGTAGCGCTTGGTCAGGCCGACGAGTTCAAGATCGAGTCCTTGGCGCATGTGTCCCCCGTTGTTCCGGCCTCAGCTCCGCCGCAGCGGCTGCCTCCAGATCGTGTCCCCGGGGCGCGCGAAAAACGAAGCGCGGGCGACGATGGGGAAGGCCAGAAACTGGTGTCCGCTTAAATTTTCACCAATGTTCATGACCTCTGTGCGCTTTTTGACTTCATATTGTATACGATCCTCGAAATCATCCCGTGCGATCCCCGCACCACTTGTGCGCACAGAGGCTCTGGGGGAACAGTGAAGCGAAAGGAGACACGCGTGAGCTCAGGAGCGGAAAACCCGGGAAGAACCGCAGAACGCGCCAAGGGCTCCAAGGCCCGGTCTGTCGCAGATGCGCTGACCTTGGCGGTGCACGAGCACCGTCTGGCGCCGGGCCTCAAGCTGAACGAGGACGAAGTCGGTGAGATCTTCGGCGTGGGGCGGACAATCGTTCGCTCGGCGCTACAGATGCTGGCGCATGATCAACTCGTCACGATCGAGCCCAACCGCGGCGCCTTTGTCGCGGAGCCGTCGATCCGCGAGGCCCGCGAGGTCTTCGAGGCCCGCGCGCTGCTCGAGCCGCGCACGGCCCGCTCGGCCGCCGAACGCATCACAGCAGAGGGCGTCGCCCGGCTGCGCGCCCACAACAGGGCCGAGCACGCGGCGCTCGACAGGGGCGACTACGGCACCGCGCTGCGGCTCTCCGGCGAGTTCCACATCAAGATCGCGCGCATTGCCGACCAGTCCACCATCGCCGAATTCATCACCCAGCTCATCGCAAGATCTTCTCTGGTCATCGCTCTTTACTGGCGCAGACCCGAGGCAATGTGCGAAACTCATGCGCATGAGGCGCTGCTGTCCGCCCTTGAACGGGGCGACGGCGCCACGGCGGAGGAGATGATGAAGGGCCACCTGCTCGATCTGCTGTCGTCGCTCGATCTGCGCGAGGCCCCGCCTCCGCCGCAGAGCTTGCGCGACGCCCTGCGGCCATGATGCTGCGAACCATGACCCGGGCCGATCTCGGCCGGGCGCTCGACTGGGCCGCCGAGGAGGGCTGGAACCCGGGGCTCGAGGATCTCGAGGTCTTTCATGCAACCGACCCGAGCGGCTTTTTCTGCGCCGAGCTTGGCGGCAAGATGGCGGCGGCGATCTCGGTGGTGAACCATTCTCCCACGCTTGCCTTCCTGGGGCTCTACCTCTGCGCACCGGCGTACCGCGGCCAGGGCATCGCCCATGCGCTCTGGCTGCACGCGCTGAGACACGCCGGCGACCGCACGGTCGGGCTCGACGGCGTACCGGCGCAGCAGGAGAACTATCGAAAGTCGGGCTTCGTGCTGGCCGGACAGACCAGGCGCTACGCCGGGAGGTTGCACGCTGGGCACGGCAAGGGGGTGACCTCGGCCTCGGCGGCGGACCACCCGCTGCTGATGGAGCTGGAGCGCCGCGCCTGCGGCTATGCCAAGCCCGCCTTCTGCGCCGCCTGGCTTGAACCGGCGCAAAGCCGCTACACGCTGGTACACCGGATCAATGGCGCGCCGGATGGGTTCCTCACCCTGCGGCGGTGCCGCGAAGGCTGGAAGATCGGCCCGCTCTGCGCGCCGGATCTGCAGGTTGCAAGCACGCTGCTAGAGGCTGCGGCCCAGCACACCGAGGACGAGCCGGTGATGATCGACCTGCCGCAGGGGTCGGCGCCGCTGGCCGCGCATTGCCTCGAGATGGGGCTCGAGCAGATGTTCCACACCGCCCGCATGTATCGGGGCCCCGCTCCACTGCCCGGACCCGGCCTGCACGCGGTGGCGACTCTGGAGCTCGGCTGAGGCCGGGCTCGCTGGCTCAGACTTTGGAGAGCTCACTCTCGAGTTTCAGCACCCGGCCGCCGTCTTCCTGCTCAATGAGGAAGGCAGGCGTGTCCGAAGAGCCATTGCGGGTGATCTCCTGGCCCTTGATCTTTCGCGTGACCCTGCGCTCGAAGCGATCTGCGATCTTGCCCTTGGCTCTGCCATCGCCCCAATTCCACTCTACGATTTCGCCGACTTGAAACTTGCTCATCATGTGCCTCCCTGGATTACCTTGGGGAAACACGCATTCAAGCTTGGAGGTTCCTGCGTTACTCGGAGGTCGCGGCGCCCGGCTCCGCCGGAAGCGCCTCGCCCTCGGTCGGATCGGCCCCTTCGTCCGGCGCCTCCGCAGGGGTCTCGCTGTCCTGCACGGGCGTGTCGGTGGTCAGAACGCCGTTCACCCATGTGCCGGTGCTCTGCTCGCCGGTGGCATAGCGCATGGTGCCCTCGCCCTGTCGCTTGCCGTCCTTGAAGTTGCCCTCATAGACATCGCCGTTGGCATAGGTCGCCACGCCCGCACCCTCGATCTCGCCGTTGACCCAGCCACCCTCGTAGCGGAAGCCGTCGGGCATGGTGATCGTGCCCTGCCCGTGGCGCTGCCCGTCGCGGAAGGCGCCTGTATAGACCGTGCCATCAGGATAGGTGGCGGTGCCCTCGCCGTGGCGCTGACCATCCTTCCAGTCGCCCTCGTAACGGTAGCCGTCGGGGTAGGTCATCACCCCCTGCCCATCGTTGCGGGCGTTCTTGAACGTCCCCTCGTAGACCAAGCCGTTGGCGTAGCGAGCCACGCCCTGCCCCTCGATCACGCCGTCGACCCAATCGCCCTCGTAGGTGGAGCCGTCGGGATAGGTGATCTTGCCGGTCCCGTTGGCGAGATCGCCAAGGAAGGCACCCTCGTAGACAGACCCGTCGGGATAGGTAACCTTGCCCTGCCCCTCGATCTGCCCCGAGACCCAGTCACCCTCGTAGCGGTAGCCGTCCTCGCCGATGAAGGCGCCTTTGCCCTGCCGCTGGTCGTTGTCAAACTGGCCCTCGTAGACATCGCCATTGGCGTAGGTGACCTTGCCCTGCCCCTCGCGGCGGCCGTCGACCAGTTCTCCCTCGTAGACATCGCCGTTTGGCTGAGTCAGCTTGCCGATCCCGTCGATCTGACCTTCGCGCCATGTGCCCTCGTAGATCAGACCGTCCGGCATGGTCAGCTTTCCCTGGCCATCGCGCAGCCCGTTGGCAACGCGGCCCTCGAAGACCGATCCGTCGGGATAGGCGATCTCGGCATTGCCCTGCTTGACGCCGTTCACCCAGTCGCCCTCGTAGCGGTAGCCGTTGGGCCCGGTCATCACGCCGCGTCCGTGGTGCAGCGCGTTGCGGAAGGCGCCCTCGTAGCGCATGCCGTTGGCGTATTGCATGACGCCCTTGCCAGTGATCTTGCCGTCGAGCCACGACCCCTCGTAGGTCCCGCCGTCGGCAAAGACGATGCGGCCGATGCCCTCGGGCTTGCCCTTGGCGAACTGGCCCTCGTAGACCGAGCCGTTCGGGAAGCGCGCGACGCCCTCGCCGCGGATCTCGCCCTCGGCCCATTGGCCGGTGTATTCGTAGCCATTCGGCAGCCGGTAGGTGCCGGTGCCATGCTGCAGCCCGTTCTGGAAGGTGCCCTCGTAGACCCCGCCATCGTCGTATTGCTTGGTCTGGACCTCGCCGCCCTCGACCTGCGCCAGCGCGGGATAGGTCAGCGCCGCGATCGCCACTGCCGTAAGGATGGTTCTGCCTGAGAGCTTCATGCGCTTTCCTTGCCGGACCTTGCCGGATGCCTGTTGGTCTGCCCCGAAAATCGACCTGAAAACGGGCCTTCTGCCGCCGCGAAACTAAACAACACCCCCTTGGCTGACAATCTCTTTTGCCCCCAGCTTCTTCCCCTCCGGCGTGGTTCTGCTATGTGGGCACGCGGATGTGACCAAAAGGACGTGGCTCATGGGTGACCGTTTCCGCCTGACCCTCGCGCAGCTCAACCCGACCGTGGGCGATCTTGCCGGCAACGCTGCCAAGGCGAAAGACGCCTGGGAGAAGGGCCGCGAAGCGGGGGCCCAGCTCGTCGCCCTGCCCGAGCTCTTCATCGCCGGCTACAACCCGCAGGACCTGCCGATGAAGCACGCCTTCACGCTGGACTGCATGGAGGTTGCACGCAAGCTGGCCGAGGATTGCGCCGACGGCCCGGCGCTGGCCATCGGCTGCCCCTGGATCGAAGGCACGGAGCTCTACAACGCCTATCTCATCTGCCGGGGCGGGCGGATCGTCACCCAGGTCTTCAAGCACTACCTCCCGAACTACGGCGTCTTCGACGAGGTCCGGGTCTTCGACAGCGGCGCCATCGGCGGACCCTACGCGGTGGGCAATGTGCGCATCGGCTCGCCGATCTGCGAGGATGCCTGGTACGAGGACGTGGCCGAGACCCTCGCCGAGACCGGCGCCGAATTCCTGCTGGTGCCCAACGGCTCGCCCTACCGCCGCAACAAACACGACACCCGGCTCAACAAGATGGTGGCGCGGGTCATCGAAACCGGCCTGCCGCTCATCTACCTCAACATGGTGGGCGGGCAGGACGACCAGATCTTCGACGGCGGCTCCTTCGTGCTGAACCCCGGCGGCCAGGCGGCGCTGCAGCTGCCGGTTTTCGAGGAGGAGATCGCGCAGGTCGATCTGGTGCGCACCCCCGAAGGATGGCGCGCCGAGGCCGGGCGTTTCGTGCAGCACCCGAGCGAGATGGAACAGGACTACCACGCCATGGTGCTGGCCCTGCGCGACTATTGCCGCAAGACCGGCTTCGGAAAGGTGCTGCTGGGCATGTCGGGCGGGATCGACTCGGCGCTGGTTGCCACCATCGCCACCGACGCGCTTGGCGCCGAGAACGTGCGCTGCGTGATGCTGCCGTCGGAATACACCTCCGAGCACTCGCTCGAAGATGCCAAGGCCTGCGCCAAGAACCTCGGCTGCCACTACGACTTCGTGCCCATCGCCGAGGCGCGGGCTGCGATCACCAACACTCTGGCGCCCCTCTTCGAGGGTCGGCCCGCCGACCTGACCGAGGAGAACATCCAGTCGCGCCTGCGCGGGCTGCTGTTGATGGCGCTCAGCAACAAGCGTGGCGAGATGCTGCTGACCACCGGCAACAAGTCCGAGGTCGCGGTGGGATACGCCACGATCTACGGCGACATGGCGGGCGGCTACAACCCGATCAAGGATCTCTACAAGACCCGCGTCTTCGAAATCTGCCGCTGGCGCAACGAGAACGCGCGCCCTTGGATGAAGGGCCCCGAGGGCGAGGTGATCCCCGAGCGGATCATCACCAAGCCCCCCTCCGCCGAGCTGCGCGAGGACCAGAAGGACAGCGACAGCCTGCCCGACTACCCGGTGCTTGACGGCATCCTCGAGATCCTCGTGGACCGGGACGGCTCGATCTCCGATTGCGTTGCCGCCGGCTACGACCGCGCCGACGCCAAGAAGGTCGAGCACTTGCTCTACATCTCCGAATACAAGCGCTTCCAGTCCGCCCCCGGCGCGCGGCTGTCGCAAAAGGCCTTCTGGCTTGACCGGCGCTACCCGATCGCCAACCGCTGGCGCGACAACGGGTGAGCGCGGTGCGGCCCCGGATCCTCTTCGTCGTCGAACGGTTCCACACGAACCTCTGGGAGGCGACGCGCGCGCTGAACGCAGCGGAGATCGACGTGGCGGTCTGGGGCAGTGGCAGCGGCAAGACCGAGGACCACAGCGTCGTCGCGCCGCGGCTCTTTCCCCAAGATGCCGACCCCGGCGCATTCCGTGCCGCCTGGGACGCGCTGCAGCCGGACCTGGTGATCCTGCGCAACGTCGCGCGGCACCGCCGGGCGGTGGCCCGGCTGGCGCGTGCCAGCGGCACGCCGATGTGGTTCTACGACCTCAATCCCTACCACTGGCGCGAGCCGCTGAAGCGCCGGCTGACGCGCCGCTTCCAGGGCCTGCCGCTGCGCCGGGTGACGCCCGTGCTGGGGCTCGACGCGACCATCCCCCCGAACCGCGACGCCCGCTACATCCCCTGGCCCGTCATGGCGGCGCCGGACGCCGCGCCCTGCGACGCCGACACCCGGAACGGCCGAGAGGTCACGGTTCTCTGCGTCGCCAAGCTTCACAACCCGCGCAAGAACCACGGCATGGTGATCGACGCGCTGCGGGCGCAGGGCCGTGCGGGCAAGGTGCGGCTGCTGCTGGCGGGCACCATCGGCGATCCGGTGCAACACGCCGCGCAGGTTGCCGCGCTGCAAGAGGTGGCCTCGGCCGAGCCTTGGCTCGAGCTGCACGCCAATGTGCCCTTCAAGCAGATGCCCGAGCTCTACCGGCGGGCAGACATCTGCATCCTGCCTTCGGTGCGCGAGCCGCTCGGCTTCGCCCCGGTGGAATCCATGGCCTATGGCTGCGTGCCGGTGATCTCGACCGATGCCGGCTCGGCGGGCTACGTGCGGCACGGCGAGAATGGGCTGCACGTCGACGTAACCCGCACCGGCGCAGTGGAAGATGTGCTGGCCTCGCTCCTCGACGACGCCGCGCTCCGGCATCGCCTCGGCGCCGCCGCGCTCGCAACCGCGCAGGGAGACCTCGGCGCCGAGCGCTTCGTCACCCGGATGCGCGCGCTGCTGCAGGAGAGCGGCGTCACCCCCTGAGCTTGCGCCTGCTCACTCCCACCAGCGGTCGATGCGCGCGATGTCGTCGTCGGACCAGCCGAAATGATGCGCGAACTCGTGCACCGTCACGTGGATGACGAGCTCCTCCAGCGTCACGTCATCCCGCTCGCGCCACTCCTGCAGGATCGGCTCGCGGAACAGCCAGACCGTGTCGGGATAGGGTGAGGGCCAGCTCGAGGACTTCTCGGTCATCGGGATGCCCTCGTAGAGACCGGTCAGCTCGAGCGGGTCGTCGATCTCCATCTCGTCGAGAATCTCCTCCGGTGGCCAGTCCTCGACGCGCAGCACGACCTCGGCGGCGGCGGCGCGGAAGGGCGCAGGCAGGGCATCGACCGCGGCACGGGCCATGGTCTCGAAGGCGGCGAGATCCGGAGTGTTCATGCAGCGGATATGGCGTGCCGGAGGGCGCGGGAAAAGAGGGAACCGCGGCGCGCTGCGGCCCGGCGCGGCGGAGTTCTCACAATGACGCAAAGACAGGTCGCTTTTGGGAATCCATGTCGCAAACGGTACAGATTTTCCCCGCCCCCGCTCTTAGCTGCGCGCTCCGTTTGCAGGAGAGTCGCATGATCACCGTCCACAGCATCCCCGAGGCCTTCTCCGAGACCGACTGCGCCCGTCTCATCGAGATCGCGCGCACCGCAGAGGCCTCGGACGCGCGGCTGGTGGGGCAGCAGCGCGCGCACAACCTGCGCCGGGCCGATCTGGTATGGCTCGACGATGTCGCGGGCGCGGAGTGGGTCATGGACCGGATTATCGAACTGGTGCGCGACGCCAATCGCAGCGCCTATGACTTCGCGCTTGACGCCTTTGACGAGAGCGCCCAGATCGCCCGCTACGGTGCCGAGCGCGAAGGGCATTTCGACTGGCATTCGGACATCGGGGAAGGCCGCCTCGCCGCGCGTCGCAAGCTGACCATGGTTGTGCAACTCTCGGACGAGGACGACTACGAGGGCGGCGCGCTGGAAGTCATGCCGTCGAACCACATCGTCACGGCAGGAAAAGAGCGCGGCACCGCCACGCTCTTCCCGTCCTACATGCTGCACCGCGTGACCCCGGTGAGCAGCGGCGAGCGTCACTCGCTGACCATCTGGGCGCACGGGCCGGCCTTCCGCTGAGGCCCGCGCGCCTCGGGCGCGCAAGCCAGACCCTTTCGGGCCCGCTCAGCTCAGCAGCAGCTGGTAGCTGTGCGGCACGTAGCGGAAGCCGTCGTCCTCGGCCTCGACGTAGCCGATCGCCGGGAAGGGCATGTGATAGCCGATGAAGGGCGTCTTGTCCTCGGCCAGGGTGCCGAAGATCTTGCGTCGCGACGAGGCGGCGAGCTCCTTGTCCATGTCGAAGCGCACTTCCCAGTCGGGCTTGCCCACCGACCAGACATAGTGGTTGGCCAGATCGGCGGTCAGCATCAGCTTCTTGCCACCACTTTCGAGCATGAAGCACATATGGCCCGGCGTATGCCCGGGCGCCAGAACGGCAGTGATCCCCGGCGCCACCTCGGCGCCGTTGCCGAGGAAGCTGAAGCTTCCCTCCAGCGGGCGCACCTTGCCGTCGAAGGTCTCGTTGCCGGCGGAGGACCAGTGATCCCATTCCTCCTGCCCGGTGAGCAGCGCGGCATTGGCGAAGGTTGGCGTGCCATTCTCCGAGAGCCCGCCGATGTGGTCGCCATGCATGTGGGTGATCACCACGTGGCTCACGTCCTCCGCGGCATAGCCCGCCGCCTCGACCGCGGCGACGATACCCGCCGGGTCGAGCCCGGTGTCGAAGAGGATCAGTGCGTTGCCGGTATTGACCAGCGTCGGCGTGAAGAAGAACTGCGCCTTGTCCGTCGGGATGTTGGCGGCCTCGGAGACCTCGGCGAATTCCTCGGCGCTGGCGTTCATGCCGAAGGTGCCCTGTGGGTCAGGCACGGTGCGAGTGCCGGTCATCATCGCGGTGACTTCGAAATCGCCCAGCGGCACGCGGTAGGTCCGCGGCACCTGCGGACCCTGCGAGTCCTGCGCCCGGGCTCTCGTGGCACCGCCAAGAGTGGCGCCAAGCGGCAACGCGGCAGCGCAGGTCAGCGCCGTGCGGCGGGTGATCTTGTCCTTGTCCATTGTCGTCTTCCTCTCTTGTTGCCCTGCAGGCGGTCTTCCTGTGCGAAAGGATAGCGCCCCCGCGTCATTCGGCCACAGGGCACGGGCTGGCGCATCATCACATCCTTGTATTTGCGCGGGATTGACCGAACTCTTCGTAGGCTGCGCCGCTGCCCGGCCGCAGTGCTGTCAGGCTCGGATTTCGCGCGCGCCGCATTGCGCGAGCAGCCCGCGCACCATGGCCCGCGTGCAGAGCGTCGTGCCCGGCGTCGTCACCGTCGCGCTGGCCGCGGCCGCGCCGAGCGCCAGAGACTCCGGTGCGCTCAGGCCAGAGGAAATCCCGAAGGCATAGGCTCCGACGAAACTGTCCCCCGCCCCCACCGCCGAGAGCACCGTGACCTTGGCCGCGCTCACCTGCCAGAGCCCGTCCGGCCCCGCCATGACCGAACCATCCGCGCCGCGCGCAAGGATCACCCGCTCGGCCGCGCCCCGCGCCACAAGCTCGGCAGCGAAGCGGGCGGAGTCGGCCCGGGTCATCAGCGGCCGACCCGCCAGGTCCTCGGCCTCGAGACTGTCCATCCGCAGCACCGCCGGCGCCGGATCGGTGCCCTTGGCCAGAAGCTCGAGCACCGGCCCCGAGGTGTCGACGATCAGATAGGCGCCGCGCTCACGCAGCGCGCGGGCAAGCTCGATCGGGAAATCACTCGGCACCCCCGGCGGCTGGCTGCCGCTGAGCACCACGATGCCGCCCTCGTGCACGGTGCTGGCAACCGACGAAAGCGCGTCGTGCACGTCCCCCTCGCTCCAGACCGGCCCGGGCATGACGAAGCGGTATTGTTCGCCGTTGTGGCGGTCGTGCACGGCGAGGCTCTCGCGCGTTTCGCCCGGGGCGCGCATCCGCACCAGCGGCAATCCGAGTTCTTCCAGCGCCGCCTCGAGCCGCATCCCCGTCGGCCCGCCGAGTGCCAGAAACGCCCGTGCGGGGCCACCAAGCTCGGCGGCCACCCGCGCGACGTTGATGCCGCCGCCGCCGGGATCGGCGCTTGGCGTGTCACAGCGCAGCTTCGGCCCGGCCACCACGCGATCCGTGGTGGTCGACAGATCGAGCGCGGGATTGAGCGTGACCGTCAGAATGTCTCTCATATGGCGGAGAATACACGGCTTGGACACCGCGCCAAGGGCCGCGAACTGGACAAACCGCCGCGCTTGTGAAATTGCCAGCCGCGTATGCAGGAGGCTAGCATGACCACCACCCGTTTCGCACCGTCGCCCACCGGTCACATCCATGTGGGCAACCTCCGCACCGCGCTGTTCAACTACCTGATCGCGCGCAAGGCCGGCGGCACCTTCATCCTGCGCATCGATGACACCGATGCCGAGCGCAGCAAGGAAGAATACGTCGACGGCATCAAGCGCGACCTCGAATGGCTCGGTCTGCACTGGGACAAGACGGAGCGACAGAGCGCGCGGCTGGACCGCTACCATGCCGCCGCCGACGAGCTGCGCGCCCTGGGCCGTTTCTACGAGGCCTTCGAGACGCCGACCGAGCTGGACCTGAAGCGCAAGAAACAGCTCAACATGGGCAAGCCGCCGGTCTACGACCGCGCCGCGCTGGAGCTGTCCGAGGCCGAGAAGGACGCCCTGCGTGCCGAGCGCGGCAACGGCGTCTGGCGGTTCAAGCTGGACCAGCAGCGCATCGACTGGACCGACGGCATCCTCGGCGACATCTCGATCGACGCCGCCTCGGTGTCGGACCCGGTGCTGATCCGCGGCGACGGGCAGATCCTCTACACGCTGGCCTCGGTGGTCGACGACATGGACATGGGCGTCACCAACATCGTGCGCGGCTCGGACCACGTCACCAACACCGCGACGCAGATCCAGATCATCGAGGCGCTCGGCGGCACGCCCCCCGGCTTCGCGCACCATTCGCTGCTCACCGGCCCGCAGGGCGAGTCGCTGTCCAAGCGCCTCGGCGTGCTGTCGATCCGCGACCTGCGTGAGGCGGGTGTCGAGCCCGAGGCGCTGCTGTCGCTGATGGCGCGTCTGGGCTCGAGCCAGCCGGTCGAACTGCGCCTGTCGCTGGACGAGATCGCCGAAGGCTTCGAGCTGAGCCAGTTCGGCGCCGCCCCGACCAAGTTCGACGAGCAGGATCTCTACCCGCTGACCGCCCGCAAGCTGCACCAGCTGCCACTCGAGGCGGTTGCACCCCAGCTCACCGAGATCGGCGTGCCCGAGGGCAAGCAGGCGGCCTTCTGGAACGTGGCGCGCGAGAACATCGTGACCCGCAAGGAGATCGCCGGCTGGTGGGAGCTGTTCCGCGACGGCGCCGAGCCGCTGATCGCCGACGAGGATCGCGACTTCATTGCCGAGGCGATGGCGCTGCTGCCCGAAGGCCCCCACACCACCGAGACCTGGGGCGAATGGACCAAGGCGGTGAAGGAAGCCACGGGCCGCAAGGGCAAGGGCCTGTTCATGCCGCTGCGCAAGGCCCTGACCGGGCTCGAGCGCGGGCCGGAGATGGCGGACGTGCTGCCGCTGCTCGAGAAGATACCGGCAAGAGACCTGGCGAAGTAAGCGCCGGGCTATCGAGATGCGAAAGGCGGACCCCCGGGCCCGCCTTTTTCATGTTTGCTTCGTCGCGCAAGCCCGCCCCTCTCGCGCTGCACGCTTAGAAGCCGCCTCAGACTTCCTGCCGCTTCGCCTCCAGCCAGCGCCGGTCCGCCTCGACTGTCAGCGCCGCCTCGGCATGGGCAAAGGTGTAGTCGCGGGTGATCTCGGCCGCCACGGCCAGCGCGGGCCACTCCGCGCGGCCCAGCACCTTCATCGCCGCGAGTACGCTGGCGATCACCTCGGGCCGCGCCGCGCCGTCGCGGATCAGCGGGTAGAAGCCGTCCTCCAGCAGGTGCGCGGGATTGAGCGGCGCCATCTGCACGTGCGGAAAGTCCGGCGTCGCGTGCTCCGGGCGGCCAAGCTTCATCAGCATTCGCTCCAGCCGCTGGACCACGTCGATCGCCGTGCCCGGATCGTTCACCGCGGGCGAGAGGGCGCGGATGGCGATCTCGTTCATCACCATCACCCCGTAGCGCGCGTCCTGCTCCATGGTACGCGCCGCGCCGACAGTGAAACACTCGGCGATCTCCTCGGGGGCCACATGGCCGCCCGCGACCAGTCCCAGCGGCATGCCTGGCACCAGATGGGCTCCCGGATGGGCGATCACCCGGAACATTGCTTCGGAGGCCGCCAGCTTCTCCTCCAGCGCCTCGAGGTTGATGTATTGCACGTAGCCGGCGGCTTTCGCCGGCACCTCGATTGCGTCCGACGGCAGCGCATGCTCGGGACGGGCGGCGCCCAGCGAAGGGCGCGCCATCGCCCGCTCCAGCGGGGGCAGCGCGCTTTCCACGACCCGCTCGAGCGTGTGGTCCATGCTGCCCATGACGCTCAGGTGGCCGATCCAGCGCAGCATGGCGAGGATCACGGCGACGATGCAGGCAATGGTCAGGAAGAAGATCACCACCGCCGATTCTTCCGAATAGAGCCCGGCGTTGAACAGCACGAGCGCGGTCAGAGAGAAAAGAAAGGTGCCGGTGAAGGCGGCCAGCGCGGTCTGCGCGGTGGTGTCCTGCAGATGCAGCCGGTAGGCGCGCGGTGTCGCCTGGCTCGCCGCCGACTGGAAGGCCTGCACCATGACCGAGAGCGAGAAGGTGGTGACAGTCAGCATTGTCGTGGCAAGGATCGACAGGATCGGCGTCACCGCGTCCGCGCCGAAACGGTCCTTCATCCAGTCCGGTATCAGCGACTGGAAAAGCGGCGCCACCGCCACTGCCAGCAAAGCCAAAACAGCTCCGAGCAGCACCCTCACCCCGAGCCGCTTCGAAATACGGTAAAGCAGCAGCAGCCAGCGTGGGGTCATCTGGCGAGCACCCGCGCGCCGAGCCCCGAGAGCGCCGCATCGACAAAGGCGCGCTCATCGTCCGTCAGGCTTTGCGCCCGCGGGTATTGCGGCGCGGCGCGGTCATTGAGGATAGGCGCTTCCCAATTGGCGGTGGTGGCAAGGAAGCGCTCGGCGCCCGCCGCACCGAACTCACCGAGATAGCCCTGCAGCACCACGTCGAGGTAGCTCAGCAGGACCGGGTGCGCGGCATCGGGGGGCAGGCGGTCGCGCTCGGGAACGACGTAAATCGCCAGTTCCTCCACCCGTTCGGCGGGGTGGCGCACATCCTGCAATGCATCGGTCCGGTCGTAACAGGCCTCGCGCAGGTCAAGCGCGGCCCAGCCCGCGTCATCGACGGGGGCGATCAGACCCTCGATCTCGCAGGAGGGATCGCGCACCACAGTCAACAGCGACACTGGCCGTCCCGGCACCTGCGCCCAGACCCTGCGCCAGCCCGAGGCCGTGGCCCGGTGCGCCGGGTCGAACCCATGCGTGCGGCGATTGACGAGAGACCCATACCCGAAGAAATAAGATGTGCTCATTCCGCGCTTTTTCTCAGACCCAATTGATATGTGTCAATTCAACCTTTGCCCGAACCCTGTACTTAACCCGCCAATCATTCAAAGCGAGGATATTTCCCGTGCGTGTGACGAAGAGAACGAATATCGCGATCCGTGTCCTGATGCACTGCGCGGCAAACAGCGGGCGTCTGGTCACCAAATCCGAGATCGCCAGATGCTGCAATGCCTCTGAAAACCATCTGGCACAGGTCATCAACCAATTGGCACAGCTCGGGTATCTCAGCACACACCGCGGCCGGAACGGCGGGCTGGAGCTTGCGCGCCCAGCCAGCCAGATTCAGATTGGCGAAGTGTTCCGGACGCTCGAATCCCCGGTGCCGCTGGCCGAATGCTTCGCCGATGCCGACAACACCTGCCCGCTTACCGAGGCCTGTCGGCTGCGTCTCGCGCTGTCCGAGGCGGCGAATGCCTTCTACGCCACGCTCGATCCGATCACGCTTGACGCGCTTGTCTGCGACAACGCCCCGTTGATCGACATCCTCGTGCCGGGCAGGGCCTGCTCGATCCCGCGCGGCACGGCCACGCTTGCGGCGGCTGCGCAAGTATAATAGTTTCCGGCCCAGCGCGATGGGAGAACCGGCTTGCCGGTGCCGAAGGAGCAACCGCCCCGGAAACTCTCAGGCCACAGGACCTTCGCGGCAGTTGAAAACTCTGGAGAGAGGCGCGCGAAGCGCCCGCCGAAGGGATAACGATCTCAGGCGAAAGGACAGAGGGGGCATTTCGGGCACGGGCGGGATCCGTGCGGGGAATGTCCGGGGGCTCTGCGCCATTCCGGGCCGAGAGGATCGGGGAGCGCATGGACGAGCTGAAACGCACGCCTTTACACGATTTGCACGTCGAGCTGGGCGCCAAGATGGTGCCCTTTGCCGGTTACGAGATGCCGGTGCAGTACAAGCTCGGGGTGCTCAAGGAACATCTTCACACGCGCGAGAAGGCCGGGCTGTTCGACGTCAGCCACATGGGGCAGGTCATCCTGTCCGGCGAGAGCGTGGAGAGCATCGCGCTGGCGCTGGAATCGCTGGTGCCGGTGAACATCGCCGGGCTGGCCGAGAACCGTCAGCGCTATGGCTTCTTCACCAATGACGCGGGCGGCATCGCGGACGACCTGATGATCGCCAACCGTGGCGATCACCTCTTCGTCGTGGTCAACGCCGCCTGCAAGACCCAGGACATGGCCCATATGCGCGCCGGGCTCGAGCCCAAGGGCGTGACGCCCCGGCTGCTCGGCGACCGCGCGCTGCTGGCGCTGCAGGGTCCGGCGGCCGAGGAGGCTCTGGCCACGCTCAACCCCGCGGTGCGCGAGATGCGCTTCATGGATGTGGCGACGGTCGTGCTTGTCGGTGCCGACTGCTGGATCTCGCGCTCGGGCTACACCGGCGAGGACGGCTTCGAGATCTCGGTGCCCGAGGACAAGGCGGTCGAGCTTGCCCGCGCCCTGCTGGCGCATGAGGATGTGGAGCCCATCGGCCTTGGCGCGCGCGACTCGCTGCGGCTGGAAGCCGGCCTCTGCCTCTATGGCCACGACATCGACAGCACCACCACCCCCGTCGAGGCGGCGCTGACATGGGCAATCCAGAAGATCCGTCGCAGCGGCGGAGCCCGCGAGGGCGGCTTCCCCGGTGCCGAGAAGATCCTCGCCGAGTTCGACGGCGGCGCCCGCCGCGCCCGCGTTGGTCTGCGCCCCGAGGGGCGGGCCCCGATGCGCGAAGGCGTGGAGATCTTTGCACAAGAAGAGGGCGGCGCCCCGATCGGCCGCGTCACCTCGGGCGGATTCGGGCCGACCACCGGCGCTCCGATCGCCATGGGCTATGTCGATATTGACCACGCCGCCCAAGGCACCCAGCTTTTCGGCGAGGTCCGCGGCAAGCGCCTCGCCGTCGAAGTGGCTGAGATGCCCTTCGTCACCCAGACCTACAAACGCTGACACAGACAGGGACAGCACGATGAAATTTACCGAAGAGCACGAATGGCTCCGCGTCGAGGGCGATCTGGTCGTCGTCGGCATCACCACCCACGCCGCCGAGCAACTCGGGGACGTCGTCTTCGTGGAACTGCCGGAAGAGGGCACCACGGTCAGCAAGGACGACGAGGTGGTGGTGATCGAGTCGGTCAAGGCCGCCTCCGACATTCTCGCCCCGCTCGACGGCGAGATCGTCGAGGTGAACAGCCCGCTCGCTGACGAGCCGTCGAAGGTCAACGACGACCCCGAGGGCGAGGCCTGGTTCTTCAAGATGAAGATCGAGGACCTCTCGGCGCTCGACGACTACATGGACGAAGCCGCCTACAAGAAGTTCATCGGCTGATGTCCCCGTGCCCTGCCCCGCCGCGCCGCGCGGCGGTGCCGCAGGGGCGGAGCACATTTGAAGAAAGATGAAAGGGGCAGGGCCTTACCTTGCCCCCAAGCCCTGCTGAATCTGCTGTTTTGGGACAGAACCTCATGGCCTTCACGCCCACAGACTACCTGCCGTATGATTTCGCCAACCGTCGCCACATCGGGCCGTCGCCCAAGGAGATGGCGCAGATGTTCGAGGTGCTTGGGGTCAAGGACCTCGACGCGCTGATCAAGCAGACCGTCCCCGCCGGCATCCGCCAGGCCGAGGCGCTGGAGCTTGGCAAGCCCATGTCCGAGCGCGAGATGCTCTGGCACATGCGCGAGGTCGCATCGAAGAACAAGGTTCTGACCTCGCTGATCGGCCAAGGCTACCACGGCACCGTCACCCCGCCGGCGATCCAGCGCAACATCTTCGAGAACCCCGCCTGGTACACCGCCTACACACCCTACCAGCCCGAGATCAGCCAAGGCCGCCTCGAGGCGCTGCTGAACTACCAGACCATGGTCTCGGATCTGACCGGGCTCGAGATCGCCAACGCATCCTTGCTCGACGAGGCCACCGCCTGCGCCGAAGCGATGACCATGGCGCAGCGCGTGGCGAAGTCGAAGGCCACCGCCTTCTTCGTCGACGAGAACTGCCACCCGCAGAACATCGCGGTAATGAAGACCCGCGCCGCGCCGCTCGGCATCGAGATCATCGTCGCCAGCCCGGACGCTCTCGAGGCCGAAAAGGTTTTCGGCGCGATCTTCCAGTACCCCGGCACCCACGGCCACGTCCGTGACCTCTCCGCCGAGATGGAGGCGCTGCACGCAGCCAAGGCGATCGGCATCGTTGCCGCCGATCCTATGGCGCTCTGCCTGCTGAAAGAGCCCGGCGCGATGGGCGCCGATATTGCCGTGGGCTCCACGCAGCGCTTCGGCGTGCCGCTCGGCTACGGCGGCCCGCACGCCGCCTACATGGCCACCCGCGATGCCTACAAACGCTCCATGCCCGGGCGCATCGTCGGCGTCTCGATCGACAGCCACGGCAACCGCGCCTACCGGCTTGCCCTGCAGACCCGCGAGCAGCACATCCGCCGTGAGAAGGCCACCTCGAACGTCTGCACCGCGCAGGCGCTGCTGGCGGTGATGGCGGGCTTCTATGCGGTGTTCCACGGCCCCGAGGGTCTGAAGGCCATCGCGCAGCGCATCCACCGCAAGACCGAGCGGCTGGCGCGCGGTCTGGAAGAGGCCGGCTTCAAGGTCGAGCCCGAAACCTTCTTTGACACGATCACCGTGGATGTCGGCCTGCTGCAGCAGGGCGTGCTGCGCGCCGCCGTCAAGGAGGGCGTCAACCTGCGCAAGGTCGGCGAGACCCGCGTCGGCATCACGCTTGACGAGACCACCCGCCCGGCCACCATCGAGGCGGTCTGGCGCGCCTTCGGCCTGCTGCGCAAGGACGAGGATTTCGCCCCGCGCTACCGTCTGCCCGAGGCGTCGATCCGCACGAGCAGCTACCTCACCCACGAGGTCTTCCACATGAACCGGGCCGAGACCGAGATGATGCGCTACATGCGCCGCCTCGCGGACCGCGACCTGGCGCTCGACCGGGCGATGATCCCGCTCGGATCGTGCACCATGAAGCTCAATGCCGCCGCCGAGATGATGCCGGTGAGCTGGCCCGAGTTCGCCGGTCTGCACCCCTATGTGCCGCAGGATCAGGCGCTCGGCTACAAGCAGATGATCGACGATCTGTCGGACAAGCTCTGCAAGGTCACCGGCTATGACGCCTTCACGATGCAGCCGAACTCCGGCGCGCAGGGCGAATATGCCGGGCTGCTCACCATCGCCTCGTGGCAGCGCGAGCGCGGCGAGGGCCAGCGCAATGTCTGCCTGATCCCGGTCAACGCCCATGGGACCAACCCCGCCTCGGCGCAGATGGTCGGCTGGAAGGTGGTGCCGGTCAAATGCGACGAGAAGGGCTCGATCGACCTCGCGGACTTCCGCGCCAAGGCCGAGCAGTACTCTGATACGCTGGCGGCCTGCATGATCACCTATCCCTCGACCCACGGTGTCTTCGAGGAGACGGTGCGCGACGTCTGCGCGATCACCCATGAGCATGGCGGGCAGGTCTACATCGACGGCGCCAACATGAACGCCATGGTGGGCCTGTCGCGCCCCGGCGATCTGGGCGGCGACGTCAGCCATCTGAACCTGCACAAGACCTTCTGCATCCCGCATGGCGGCGGCGGACCCGGCATGGGGCCGATCGGCGTCAAGGAGCACCTGGTGCCGCACCTTCCTGCGCACCCGCTCGAGGATGGCATCGCCGGGCCGGTCTCGGCCGCGCCCTACGGCTCGCCCTCGCTGCTGCCGATCTCCTGGGGCTATATCCAGATGATGGGCGGCGAGGGGCTGACGCAGGCGACGCGCGTGGCGATCCTCAATGCCAACTACATCGCGACCCGCCTCGCGGGGGCGTACGAGGTGCTCTACACCGGCCACGAGGGCCGCGTGGCGCATGAGTGCATCATCGACATCCGCCCCTTCGCCGACAGCTGCGGCATCACCGTGGACGATGTGGCCAAGCGGCTCATCGACTGCGGCTTCCACGCACCGACCATGAGCTTCCCGGTCGCGGGCACACTTATGATCGAGCCGACGGAGTCGGAGACCAAGGCCGAGCTCGACCGTTTCTGCGACGCCATGCTGGCGATCCGCGAGGAGATCCGTGCGGTGGAAGAGGGTAAGGCCGATCCCGAGAACAACCCGCTGAAACACGCGCCGCACACCATGGAAGACCTCGTGCGCGACTGGGACCGGCCCTACAGCCGCGAACAGGGCTGTTTCCCGCCGGGCGCCTTCCGGGTGGACAAGTACTGGCCGCCGGTCAACCGGGTCGACAACGCCTGGGGCGACCGCAACCTGACCTGCACTTGCCCGCCGATGAGCGACTACGCCGAGGCAGCAGAGTAAGCCGGAAAAAGCGAGGGGCGCGGTCCATCGGGCCCGGACCGATTGCGGCGCACGTCACGACCCCCGCGCGCAGCGGGGGGTTTTCGCACCGGAGCCAAGCCGAAGGCTGCAACGCAAAAGGGCGGGACCTCGGTCCCGCCCTTTCTTGTGTCGCCGCGCGGCCTCAGCTTGCGGAGGGCGCCTCGAGCAGGAAGGCGAAGGCGTCGCGGATGCGCTCCCAGGTCTCCTTGTTGGAGGCACAGAGCAGGACCCCGTCGCGCAGCTTGGCGTTGTACTCGGAGCCGTCCAGCATCGCCACATGACCGCCCGCGCACCGCGCGATCAGCGCGCCCGCGGCGTGGTCCCAAGGGGTGAGCCGGGCCGAAAAGTGGAAATCCACCGAACCTTGCGCGAAAAGGCGGAACTCATGCGCCGAGCAGCGCAGCGTATGGCTGCGCTCGAAGAGCGGCAGCACGGCGCCGACCTCGGGCCGCTTGTCCTCGGGCATCAGGTAGAAGGGAATGAAGCCCTGAAGGTCCGACAGCTGCCCGCCCGGCGAAACGCCAAGGCGGCGCGTCAGGCGGCGCTTGGGCAGGAACATCTCCGCCGGGCCTCCGGTCTCGGCGATCACCACGTCGTCCATGATCGGATCGTAGATCATCCCGAAAACCGGCACGCCGAAGCGTGTCGCCGAGAGGATGATCCCGAAGGTCGCCAACCCATGCGCGTAGTTCCAGGTGCCATCCACCGGGTCGATGGTGAAGGCCAGCTCCGCATCGCCGATGCGGTCGCGGATCTCGGGGTGCTCGGCCACGGCCTCCTCGCCGACGATGAGCGCGTGCGGATACATGCGCTGCAGGCCTCGCGCGATCATCGCCTCGGCACCCTTGTCGGCGGCGGTCACCAGATCCTGCCGACCGGTCTTTTCCGAGATTTCCGACGGGTCGAGCGCCCGGAAGCGCGGCAGGATCTCGGCCCGCGCTGCGCGGCGCAGCAGGTTGAGGATGCTGGTCCTTTGCGCCGGGGTGATCGGGGCCGAGATCGGCATAGGCAGGGAATCGGTCATGGGGCAAGTCCGTTCGTTTCAGCCAGGGGTCGGCACTGACCTGCCAGCCCCTGCCCCGAGGTTCAAGCCGCTTACTCGCGCGCGCGCAGAACCCGCGCAGGTCTTGCCGACAGCGGCCGCCAGGCGAAGGCGAGGCCGGCCAGCAATGTCGCCAGCGCGCCACCGAGGATGATCGCGATGGCCGAGCCCCACATGATGCTGAACTCGGTCTCCATCAGGAAATGACTCACCGCCCAGCCTCCGAGAATACCGGCGACCAATGCGACACCGCCCGCCGCCGCCCCGAGCAGCGCCGAGCGCAAGGCGAAGCTCTGCAGAATGCGCGCGCGTGAGGCGCCGAGCGTCTTCAGCACGGCCGCCTCGTAGCTGCGCGCCGCCTCGCCGGCCGAGGCCGCGCCGATGAGCACCAGGAAGCCGGTCAGCAGCGTCGCCGCCGCGCCCCAGCGGATCGCCCCCGCCACGCCTTCGAGCAGCTCCGAGACCCGGTCGATGGCGTCGCGCACCCGGATCGCGGTGATATTGGGATAGGCATCTGCCAGGTCGCGCAGAATTGCCGCCTCTGCCTGCGGCTCGGCGTAGACCGTCGAGATCCAGGTGTGCGGCGCGCCGGCCACCGCCGAGGGGTTGAGTGACATCACAAAGCCGATCCCGGCGGTCGAGAAATCCACCTCGCGGAAGCTGGTGATCGTGGCGGTGATGTCGCGGCCGAGGATGTTGAGGGTGATCTGGTCGCCGAGCTTGAGGCCAATCTCCTCGGCCTCCTCGGCGGCGAAGCTCACCTGCGGCGGGCCGGCGTAATCCTCGGGCCACCATGCGCCCGCCGTCACCTTGGTGCGCTCGTCCGGCTGTGCGGCGTAGGTAAGGCCCCGGTCTCCACGCACGACCCAGTGGCCACCCGCCACCTCGCGCGCGTCCCGCCCGTTGATCTGGGTGAGCACCCCGCGCAGCATCGGCGCCGTGTCAACGCGGCTGACGGCGGGGTCGTCCGCGAGCCGCTCCGTGAAGCCGTCGATCTGATCGGGCTGGATGTCGACGAAGAAGTACGAAGGTGCGACCGCGGGCAGGTCGCGCGATATCGAGGCGCGCAGGTTGCCGTCGATCTGGCCAATGGCGGCCAGCACCGTCAGCCCGAGCCCCAGCGAAAGCACCACCGAGGCAGCTGTCTCGCGCGGGCCGCCGATGGCCGAGAGCGCCCACCGCAGCGCCGGGCGGCCGCGGGACAGCGGTGCGGCGCGATGCGCCAACCAGCGGATGCTACCGGCGGCAAGCGCCAGGATGACCAGTGCCGCCATCAGGCCGGCCGCCGTCCAGAGGGTGATCTTGCGGTCCCCCGAGAAGAGCGTCGCGGCGCCGACCAGCAGAGCCAGCAGTACCAGCGTGGCGATCACGTAGCGCGGTGCGGGCAGCCCCCGGGCGCTGTCGAGCGCGTCGCGAAAGAGCGTTGCGGCGCGCACCTCCTCGGTCCGGGCCAGCGGCCAGAGGGTGAAGAGCAGCGCTGTCAGCACGCCGTAGAGCGCGGCCTCGGCCAGCGGGCCCGGGTAGATGGTGAAGAGCACCGGCACCGGCAGCGCGCTGGCGATGAGCGGGCCGAAGAGCAGCGGGATCCCGGCCCCGAGGACCAGCCCCAGCGCGATGCCCACCAGCGACAGCGCCCCGATCTGCAGGAAGTAAGTGAGGAATATGGTGTTGCGCGAGGCCCCCAACGTGCGCAGCGTCGCGATCACCGAGGTCTTGCGCGCGAGATAGGCGCGCACCGCCGCCGATACGCCGATACCGCCGACCGCCAGCCCCGACAGGCCGACCAGCACGAGGAAGCGCCCGAGCCGCTCGACAAAGCGCGCGATGCCCGGCGCCCCGTTGCGCGAGTCGCGCCAGCGGATGCCACCTTCGCGGTAGCGCTCCGCCGCCTCGGTCTTCAGCGCCTCGAGATCGCTGCCGGGCGGCAGCCGCAGCCGGTATTGGCTTTCGTAGAGCGAGCCAGGGGCGAGGAGTCCGCTTCCCTCCAGATCGCCCGTGCGCACCAGCGTGCGCGGGCCGAGCCCGAAGCCGTCCCCCGCGTCATCGGGCTCTCGCAGGATCACCGCCGAGAGGGTGAAGGCCTGCGTGCCCAGCTTGAAACTGTCGCCCGGCGCAAGCCCCAGCCGGTCCGCCAGCACCGGCGCCATGACGGCCCCCGGCAGCGCGCCTCCGTCCAGCGCCTGCGAGAGCGGCATCGGCGGGTCGAGCACCATCTCGCCCAGAAGCGGGTAGGCGTCGTCCACGGATTTGACCTGCGTCAGGCCCCTCTCGGTCTCGCCATCCCGTGTGACCGTGGCCATGGACCGGAAATCGGTGACGACCGAGATGTCGGTCGAGATGCCCTCGAGCCAGCTCAGCTCCTCGTCGCTGGCGAAGCGATAGGTGAACTCGGCCTGCGCATCGCCGCCAAGCAGCACCGCGCCCTGATCGGCGAGCCCCGCCTCGATGGCGGTGCGCACCGAGCCGACCCCGGCGATGGCGGCGACACCGAGTGCGAGGCAGGCGATGAAGATGCGGAAGCCATGCACGCCGCCGCGCAGCTCGCGGCGGGCGAAACGGGCAGCGGTGGCCAGACTCATCGCGCCGCCCTCATTCGGCGGCCCGGGCGCGCGCGGCCGCGGGGTCGATCCGGCCGTCGGTGAGCCGCACCACGCGGTCGCAGCGCTCGGCCAGCCGGTTGGAGTGGGTGACCAGCACCAGCGTCGCACCGTGATCGTCGCGCAGCCCGAAGAGCAGGTCCATGATCGCCTGCCCGGTGCTGCCGTCGAGATTGCCGGTCGGCTCATCCGCCAGGAGGATCTGCGGCCTTGGCGCCGAGGCGCGGGCCAGCGCCACGCGCTGCTGCTCGCCCCCCGACATCTGCGAGGGGTAATGCCCGGCGCGATGCCCAAGGTTGACCCGCTCCAGCTCGGCCTCGGCCCGGGCAAAGGCATCCTTGTGTCCGGCCAGCTCGAGCGGGGTCGCGACATTCTCCAGCGCGGTCATCGTCGGGATGAGGTTGAACGATTGGAACACCACGCCCATGTGGTCGCGCCGAAACCGCGCCATGCGGTCTTCGTCCATGCCGGTGAATTCCTGTCCCAACACCGACACCCGCCCCGTCGTCGCGCTTTCCAGACCTCCCATGATCATCAGCAGCGAGCTTTTCCCCGAGCCGGACGGCCCGATCAGCCCCAATGTCTCGCCCCGTGCGACCTCCATCGAGATTCCGTGAAGGATTTCGACCGGTCCGGCATTGCCCCTGAGGCTGAGGGTGACATCATGCAGGGCAATCACGGGATCGGGCATCGAAAGGGCCTTTCGGGAAAATGGCACGTTCACTGACATATGGGGGCTTTGCCCCGCTCAGCAAGGCTGCGGCCTGCCTTGCCTTTCTGCTCGCCCCCCTGCCCGCCTCGGCGATGGAGATCCTGGCCTTGGGCGACAGCCTGACTCAGGGTTACGGGCTGCCGGCGTCCGACGGGCTGGTGCCGCAGCTTCAGAGCTGGCTGCAGGCGCGGGGCCACGAGGTGACGGTGGTCAACGGCGGCGTGTCCGGCGACACCACGGCGGGTGGGCTATCGCGGGTCGCCTGGTCGCTCACCCCCGAAATCGACGCGATGATCGTGACGCTGGGCGGCAACGACATGATGCGCGGGATCGTTCCGGCCACCTCGCGCAGCAACCTCGATGGCATCCTCAAGGAGGCGCAGGCCCGCGATCTGCCGGTGCTGCTGGTGGGGATGACGGCGCCCGGCAACTTCGGACCAGAGTACAAGGCGCAGTTCGATTCGATCTACCCCGAGCTGGCCGAAACCTATGACGCGCTGTTCTACGCGGATTTCTTTTCCGGGTTGCGCGAAGGCGGCGCGGCGCCGGCGAACCTTGGCGCGGTGATGCAGCCAGATGGCATTCATCCAAATGCCGAAGGGGTGAAACGGGTGGTTGCGGCGCTTGGCCCGAGCGTCGAGGCGCTGATCGCCGAAGCCGAGGACAGATAGCCCGGCAGCCGGACACCCGTGTCTTTCGGTAGTTGTCTTGCGGCCGTCGCAGGCCCTACCGGTGAAGGTAGCGCGTGCGGGTCACGCGCAACGGCGTCATGCAAGCGCGCGGCTCAAGAGCGGACGATCACCGCCTCGTCAGACCCGGCGTCTCCGCCGCGCAGAGACGCACAGAGGATCGGAAGCAGCCCCGAAACGAGGCTGACAGAGAAGTAGAGACCCAATGCGCTCAGCGCAGAGGTATCAAGGAACAACCATGCAAAAAGGCCGCAGAAGGCACCCAGGGTGCTGCCGGCCAAGAGAGCCACAATCGCCATAGACTTACCCTTCGAATTCTTTTGATTGCAGGGGTCCCGGACGTCCGGGCCGCTGATTATGGTCTGATCTTGCTGGCGGATTCGGGCCTGAATATGGCATCCCGCGCGTCAAACCGCGAAAATTTCCGTTCAAATCAATATGCTAAAAGTGCATCTGACTATTCTTTGGGTGACGGTCCCTGCCGGGACCGCCTCCTGTTTCGGGCCACGCGCTGCCGCGTGGCGAGCGCTCAAATCACCGTCACCTTCGTGCCGACGGGAACCCGCTGGTAGAGATCGATGACGTGCTCGTTGATCATCCGGATGCAGCCGTTCGACACCGAGCGGCCGATGGTGCCGGGCTGCGTCGTGCCATGGATGCGGAAGAACGTATCGCGCCCGTTCTGGAACAGGTAGAGCGCGCGCGCGCCCAGCGGGTTGCCGGGGCCGCCGGGCTCTACATAATCGTTGTCCTTGAACTTGGCGTAAGTCTGTGGCTCGCGCTCGATCATCTCGTTGGTCGGGCGCCATGTCGGCCATTCCTTCTTGACCTGGATGACCGCCTCGCCGGTGAACTCCAGCCCCGCCTTGCCCACGCCGACGCCGTAGCGCAGCGCCTCGCCTGGCGCGGTGATGAAATAAAGGAAATGGGCGCGCGGCATGATCAGAATCTGCCCCGGCTGCATGTCGCTGCGCATGCGGACGGGCTGCGGCGCGAATTTCGGATCGAGCGTGAAGGCGGACGTCGGACCTGCGGCGGCCAGAAGCGCCCCTGCGCTGGCCGTGGCGACGAATTTGCGACGGGTGATCATGGGCACCTCTCCAGTTTGGTCGTAAGGCATAAGGATTCTGTTTCCGCTGCGCATAAAATCAATGGGAAACGGTCAGGGGGATTGTCACAATTGCGCGGAGAACACATATCAGTTGAAATGAATGTATGGAGATCGAGAAATGGTCAAGCTTGTCTGCCTTGAGTGTGGTCAGACCAACCGGGTTCCGCAAGAGCGTCTCGACGCCGGCCCCAAATGCGGCACCTGCGGCGCCGCGCTGATGGACGGAAAGGCGCACGAGATCGACGCCGATACGCTGGCCAAGGCGATCCGCACCGACGAAGCGCCGCTGGTGGTGGACTTCTGGGCGCCCTGGTGCGGCCCCTGCCGGATGATGGCGCCGGAATTCTCCAAGGCCGCCACCGCGCTGAAGGGCAAGGCCCGGTTGGTCAAGTTGAACACCGAGCAGCACCAGAAGGCCGCGGCGCAATTCGGCATCCGCGGCATCCCCACGCTCATCGCTTTCGGCAAGGGGCGCGAGGCCGCGCGGCAATCCGGTGCGCTGCCCGCCGCGAAGATCGAGGCCTTTACACTGCGCTCTCCGGAAGGGCGCTGAGCGCCAAGACCCCGCGCGCCGCGGCTAGTTCTTCGGCGCGTTGGCGTTTCGTCCTGCCAGCATGACACTGATCGTATAGGCAGCCTGCGGGTCCATTCCGGAAAGAATCGCGGCCGCGGCATCCGGGCGCATCCGCCCGAGGAACCCGGCGGCGAAGTCAGGCTCCATCTGCGAAAAAACCGCCGCCGCTTCGCGCGGCTTCATGTTGGCATAGACCTGCGTGAGCTGGGCGACGTCATCCTCGGCAGCGGTCTCTGCCATGGCCAGGGTGGCGCGCAGGCGCTGCTCGGTTTCTTCCATCGCGGCCAGCTTCTGATCGATGGTGCTTTCGGCCAGCTGCAGCGCCTGCTGCCGGCTGCGCAGGTCGGTCTCGCGCTGTGCAACATCGGCTTCGCGCGCCCGAAGCGCCGCAAGCGCCGGGGCGAGGTCTTCCTCGCCCATACAGGTCCCAATTGGGTCGGACCCGGCTGCCGGCCCTGACATGTCCCCCCTGCCAGCCATGACGTCCTGCTCCGCCGCCCCGTCCTGCGGCAGGTTGTCCAGCGCCTGCGCCGCACCGGCACCAAGCCGCAAGATGGCCGACACGATCATCAAGGCGCTGATGATCCCCAGGGCACCGCGCCCGCGACCAGGGATCAACTTGCGAAAGACGGCGGCCATCGTCACGCGGCGCCGCTGCGCGAGTGGCGCAGGAACACCGGCTCTGCGAAGCCCGAGTCAGCCTCCGGCTCAGGGGATTTGACCCTGCCCGAGGCAGCGTCACCCGCAGCCCCGCCCGAACTTCCGGCCACCTCCGGGAGGTCATGCATCGAGGCGATCAGCAGCTCCAGCCGATGCGCCACCTGCTCACCCCGTTCGGTCAGGTCACTCAGGGTCTCGCCGGATTTTCCCGCCGCCTGCTGCGCCGCCTCCAGCGTCCGGGTGAGATCATCGACCTGCGCCGAAAGCACCGCCACCGCCCCGCCGACGCCCTTCTCCAGGTCGGTGAAACGGGTGAGCCGCCGCGACAGGACAAAACAGTAGAATCCGGCGCCAAACGCCCCGGCCGCCAGCAGGATATCGGCAATCATCTCCATGAGGCCCTCTCAATTCAGCACAAATTCTGTCACCAGCAGATCGCGGACCCTCTCGTCTCCGGCGACCATCTGGATGCGGCGCAGCATCTGGGCACGCAGACGGATGAGCGCGCCCTGCGCCTCAACGTCGCCCGACTCGAGCGCGCGCAGATAGGTGTTCAGCACGTCGAGGATCCGCGGCATGAGCGCTTCGACCGCGGCGCGCTGATCCGGTGCCACCTCGAGCTGCGCGGTGAAGCGCAGGTGGTGCAAGGAGGTCACCGGCCCAAGCGAGGCGACGATCTGCGGCAACGCGATAAATGCGGTGGCCCCGGCGGCCTCGCCCCGTCCGTCGCCCTTCGCCTCCGTCCCCCCATGCCCCGTTTCCGCCTCCTCCCCATGGCGCTCGGCCCCGCCGATCGCAGCAGCGCCACCAAACGGAAGCATCCCCGAGAAAGCCGCGTAGAAGCCGCCACCAGCCCCGAGCAGAGCAAGCAGAAGCCCGATCAGAAGCGGAAGTTTCGTTGCTTTCTTCGGCGGCGGGTCATCCTCGCCGGCCGCGTCGGCGGTGGCGTCGGTCATGGGGCACCTCGTGTCTGGCAGGCCGCTTATAGGCGCACAGAGGCTAACCGATTATTAAGTCGGATCGGCCAAACATGCATTCATCTGACGTTCCCCGGGGCTGGCCTCCGGGGCATCCCGGCCCTCCGGCCGGAGCCGAGACGGAGGACCACTTGCAGCAGCTCGCGACAGTCTGGAACACGCTCACCCCGCGCCGCCGCGCCGTGGCCCTCGGGGCCGCGCTGGCGATGATACTGGCGGTTTTCGGGCTTGCCCGCGTTGCCAGTGCGCCGCCCATGTCGCTGCTCTACGCCGGGCTCGAGAACGGCGCCGCTGGCGAGGTGGTCGAAGCGCTGGAATCGCGCGGCATTCCCTTCGAGGTGCGCGGCGGCGCGATCTTCGTACCCGACGCGCAGCGCGATGCGCTGCGTATGACCCTCGCCAGCGAGGGGCTGCCGGCGAACAGCACCCAAGGCTACGAGCTGCTTGATACCCTGTCCGGGTTCGGCACCACCTCGCAGATGTTCGATGCCGCCTACTGGCGCGCCAAGGAGGGGGAACTGGCGCGCACCATCGTCGCCAGCCCGCTCATCGCCGCAGCCCGTGTACACATCGCGAATTCCAGCGCGAATCCCTTCCAGCGGGAGGTCACGCCCTCCGCCTCGATCTCGGTCACCGTCGCTGGGCCGGCGATCACCCCGGCACAGGCGCGCGCGCTGAAATATCTCGTCGCCTCGGCCGTTCCCGGGCTCGTGCCCGAGGAGGTGGCGGTGATCGACAGCCTCGCCGGTCTCATCGGCAGCGAAGACGAGCCCGGCAGCGGCCGCAGCGCCGAAGACCGTGCGCTGGCGCTGCGCGACCGGGTGCAGCGCCTGATGGAGGCGCGGGTCGGCACCGGGAACGCCGTGGTCGAGGTCAGCGTCGACACGGTGACCGAGAGCGAGTCGATCCGAGAACGGCGCTTCGACCCCGAAGGCCGCGTCGCGATCTCGACCGACACCGAAGAAGAGAGCAACAGCGACCAGAACAGCGGCAGCCCGAATGTAACCGTCGCCTCGAACCTTCCGGACGGGGAGGCCGGAGGCAACCAGTCCTCCTCGAGCCAGAGCAGCGAGACGCGCGAACGGGTGAACTACGAGGTATCTGAAACTCTCCGCGAGATCACCCGCGTGCCCGGCGCGGTGCGCCGCTTGACCGTCGCGGTGCTGGTCAATGGCCGGTTCGAGACCGCGGCCGACGGCGCGCAGACCTTCGTGCCCCTGCCCGACGCGGAGCTCGCGGCGCTGCGCGATCTGGTCGCCTCCGCCGTCGGCTTCGACGAGGCGCGTGGCGACGAGATCACCCTGCGGTCCTTGCCTTTCGAGCGACCCGAGGGCCTGGGGACCGGCCCCATAGAGCCGAGCTGGGTCTCCATGCCGCTCGACCCGATGACGTTGATCCAGCTCGGCGTGCTCGCCAGCGTCGCGCTCATCCTCGGGCTCTTCGTGGTGCGCCCGATTCTCGCCGGGAAGGGCACTGCCGCGCCGCTTGCGCTTCCCGGCGCGGGCTCCGCACCTGAAGCGCTGAGCGGCGAAATCGAGGAGGACGACGGCTTCGCCCCGCTCACCTCGCTGGGCAGCGGACCCGATTTCGGCGGGCTCGGCATGGTCGATTTCGATTCTCCCGCCGAGGAGGATCCTGTGGACCGCCTGCGCGCCCTCATCGAAGAGCGCAAGACCGAAACGGTAGAGATCCTGCGCAGCTGGCTCGATGAGAAGGAAGAGGCGAAGTGAGCGACCTGCGCAATTTTCTCGAAGATTTCTCGCGCCGCCCCCCGAGGCCCGAGGTGACGGCGGCCGAATCGGGCACGGAGCAGGTCGACGCGCTGAAACTGGAGGCCTTCGATTCCGGCTACCGCGCAGGCTGGGACGACGCGATCAAGGCGCAATCCGAGGAATCCGGCCGGATCGCCAGCGATTTTTCGCAGAATCTCCAGGATCTCTCCTTCACCTACAACGAGGCCTACCGGCAGATGCTCGACGCGGTGACACCGCTGCTCGAGGAAATGCTACGGGCGTTGCTGCCCCGGCTGCTTCACGAGACCCTCGGGCTGCACCTGCGCGAACAGCTGAGCACCATGGCGCAGGAGATCGCGCGGCGCGAGGTGCTGATCGCCGTGGCCCCGGGCACCTCGGCACGGGTCGCCCCGCTACTTGACCAGGATTTCGGCTTTCCGCTGCGGCTCGAGGAGGACGAGACCTTGGCCGAAGGGCAGGCCGACCTGCGCTTCGGCGAGACCGAGCGACAGATCGACATGACCGGCCTTCTCGAGGAAGTGACCCGTGCGGTCGAGGGATTCGCCCATGACACCCGGAGGAGTGCAGCACATGGATGAGAGAGCCGAAGATGGCAGCCCCGCCGGGGGTGGCGCGCGCAGCACCGCCTTCACCTCTGTGCCGATCGAGATCACCGTTTCGGTCGGGCGTGCCCGCCCGCTTGTACGCGAGCTTCTGAAGCTTGGCGAAGGCTCGGTGCTGACCCTCGATCGCCGGCTCGAGGACCCGGTCGAGCTCTACGTTGGCGACAAGCTGATTGGCACCGGCGCGCTGGAGGTCACCGGGGAGGGCGAAACCGCGCAGCTCGCAGTGCGTCTGCTCGAGGTGATGGACATCCAGAGCCCGGGCTGACCATGTCCAGCCGCCGCCACGTCTGCCGTCTCGCCGCGCACCGCCTTGGGAGAGCGGGTCTAGGCGCGGGTCTGGCGTTGCTCAACCTGCTGCCGGGCGCCGCGGCGGCGCAGCAGGTCTCGGTCGATTTCGGCGCGGGTGGCTCTGTCGCCGCGGTCAGCCTGCAACTGATCGCGCTGGTCACCCTGCTCAGCCTGGCGCCCGGAATCGCGGTGATGGTGACCTGTTTTCCCTTCATCGTCACCGTACTGGCGATCCTGCGTCAGGCCCTGGGGCTGCAGCAGTCGCCGCCGAACATGCTGATCGTCAGCCTCGCGCTGTTTCTCACATTTTTCGTCATGGAGCCCACCTTCACCACCGCATGGGAGCAGGGAATCGAGCCGTTGCTCGACGAGCGCATCGAACTGGCCGAGGCGACCGAGCGCACGCTCATTCCGTTCCGCGGCTTCATGGCGGCGCGCTGCGATCCGGCGACCTTCGAGACCATGGCCGAGCTGCGACCGGAAACGTCGGGCACGTCGCTCGCACCCGACGCCCCGCTGTCGCTGCTGGTGCCGAGCTTCATGCTTTCGGAGATCGCCCGCGCCTTCCAGGTGGGCTTCCTGATCTTCCTGCCCTTCCTGATCATCGACCTTGTGGTGGCGGCGGTGCTGATGTCGATGGGCATGATGATGGTCCCCCCGGCCATCGTCTCACTCCCCTTCAAGCTCGCCTTCTTCGTCATCGCCGACGGCTGGTCGCTGCTCTCGGGCGCCTTGGTGCGAAGCTATTTCTGAAGACACCCGGCGCGCGGTCCGCGCGATCTGGCTACCGAGAGAATGACGCACACCCCGCGCCACCCCGGCGGCCCCAAAAGAAAATCCCGCGGACAGGCACCGCGGGACTAATTGGGAGGCCGGCAAGGCGGAGCAGATTACAGCCCTTCGCCCGGCGTATCTGCGTGCAGGTGGCGCTCACCGCGCGCCTTGGCTAGGGCGATCTGCTTCTGCCGCTCGCGGAAGCGCGCCTTGTCCTCGTCCGAGGTCTCGGCAACGCACTGGTGGCACGAGACGCCCTCTTCGTACTCGGGACGGGCCCGGTCCTCGGGCAGGATCGGCCGGCGGCAGGCATGGCAGAGCTCGTGCGGGCCTTCACGCAGCCCGTGCTCGACCGAGACGCGGCCGTCGAAGACGAAGCAGCTGCCCTGCCAGCTGCTGTCCTCCTCGGGCACCTCCTCGAGGTATTTCAGGATACCGCCCTTGAGGTGGTAGACCTCCTCAACGCCCTGGCTCAGCAGGTAATTCGTCGACTTCTCGCAGCGGATCCCGCCGGTACAGAACATAGCGATGCGCTTGTTGTGGAAGCGGTCTTTGTTCTGCGCCCACCACTCGGGGAACTCGCGGAACGTGGCGGTCTGCGGATCGACCGCCCCCTCGAAAGTGCCGATGGCGATCTCGTAGTCGTTGCGCGTATCGATCACCGCCACGTCGGGCGAGCGGATCAGATCGTTCCAGTCGGCCGGCGCCACGTAATGGCCGACGTTGGCGCGCGGATCGACACCGGGCTGACCCATGGTGACGATTTCCTTCTTCAGCCGCACCTTCATGCGGGCGAAGGGGCGCTCGGCGGCCTCGGAGACCTTCCATTCCAGATCGGCGCAGCCGGGCAGCGCGCGGATATGCGCGAGCACCGCATCGACCCCGGCGCGCGGGCCGGCGATGGTGCCGTTGATCCCCTCGCCGGCCAGCAACAGCGTGCCGGTGACCGAATTGGCGAGGCACAGGTCCAGAAGCGGTCCGCGCAGGACAGCGGGATCGTCGAAGCGGGTGAAGTGGTAGAGGGCGCAGACTGTGAACATGCGGGCGCATTTACGCTCAAGGGTCGAGTCGGGCAAGCGACCGGATTGCCGCAGCATTGACGCGCGCGCGGCGCGGCGCGTAAGCCTTTGGAAAATGCCCGGAGGCCCAGAGACATGCACGCGCTCATCGTCATCGACGTCCAGACCGATTTTTGCCCCGGCGGGGCGCTAGCCGTGCCCGGCGGCGACGAGATCGTCGCCCCGATCAACGCGCTGATGGACGAGGCCGACGCGGTGGTGCTGACCCAGGACTGGCACCCGGCCGGGCATTCGTCCTTTGCCAGCGCCCACCCGGGCAAGGCGCCCTATGACCTGACCGAGATGCCTTATGGCGCGCAGGTGCTCTGGCCCGACCATTGCGTCATCGGCAGCCCTGGCGCGGCGTTTCACCCGGCGCTGAACACCGACCGCGCCGATCTTATCATCCGCAAGGGCTACAACCCGGCGATCGACAGCTACTCGGCCTTTTTCGAGAACGACCGCCGCACGCCCACCGGGCTCGAGGGCTACCTGCGGACGCGGGGAGTCGAGCGGCTGACGCTCGTCGGCCTCGCCACGGATTTCTGCGTGACCTACTCGGCTCTGGATGCGGCGAAACTCGATTTCGCTGTAACCGTGCGCGAGGATCTCTGCCGTGCCATCGACCTCGACGGCTCGCTTTCGGCCGCCCGAGCGGGCATGAACGGCGCCGGCGTGAAGCTCTCGCGCGCCGCCTGAGCCAGCGGACGGGAACAATCGGTCCCGCAAGCCGTTGCCGGAAAGGCAGAAAGCGCTTGGCCCTCCCTGTCACATTCGCGTAACAGGGGCCCCGACTGCCCGTGAGGAGTGTGCGCCGTGGAAATCGCGACCCGAGTCTGGAACCACCGCTGGAAGATCGACCCGATTGTCCGGTCGCTGATCGATACCGATTTCTACAAGCTGCTGATGTGCCAGTCGGTCTTTCACAACCGGCGTGACACCCAAGTCACCTTCAGCCTGATCAACCGCTCCAGCAACGTGCCGCTGGCCAAGCTGATCGACGAGGGCGAGCTGCGCGAACAGCTCGACCACATCCGCTCGCTCAGCCTGTCACGCGGGGAAAGCACCTGGCTGCGCGGCAACACCTTCTACGGCAAGCGGCAGATGTTCCGTTCCGACTTCATGGAGTGGTTCGAGAGCCTGCGCCTGCCGCCCTATTTCCTCGAACGCGTCGGCGACCAGTACGAGCTGACCTTCGAGGGCAGCTGGCCCGAGGTCATGTTGTGGGAGATCCCGGCGCTCGCCGTGCTGATGGAGTTGCGCGGCCGCGCCGTGCTCAACCACATGGGCAAGTTCGAGCTGCAGGTGCTCTATGCCCGCGCCGCCACCAAGCTCTGGGAGAAGATCGAGCGGCTGCGGCAGCAGCCCGGCCTCAAGATCGCCGATTTCGGCACCCGCCGCCGCCACAGCTTCCTGTGGCAGGACTGGTGCGTGCAGGCGATGGTCGAGGGTCTGGGCGACGGGTTCACCGGCACCTCCAACTGCCTGATCGCCAAGAACCGCGATCTCGAGGCCATCGGCACCAATGCCCACGAGCTGCCCATGGTCTACGCCGCGCTGGCCGAGGATGACGCGGCGCTGGCCCGCGCGCCCTATGATGTTTTGGCCGACTGGCACCGCGAGCACGACGGCAACCTCCGGATGATCCTGCCCGACACCTATGGCACCGAAGGCTTCCTGAGGAATGCCCCGGACTGGCTGGCTGGCTGGACCGGCATCCGGATCGACAGCGGCGATCCCGAGACCGGCGCCGAGATCGCCATCCGCTGGTGGCAGGAGCGCGGCGAAGACCCGCGCGAAAAGCTGGTGATCTTCTCGGACGGACTCGACGAAGAAAAGATCCTCGAACTCTACCACAAGTTCGCGGGCCGGGTGCGGGTCTCCTTCGGCTGGGGCACGCTGCTGACCAACGATTTCCGCGGCCTCACGCCCGACGACCGGCTGGCGCCCTTCAGCCTCGTCTGCAAGGCAATCAGCGCCAACGGCAGGCCAACGGTGAAGCTCTCGGACAACCCCAACAAGGCGATGGGTCCGGCGGATGAGATCGCCCGCTACAAACGGGTCTTCGAGGTCGGTGAGCAGGAGCGCCACGAGGTCGTCGTCTAGGGCCACCTGCCCATTCCCGAGACTGGCATGTGCCGCGGCGTCGCGCTATGCAGGCGCGGCACTCTTAGTCTCAGGGAAGACCGCATATGGCTGGCATCGAACCGCAACCCGGCATCATGGACATCGAGCTCTACGTGGGTGGTGCGTCGCATGTGGCGGGCGTCTCGAACGTCATCAAGCTCAGCTCCAACGAGAACCCTTTCGGCCCCTCCCCGGCGGCGCAGGAGGCGGTCCGGCGCGTGGTGCACGAAATGCATCGCTATCCTTCCTCGGACCACACCGCCCTGCGCGAGGCCATCGGCGAGACCTGGGGGCTCGACCCGCAGCGGATCATCTGCGGCGCCGGCTCGGACGAGATCATCGCCTTCCTCTGCCAGGCCTATGCCGGGCCGGGGACCGAGGTGATCCACACCGAGCACGGCTTTGCCATGCACAAGATCTCGGCCATGGCCGCCGGCGCGACCCCCGTCGAGGTGGCCGAGCAGGATCGCGTGGTCAGCGTCGACAACATCCTCGCCGCCTGCACCGAGCGCACCCGGCTGGTGTTCGTCGCCAACCCCGCCAACCCCACCGGCACGATGATCGGCCTCGCCGAGCTCGAACGGCTGGCGAACGGCATCCCCGAGACCGCGCTTCTGGTGATCGACAGCGCCTATGCGGAATACGTCGAGGGCTACGATGGCGGCGCCAAGCTCGCCACTGACCGGCCCAACGTCTTCATGACCCGCACCTTCTCGAAACTGTACGGGCTGGGCGGCATGCGCATCGGCTGGGGTTACGGCCCGCAGGCGGTCATCGACGTTCTGAACCGTATCCGCGGCCCGTTCAACGTCGCCGCCCTGACGCTGACCGCTGCCGAGGCCTCGATCCGCGACACCGCCTACGTCGAGAAGTGCCGCGCGGAAAACGCCCGCATGCGCGCTTGGCTGAGCGAGGCGCTGGCCGAACACGGCGTGTCGTCGGATGCGTCCACCGCGAACTTCATCCTCGCCCGCTTCGGCTCGCAGGCCGAGGCCGAGGCCTGCGACGCCTACCTGCAGTCGCAGGGCGTTCTGGTGCGCCGCACCACCGGCTACGGGCTGCCGCAGGCGCTGCGTATCACCGTGGGCGACGAGGCGTCGTGCCGACGCGTGGCGCATCTGGTGGGGCAGTTCAAGGCCGGCGCCCGATGAGCGAGACGCAGACCTACGGAAAGGTGGCGCTGATCGGCCTCGGCCTCATCGCCTCGTCGATCTTCTGGGCGATGAAGCGGGCCGGCATGGAGAGCCATGTCACCGGCTACGCGCGCTCGGCAGAAACGCGCGAGACCGCAAAGCGCCTTGGCCTCTGCCACGAGGTCGTGGACAGCGCCGAAGCTGCGGTGAAAGACGCCGATCTGGTGATCCTTGCGGTGCCGGTCGGCGCCATGGGCCCGATCGCCGAGGAAATCGCGCCGCATCTCAAGCCCGGCTGCACCGTCAGCGACGTGGGCTCGGTGAAGAAGGAGATCATCGAGGCGGTGCGCCCGCACCTGCCCGAGGGGGTGAACTTCGTGCCGACCCACCCGATGGCGGGCACCGAGCATTCCGGCCCGGGCGCCGGCTTCGCCTCGCTCTATGACAATCGCTGGTGCCTGATCGTGCCGGACGGTGCCTCCGAGGAGGCCACGGCGAAGGTCGAGGCCTTCTGGCAGGCGCTCGGCGCCAAGACCGAGCAGATGGAGGTCGAACACCACGACCTCGTCTGCGCGGTGGTGAGCCACGTGCCGCACCTCATCGCCTACACGATGGTGGGCGTCGCCGACGACCTGCGGCGGGTCTCGGACCAGGAGGTGATCAAGTTCTCGGCCGCGGGTTTCCGCGATTTCACCCGCATCGCGGCCTCGGACCCGACCATGTGGCGCGACGTCTTCATGACCAACAAGCAGGCCACGCTGGAGATCCTCGGGCGCTTCACCGAAGAGCTCTTTGCGCTGCAACGCGCCATCCGCACCGGCGACGGGCAATTGCTCTTTGACTACTTCACCCGGACGCGGGAAATTCGTCGTGGCATCCTTCAGGCCGGTCAGGACACGGATGCGCCGGATTTCGGACGGGTGAAGGTGGAAAAATGATCTCTCGGGCAGCGGCACTGGCGGCAATGATGTTCTTCGCATCTCCGCTTTCTGCCGCGCCCGAAACCGCCCCCGATGCCTCGCTGCGTCCGGTCGCGCGCGCGCTCCTCGAGGCGCCGCAACCTGCCTCCGTCACCGTCACCGCCTCCGGCACGCTCGAACGGCCGAAAGCCAGGCCCGCACCGCTCGGCACAACGCTCGGCGATCCCGACCCTCCCGTAGGTGCCCCGGCCCTCGGTCACGGGCCCGACCCCCGCGACATCGCCCTGCGCACGGCGTTCGCCGCGCGCTCGCCGCAGGCGATCCCCAGATCGCTCCGCCCCAGCCCGCGCAGCCCCGCCATCGTCGAACAGGCGCTGGCGGTCCGCCGAGAGCGCGCCCGCGGCGCCGTCTGCGGCGATCCCGACCTGCAGGGCAGCATCATCGGGGCCGTTCCCGGGCGCATCTCGGGGTGTGGCATCGACGAGGCGATCAAGCTGCGCACGGTCTCGGGCGTCGCGCTCAGCACCCGCGCCACCATCGACTGCCCCACCGCCCGCGCCCTGAAGACCTGGGTCGAGCGCGCGCTGAAACCCGCGGTGGGTTCGACCGGGGGCGGCGTCTCAGGGCTGCGCATTGCTGGCAGCTACGCCTGCCGCTCGCGCAACAACCAGCCCGGTGCCAAGATCAGCGAGCACGCCCGGGGCCGCGCCATCGACATCGCTGCGATCCGCCTGAACGATGGCAGCGAGATCTCCGTGCTGAAGGACTGGGGCCGGAGCACCAAGGGTCGCATCCTGCGCAAGCTGCACAGCGGCGCCTGCGGTCCGTTCGGCACAGTGCTTGGCCCCGAGTCAGATCCGTTCCACAAGGACCACCTGCATTTCGACACCGCCCGCTACCGCTCCGGCAGCTACTGCCGCTGACAGGGAAATCCGGCGAAATCAGGGCAAGCATCCTCACTCCGGCGGGAGCGATTCGGAGGCAGCCGCACGAATCCGGAAACACTCCTCCGTCTTCCGCGCACATTGTCACCGGATCACCCCGAAATAAGGCCCACTTTGCGGCGAAAATTTGATAAATCGCCGTATCTTCCGCACCCTTGATGGGTGTTCCCTGCTGCTCGGGGAACCGCCTAGGAGGAGCGCACTGCCATGCGTCTTTTTTTCTATGCCGTTCTGGCGTCGCTGGCGGCCGCGCCAGTGCACGCCGACATCGCGATGGAGACCGCGCGGCTCGCACCGGGCTCGCTGCTGGTGATGCAGGACGATCAGGGCCATGTGGTCAGCCATCTCGCCCGGGGTGAGGTGGAGGGGCTGTACCGTTTCGATCTCTACGACGGGGCCACGGGGGATGCGCTCTACGCCGGGCGCTATTACACCGACACGCGCGGCGAAGTGCTGCTGAGCGTCACTGCGCAGGGCAATGTGACGCGCTTTGAACCCTATAGCTGCGCCCGCACGCTCGGCGCCTGCGAATACGACATCGTCCACGCGGACGGCCGGCGCGAAACCCGCCAGCGCGAGACCCGCGAAACCGAGGACGGGCTGGCGTGGACGGAATGGGACCGCAAGGGGCCTGTCGCCATCGGCGGCACCACGCTCGACGACCTCGGCGCGCCGCGCGAAAGCTGGCGCCGCGACCTGCGCAGCGGCGATCGCTCACGGGCCATCAGAATATCGTTGGCATTGAAATAGAAACTTAACGAATTTTCGAGAGTTTTGCAGGACGCGCTGGTCTCGCGGAGCTCAATGGCCGGAGGCGCCTTTGTTGTAACGGGTTTGGCGCGAGATCGGTCTGGCGGCGCGCACCTGCTGTCAGCCCGGAGAATGTGTAACCAGTGACGCAGGGCGGGGGAGACCCCGCCCTGTTTTTCTTGCAGGCTCAGCCTTCCTCGCCGCCGATCGCCGCGGCAAGCACCGCCCTTGCATTCTCGGAAGACCAATCGACGTCGCCGGTGATGCGTGCGACTTCCTGCCCCTCGGGGTTGATCAGCACCGTGACCGGCAGGCCCAGCACCGCCATCTGGCGCGCCAGCGCCGATTTCGGGTCGCGGTGGAGCGGAAGGTTGTCGACGCCGATCTCCTCGAAGAAGGTCTGCATCGCCGGCGGCGGGTTGCGGCCGGTGGCGATGGTCACCACCTCGAAGTCGGCGCCGCCCATATCCGCCTGCAACGCCGAGAGCGCCGGCATCTCCTCGCGGCAGGGGGCGCACCATGTGGCCCAGAAGTTCACCAGCGCCCATTTGCCCTGCAGGTCCGCCAGAGCCATGGGCGCGCCGTCGAAGTCGGTGAAGCCCGCGTTCCCCACCGGCTTTGGCGCCGCATGGAAGACCAGCTTCTTCATTTCGCCTTCCCTAAGGGCGCTTGCGGCCTCGGTATCGGCCAGCGCCGGATTTGCAAGCGCAACACCGGCGGTATAGAGGATCGCCAAGGCCAGTTTTTTCATCTTCCCTCCGGAAAGGCAGAGCATGTCGGACAAGACCTCGAACCAGATGTGGGGCGGCCGTTTCGCCGCTGGACCCGATGCCATCATGGAGGCGATCAACGCCTCGATCGGCTTCGACAAGCGGTTGGCGGCGCAGGATATTGCCGGCTCGAGGGCCCATGCGGCCATGCTCGCCGCCACAGGCATCGTGAAGACTAGCGACGCCGAGGCCATCCGGGAAGGTCTGCTCACGGTCTTGTCAGAGATCGAAGGAGGTGACTTCGCGTATTCCACTGCGCTCGAAGACATCCACATGAACGTCGAGGCCCGGCTGAAAGAGATCATCGGCGAGCCCGCCGGCCGCCTGCACACCGCGCGCTCGCGCAACGATCAGGTGGCGACCGACTTCCGTCTGTGGGTGCGCGACCAGTGCGACGCTGCCGAGGGCGGCATCCTCGCGCTGATGAAGGCGCTGCTGGGTCAGGCCGAGGCGGGCGCCGACTGGGTCATGCCGGGCTTTACGCACCTGCAGACCGCGCAGCCGGTGACTTGGGGCCACCACATGATGGCCTATGTCGAGATGTTCGCCCGCGATCTGTCGCGCATGCGCGATGCCCGCAAGCGGATGAACGAATCCCCGCTCGGCGCGGCTGCGCTGGCCGGCACCGGCTTCCCGATCGACCGCCAGATGACCGCCGAGGCGCTCGGCTTCGACCGGCCGATGGCCAACTCACTCGACGCCGTCTCTGACCGCGATTTCGCGCTGGAATTCCTGAGCGTCGGCTCGATTTGCGCCATGCACCTGTCGCGCTTCGCCGAAGAGTTGGTGATCTGGTCCTCGGCCCAGTTTCGCTTCGTGACCCTGTCGGACCGCTTCTCGACCGGCTCGTCGATCATGCCGCAGAAGAAGAACCCCGACGCCGCCGAGCTGATCCGCGCCAAGATCGGCCGCATCTTCGGCGCCAACGTTGCGCTGCTGATGGTGATGAAGGGTCTGCCGCTGGCCTATTCCAAGGACATGCAGGAAGACAAGGAACAGGTCTTCGACGCCGCCGACAACCTGATGCTGGCGCTGGCCGCGATGGAAGGCATGGTCCGCGACATGACCGCCAACGTCGCCAATCTCGAGACAGCGGCCGCTTCGGGCTTCTCCACCGCGACCGATCTGGCCGACTGGCTGGTGCGCGAGACCGGCCTGCCGTTCCGCGATGCCCACCATGTCACCGGCGCGCTTGTGGCCATGGCCGAAAAGAAGGGCTGCGATCTGAGCGATCTTTCGCTCGAAGAGATGCAATCGGTCAACGGGACCATCACCGAGGGTATCTTCGACGTCCTCGGCGTGCATAATTCGGTGGCAAGTCGAATGAGCTATGGTGGAACCGCCCCGGCCCGCGTGCGCGAGCAGGTGGCCCGTTGGAAGGAAATCCTCGGATGAGACGACTCGCCGGACTGTCCCTGATCGCCGTGACCATGCTTCTCGCTGCCTGCGAGGATCCGAACCGCGGCCCGAGGGTTCATACCGGCGTGTCCATCGGCCCCGGCGGCGTCCACCCTTCGGTGGGCGTCTCGGCGGGGCGCGGTCCTGTCCGCGTCGGCGTCGGCACCTGAGGCGCCGCGCCTTCTCTTCTCGCCTGACTTGTCGCGCCCAGCATCCTGGGCGATGGTGAACGCGCCCGCTGCTCAGGGGCGCGCAACGACCTAGAGGACGACCATGATCACCCGCAGCGTTTTGGCTCTCGGCCTCGTCGCACTGCTCGCCGCCTGCGGTGCCGACGGCCCGCCGACCCGCCCCGAACCCAAAGAGCGCCCCGCCGCATCGGGCGTCAGCGTCCATGGCACCGTGAAAATGGGCGTCGCCTATCCATGAGGCTGCGCCACCTCTGGCTTGGGCTCGCGCTCTGGGGCGCGGTTCGTCCGATGGTCTACCTGCTCGGCTGGCTCTCGCAGAACGGCTGGTCGCTGAACGGCCTCTTCGCCGCTTGGCAGGCAAATGCGGCGGTGACCGGGCTTAGCTGGGATCTGGTGATCGCCGCCGTCACGCTCACGCTCTGGATCCTCGCCGAGGTCGCCGTGCGCCGCAACTGGTCCGCGCTGCTGGCGATCCCCGCCACTTTCCTCATTGGCGTGAGCTGCGGGCTGCCGCTCTATCTATGGTTCCGCTCGCGCCCGATCTGAGCCCGGACGGCCCCTGTTCCCTTCCCACGGGTTATCCTTTATCCCGGCGCTGAAGCCCTAGGGCGGCAACAGTTATCCGGGGACCGAAATGGACCATTTCCTCTATCGCAACGGCATTCTCCACGCCGAGGACGTGCCCCTTCCAGAGATCGTTTCGCAAGTGGGCAGCCCGGTCTATGTCTACTCCACCGCGACCCTGTTGCGGCACTTCCTGCTGTTCGACGAGGCGCTGAACTGGGGGCCCCACCTCGTGTGCTACGCGATGAAGGCCGCCTCCAACCAGGCGATCCTCAAGACCCTCGCCAAGGCCGGCGCGGGCATGGATGTGGTCTCGGGCGGTGAATACGCCCGCGCCAAGGCCGCCGGCGTGCCGGGCGAGCGCATCGTCTTCTCCGGCGTTGGCAAGACCCGCGCCGAAATCCGCACCGCGCTGACAGGCGGCATCCGCCAGTTCAACATCGAAAGCGAGCCCGAGATGGAGGTGATCTCGGAGGTCGCCGTCACCCTTGGGCTGACCGCCCCGGTGACCATCCGGGTGAACCCCGACGTCGACGCCAAGACCCACGCCAAGATCGCCACCGGCAAATCCGAGAACAAGTTCGGCATCCCGATCGCCCGCGCCCGCGAGGTCTATGCCCGCGCCGCCGATCTGCCGGGGCTGAAGGTGGTCGGCATCGACGTGCACATCGGCTCGCAGCTGACCGATCTCGAGCCTTTCCGCCTCGCCTATCGCAAGGTGGCCGATCTGACCCACGCCCTGCGCGAAGATGGCCATGACATCCAGCGGCTCGACCTCGGCGGCGGCCTCGGCATCCCCTACACCCGCAGCAACGAGGCCCCGCCGCTGCCCACCGACTACGGCCAGATGATCCGCGAGGAACTCGGCGATCTGGGCTGCGAGATCGAGATCGAGCCGGGCCGCCTCATCGCCGGCAACGCCGGCATCCTCGTGTCGGAGGTGATCTACCTCAAGCAGGGCGAAGGGCGCGATTTCCTGATCCTCGACGCGGCGATGAACGACCTGATCCGCCCGGCGATGTACGACGCGCATCACGACATCGTCCCGGTGATCGAGCCCGCCCCCGCCACCGAGCAAAGCACCTATGACATCGTCGGCCCGGTCTGCGAAAGCGGCGACACGTTCGCCAAGGGCCGCACCATGCCCCCGGTCGCCCCCGGCGAGCTGGTGGCCTTCCGCTCGGCGGGTGCCTACGGCGCGGTCATGTCTTCGGAGTACAATACGCGGGCACTGGTCCCCGAGGTGCTGGTGAATGGCGATCAATTCGCTGTCATTCGCCGGAGACCGAGCTTTGAGGAAATCATAAACCGCGATACGCTCCCCGAGTGGTTGTAAGCTCTCGTTCCTGACGGGCCCCCTGCGACCACCGGACCGCAGGAGAGACCTCAGGAGACACCGATGGCCTCAAGGGACCGCGCGCCCGAAGACGTCCTGAAGCCTGTAAGATGGCAAATCCGCCTGACCCTCTGGGGCATGGCGGCGGAACGGGTCGTGCGCGCCTTCTGGCCGCTGTGGTCAGTGGTCTTCGTCGTTCTGGCCGCCCTGATGCTCGGCCTGCAGGATCTGGTGGACGTGGAATGGGTCTGGGCGGCCGGCGTGCTGGCACTGGGCGGCACCGGCTGGGCGCTCTGGCGCGGGATTCGGCGGATGCGCTGGCCGCGCCGCGAAGAGGCGATGCTGCGGCTTGACGGCACCCTGCGCGGCAGCCCGATCCTCGCCGCCCTCGACACCCCCGCCATCGGCGCCACGGACCCCGGCTCGCAGGCTCTGTGGAAGGCGCACCAAGAGCGCATGCGCACCCGCATGCTCGAGGCCCACGCGGTGCAGCCCGACCTGCGCGTCGCCCGCGCCGACCCTTTCGCCCTGCGCTACGTGGCGCTGCTGGCGCTCTTCGTCGCGCTGATCTTCGGGTCGCTGCTGCAGATGCGCTCGGTCACCGCCATGGGCCCCTCGGGCAACGGCCTCGCGTCCGGCCCGACCTGGGAAGGCTGGATGGAACCGCCGGCCTACACTCGCCTGCCGTCGGTCTACCTCAATGACATCACCGCGGCCTCGCTGGACGTGCCCGAGGGCGCACGCATCACCCTTCGGCTCTACGGCGAAGTCGGTGCACTCGATGTGACCGAGACCGTTTCGGGACGCGCGCCCGATCCGGCAGCCGAATCCGAGGCCCCTGCCGAAACGGCGCAGGATTTCGAGGTCATCCAATCAGGCGAGCTTGCCATCGACGGCCCCGGCGGCCGGTCGTGGCAGATTGCGGTCATTCCCGACACCCAGCCAACCGTTGCGCAGCAGGGCGAGATCGAGTCGAGCTACGAGGGCGACGCGCAAATTCCCTTCGCCGCCAGTGACGATTACGGTGTGGTCTCCGGCACCGCCCGCGTCGAGCTGGCGCTGGACGAGGTCGACCGCCGCTACGGGCTCGCGATCGAGCCCGAGCAACGCGCACAGATCGAGCTGCCCCTGCCGATGCCCATCGCCGGCAGCCGCACCGAGTTCACCGAGACGCTGATCGAGAACTTTTCGACACACCCCTGGGCCAACCTTCCGGTGCGCATCTCCTTCGAGGTCGCCGACGAGGCGGGCCAGACCGGCAGTGCCGCACCGCAGATCATCACCCTGCCGGGGCGCCGCTTCTTCGATCCGCTTGCCGCGGCGCTGATCGAGCAGCGCCGCGCGCTGCTCTGGTCGCGCGACAATGCCCGCGACGTGGGCCAGATCCTCCGCGCCGTCAGCTACAAGCCAGACGACATCTTCCGCTCGGCGGTGCCCTACCTGCGGCTGCGCACCATCCAGCGCCGCCTCGACGCCTTTGCCACCGACGGCATGAGCCCCGAGCAGCAGGACGAGATCGCGGGCGCGCTGTGGGACCTCGCGCTGCTGCTCGAGGAAGGTGACTTGTCCGACGCGCTGGAACGGCTGCAGCGCGCGCAGGACCGGCTGAACGAGGCGATGAAGAACGGCGCGAGCGATCAGGAGATCGCCGAGCTGATGCAGGAGCTGCGCGACGCGACCGACGACTATCTTCGCCAGCTCTCGCGGCAGGCGCAGCAGAACTCCGACCAGAACCAGCAGCAGATGGCCCAGGATCAGAACATGGTCGAGATGAGCCAGAACGACCTGCAACGCATGATGGACCGCATCCAGGAGCTGATGGAGCAGGGCCGCATGGCCGAGGCGCAGGAAGCCTTGCGCCAGCTTCAGCAGATGATGGAGAACATGCAGGTCACCCAAGGCCAGCCCGGCCAGGGACAGACCCCCGGCGAGCAGGCTATGGAGGGGTTGGGCGAGACGCTGCGCGACCAGCAGGGGCTCTCGGACGAGGCCTTCCGCCAACTTCAGGACCAGTTCAACCCCGGCCAGCAGGGGCAACAGGGCCAGCAGGGCCAGCAGCCGGGCCAGCCCGGACAGGGTCAACCCGGCGAGCAGCCCGGGCAGGGCGATGGACAGGCGCAGGGCCAGGGTCAGGGCGGGGACCAGCAGGGCGATGGCGGCACGCTCGAGGAAAACCTCGCCGATCGTCAGCAGGCGCTGCGCGACGAGTTGAACCGCCAGCGCCAGAACCTGCCCGGCGCGGGCACCGAGGCCGGAGAGGCCGCCCGCGATGCGCTGCGCCGCGCCGACGACGCCATGGACGGCGCCGAGGACGCGCTGCGGCAGGATGATTTTGCCGAGGCGCTGGACCAGCAGTCGCAGGCCATGGAGGCGCTACGCGAAGGCATGCGCAACCTTGGCGAGGCGCTGGCTCAGCAGCAACAGCAGGGTCAGGGCCAGCAAGGCATGGCGCAGGGCGGTGATCCCGGCCAGCAGCGCGATCCGCTCGGCCGCAACGCCGGCAGCAACGGCCAGCTCGGCACCGACGAGACCATGCTGCAGGGCGAGGACGTCTACCGCCGCGCCCGCGAACTGCTCGACGAGATTCGCCGCCGCACCGGCGAGGGCGAACGTCCGCAGGAAGAACTCGACTACCTGGAAAGGCTGCTGGAGCGGTTCTGACACGCTCCAGCGGCGCGCCGCCTCAGCCCTGCCCCAGCTTCGGCGAGGGCCGTGCCGACGCCAGCGGGGTCTCCGACAGGCGGATGGGGGTGCGGATGCCCGGCACGCCGTCGGCCTCGACCCGCATCCCCCGCGCGATCACCTGCGGGTTCTCGAAGACCTGATCGACCGAGTTGATCGGCCCAGCGGGCACCGTCGCCTTCTCCAGCGCGGCCAGCAGCTCACCCCGGTCCCAGCGTGCCAGCGCCGCGACCAGCGCGGGGCGCAGCAGGTCGCGATGCGCCACCCGCGCCTCGTTGGTGGCAAAGCGTCCGTCCTCGGCCAGCGTCAGGCCCAGCACGTCGCAGAGCCGGGCAAACTGCCCGTCGTTGCCCACGGCGAGGATCAGATCGCCCGAGCCGGTCGGCAGCACCTCGTAGGGCGCGATATTGGGATGCGCGTTGCCAAGCCGCCGCGGCGCCTTGCCGGTGGCAAGGTAGTTCATCCCCTGATTGGCCAGCACGCCGACGGCACAATCGAGCAGCGCCATATCGACAAGCTGCCCCTGCCCCGTGCGTTCCCGCGCCGCCAGCGCCGCCTGAATGCCGATCACCGAGTAGAGCCCGGTGAAAATGTCGGCAAAGGCCACGCCCACCTTCTGCGGCTCGCCCTCGGGGCTGCCGGTCAGGTCCATCCAGCCCGCCATGCCCTGGATGAGGAAGTCATAGCCCGCCCGCTCGGCATAGGGCCCGTCCTGCCCGAAACCGGTGATCGAGCAGTAGACCAGCCGGGGGTTCACCTCGCGCAGGCTCTCGTAGTCGAGCCCATACTTCCGTAGCCCGCCGAGCTTGAAGTTCTCGATCACCACGTCGGCATCCGCAACCAGCTCGCGCACCAGTGCCTGCCCCTCGGCGGTGCGGAAATCCGCGACCACCGAGCGTTTGCCGCGGTTCGTGGCGTGGAAATAGGCGGCTGACCGATCTCCGTCACGCTCGATGAACGGCGGGCCCCAGCGCCGGGTGTCGTCGCCCTCGGGCGCCTCGACTTTGATCACCTCGGCCCCGAGGTCGGCCAGCACCTGCCCGGCCCAGGGCCCGGCGAGGATGCGCGCCAGTTCGATGACGCGCACCCCGTGCATCGGCGGCAGCGGGGGAACCTGCATCAGAAGAACGCCTGGATGCCGGTCTGCGCCCGCCCGAGGATCAGCGCGTGCACGTCATGGGTACCCTCGTAGGTGTTCACCGTCTCGAGGTTGGCGGCATGGCGCATCACGCCGTATTCGATCTGGATGCCGTTGCCGCCGTGCATGTCGCGGGCCATGCGGGCGATATCCAGCGCCTTGCCGCAGTTGTTGCGCTTGATCAGCGAGACCATTTCGGGCGCGGCGCGGCCCTCGTCCATCAGCCGCCCGGTGCGCAGGCAAACCTGCAACCCCAGCGCGATCTCGGTCTGCATGTCTGCGAGCTTCTTCTGGAAGAGCTGCGTGCCCGCCAGCGGCTTGCCGAACTGCTTGCGGTCGAGGCCGTATTGGCGCGCCTGGTGCCAGCAGAACTCGGCGGCGCCCATGACGCCCCAGGCGATGCCGTAGCGCGCGCGGTTGAGACAGCCGAACGGCCCCTTCAGACCCTCGACATTGGGCAGCAGAGCGTCCTCGCCGACCTCGACGTCCTCCATGACGATCTCGCCGGTGATGCTGGCCCGCAGGCTGAGCTTGCCGCCGATCTTCGGCGCGCTCAGACCCTTCATGCCCTTCTCGAGCACGAAGCCGCGGATCTTGCCGCCATGCGCCTCGGACTTGGCCCAGACCACGAAGACATCGGCGATCGGCGCGTTCGAGATCCACATCTTCGAGCCCTTGAGCACGTAGCCGCCCTCGGTCTTCACCGCGCGCGTTTTCATGCCCGCCGGGTCAGAGCCCGCGTCCGGCTCGGTCAGGCCGAAGCAGCCGATCCACTCGCCGCTGGCGAGCTTCGGCAAGTACTTGTTGCGCTGCTCTTCCGAGCCATAGGCATAGATCGGGTACATGACGAGCGAGGATTGCACCGACATCATCGACCGATAGCCGCTGTCGACCCGCTCCACCTCGCGCGCGACGAGGCCATAGGCCACATAGCCCGCGCCGATGCCCCCATAGGCCTCGGGGATGGTCGAGCCGAGAAGGCCAAGCTCACCCATCTCGCGGAAGATCTCGGGGTCGGTGTGCTCGTCGAGATAGGCATGCTCGACGCGCGGCAGCAGCTTGTCCTGCGCGAAGGCATGGGCGGTGTCGCTGATCATCCGCTCTTCCTCGGTCAGCTGCTCACTGAACAGGAACGGGTCCTCCCAGTTGAACGAGGCAAGGGCGGGCTGTTCCTTGGGCTTGAGGTGGGACAGGTCGGTCATCGGGAGGCTCCTTCGGAAGGATCATGCGTTTGGCGCGCAGACTAGCGCCGCCGCGTCCCTCTGGAAAACGATTTGATTTGCTCAAGTCATGAACAAAACTCATAAGCTGCGCATGCAAGGAGGTCTCGATGCGCAAACCCTACATGCCCAGCGTCGGCGAGCTGGAAGCCTTTGTCGCCTGTGCCCGGCGCGGCACCACGACCATGGCCGCCGAGAGCCTGAACCTCACCCAGAGCGCCATCTCCCGCTCGCTCGCCGCCCTGGAAGATCGTCTCGGCGTCGCGCTTTTCCTGCGGGTGCGGCAAAGGCTGGTGCTTTCCCCGGCGGGTCAGGCCTTTTTGCTACAGGCCGAGAAGGTGCTGGGCGAGCTCGACGGCGCCGCCATGGGGGTCATGGCCTTTGGCGGGCAATCCACCGTGCTGCGTCTTGCCGTACTGCCGAGCTTTGCCCGCACCTGGCTGATCCCGCGCCTTTCCAGCTTTGCCCGCGAAGCCCCCGGCATCACGCTCGACCTCAGCGCGCGACTGCAGCCAGTGGAGTTCGCCCGCGACCCCTTCGACCTCGCGCTTATGCGCAGCCAGCATGAAACCCCCGGCACGAGTGCCGAAACCGTCGCCCGCGAGGAAATGGTGGTGGTCGCAGCCCCCGCGCTTCTCGCAGGCCGCACGGAACTCTCGGACGCCGAACTGCTCGAACTGCCGCTCTTGCAGCAATCCACCCGCCCGACGCTCTGGCTCGACTGGTTCCGCGGCAGCGACACCGACGCCCGGCGCATCCTGCGCGGCGCGCGCTTTGACCATTTCGACATGATCCTCGACGCGGCGACTGCCGGTCTCGGCGTCGGCATCGTGCCCGAGATCATCGCCCGCCCGGCACTCTCCAGCGGGCATCTGACACTTGCCGCCCCACGCCGCTTCGACACTGGCGAGAGCTACGCGCTGATCCTGCCCGAGCGCACCGCAGGCAGCGCCGAAGTCCGGGTTTTCAGGAGCTGGTTGCTGCGCGAAATCTCGGCGTGAGGCGCGGCGAGGCGCGGCAAAGAGCAACAGCCGCTTGAGCTGCGGTGCCATTCGGCACAGGCTCGCCGGGCGGCTCCGGACGTTCCCGTGGGCCATCCCCTTTCTTCAGCACGGCAGACCACCAGAAAGACAGCATGGCCCAGGAACTCACCCGCAACGCAGACACCGACGAGGCCTTCACGCTTGTCCTCAACGCGCAGGCCGTCCCCGGCTCGTTGTGGACCGAAGGCCAGAACGCCATTCTCAGCGACGCTGGCTTCGCACAAGCCGCGAACACCATCCGCGCCTGGCCCGGCTATGCCGAGACGCCCCTCGTCACGCTGCCGGCACTGGCGGCGGAGATCGGCGTCGCGGCTCTTCACTACAAGGACGAGAGCCCCCGCTTCTGCCTCGGCAGCTTCAAGGCGCTCGGCGGCGCCTACGCAGTGGCGCGGCTGCTTCAGAAGGAGCTCTCGACCCTGCTCGGCCGCGCGGTGACCATGGAGGAGATCACCGCCCGCGCGATCCCCGAGGCCGCGCGGATCACCGTCTGCTGCGCCACCGACGGCAACCATGGCCGCTCGGTCGCCTGGGGCGCGCAGAGCTTCGGCTGCGGCTGCGTGATCTTCATCCATGCAACCGTCTCCGAGGGCCGCAAGGCCGCCATCGAATCCTTCGGCGCCGAGGTCCGCCGCACCCCGGGCAACTACGACGACTCCGTGCGCGAGGCGCAGGAGGTGGCCAGCCAGGAAGGATGGTTCGTGGTCTCCGACACCTCTTATCCAGGCTACATGGACGTGCCGCGCGACGTCATGCAAGGCTACGAGCTCATGGCCGCCGAGGCGTTCGACGCCCTGCCCGCGCCGCCCAGCCACATCTTCGTGCAGACAGGGGTCGGCGGCATGGCCGCGGCGGTCACCGCCCAGGCGGTGCGCCGCTACGGCGCGGACCGCCCGAAGGTCGTGCTCTGCGATCCCGACCGGGCCGCCTGTTTCCTCGCGTCCTACCGGAGCGGCGCGCGCACCGCGGTGCACGGCGATCTGGACACGCTCATGGCCGGGCTTGCCTGCGGCGAGGTCTCGGCCCTCGCTTGGGAGATCCTGCAGGATCACGGCGATGCGGTGATCGTGCTCACCGATGCCGCCGCCATCGACGCCATGCGCCGCCTCGCCTTCCCCGAGGGGGGTGATCCGGCACTGGTCGCGGGCGAGTCGGCCGTCGCCGGCGTCGCCGGGCTGCGCCTCGCCATGACCGACCCCGAGGCCCGCGCCCTGCTGGGTCTCGACGAAGCCTCCCGCATTCTCACCTTCGGCACCGAGGGGGACACCGATCCCGAGCTCTACGCCGAGCTCGTCGGCGCCCCGGCCGCACAGATCCGCGCCCAGCAAAGGACCACGCCATGAGCCGCAAGTTCACCGTCGCCGCCGCCCAGCTCGGCCCCATCGCCCGGGACGAGCCGCGCAGCTCGGCCGTCGCCCGGCTCTGCGCGATGATGCGCGCGGCCAAGGCGCGGGGCGCCAGCCTCGTGGTCTTTCCCGAGCTTGCGCTCACCACCTTCTTTCCGCGCTGGTACATCGAGTCCGGAGCCGAACTAGACCAGTGGTTCGAGACCGAGATGCCGAGTGCCGCCACCGCACCACTCTTTGCGCTGGCCCGCGACTTGCGGATCGCCTTCCATCTCGGCTACGCCGAGCTGACCCCGGAAGGACGCCGCTTCAACACGGCCATCCTCGTTTCGCCCAGGGGTGAAATCCTGGGCAAGTATCGCAAGATCCACCTCCCCGGCCACCGGGAGAACGAGCCCTGGCGCCCCTTCCAGCACCTTGAAAAGCGGTACTTCGAAAAGGGCGACCTCGGCTGGCCGACCTTCGACATGCTTGGTGGCAAGCTTGGGATGTGCATCTGCAACGACCGCCGCTGGCCAGAGACCTGGCGCGTTCTGGGTCTCGGCGGCGCCGAGCTGGTCTGCCTGGGCTACAACACCCCGATCCATTTCGCTCCGGCACCCGAGCATGACCACCTGCAGTATTTCCACAACGAGCTGTCGGTCCAGGCGGGCTGCTACCAGAACGGCACCTGGGGCGTTGCCGTGGCCAAGGCGGGGCTCGAGGAATGCTCGGTGCTGATCGGCGGCAGCCTCATCGTTGCCCCCACCGGCGAAATAGTCGCCAGGGCTACGACCTCGGGCGATGAGGTGATCACGGCAGAGGTGGACCTCGATCGCTGCGCCGAGATTCGCGCCAATGTCTTCAACTTCGAAGAGCACCGCGAACCGCAGGACTACCTGCCGATCACCGCGCCCAAGCCAGACCGCCGCGCGGCGGAATAGCGCGGCTCCGAAGGGGCGTTCTAGAAATGAGAAGACGCGGAAGGCGCGCGCGCCCCCGCGTCTTCTAGGTCGAAGTATGCCGGGGGAGAAGCGCCCAGCGCCTCGGCGGCGAAACCCCCGTGGTCGTCGTCTGCGCGAGCGAGGCTCAGTAGCCGTAGAAGAACCCGGCGTTGTTCGCGAGGATGATGCGGATCGCGTAGATCCCGATAAGCGTCACCAGCGGCGCGAGGTCGAGCCCGCCCATCGGCGGCAGCACCCGGCGGATGGTGGAGTAGATCGGCTCGAGCAGCCGGTTCAGCCCGTCCCAGATCTGCGCGACCAGCGGCTGGCGCAGGTTCAGCACCTGGAAGTTGATGAGCCAGCTCATGATCACGTGCGCGATGATGATGAACCAGATCACGTCGAGGATCAGCATCAGGATCTGGAACAGCGATTGCATACGGGTGCGCCCTTTGTGAGTAAAACCGACCCCAGACCTAGGCAGCCTGGGCGCAAAGCTCAAGAGTGCCGCGAGGTCGTGGTTGACGCTGGCGTCACCCTGCGACCCCTTTGCCCCGAAAGGAGCGCCCATGTACCCGTTTCTGCGCCTCGCCAAGCAACAGTTCCTTGTTCGGAACGCCCCGCCGCTCGCCACCGGAGAGACCAGCGTGACCCGCCATATCTGCTGGCCCTGGGATCTCGACATGTTCGCCGAGCTCAACAATGGCCGGGTCCTGACGCTCTATGACCTCGGCCGGATGCCCATCGCGAAGCGCAGCGGCCTTCTGGCGCTGCTGAAGCGCGAGCGCTGGGGGTTTGCCGTCGCCGGCGCGACGGTGCGCTATCGCCGGCGGGTCAAGCTCTTCGACCGCATCGAAATGCGCAGCCGGGTGATCGGCTGGGACCGGCGGTTCATCTACATCGAGCAGGGCATGTGGAAGCGCAACGGCGAGTGCGCCAGCCACGCGGTGTTTCGCACCGCGGTGACTTCGGGCGCCGGGATGATCGCGCCCGAGCGCGTGATGGAGCTCCTGGGCCTCGAGACCGCCTCGCCGCCGCTGCCACTCTGGGTCGCCTCGTGGATCGAGGCAGAGGACCAGCGCCCCTGGCCGCCGATGCAGGAGTTGGTGCCCGCGCCGCTGCCGCTGGCCGCCACCGGGGAAGACGCCGCCTGAGCCCGGCCGCGCCGGGAGTGCCTTGCCTTGTGCGCCCGCCGCCTGTTCTATCGCCGCGAGGGCAATGACAGGGCAGATCGGGGCGAAACGGGCATGACGACGGACGGGACAGCGCAAAAGGCGGTCCGCAGGCGTATCTGGGGATGGTTCTTCTTCGACTGGGCCAGCCAGCCCTACAACACGCTACTGATCACCTTCATCTTTGCCCCCTACGTGAAGGAAATAATGGGCGACGGCAGCGCGGCCCAGGCAGCCTGGGGTTTCGGCATCGGCGCGGCGGGCCTCGTCATCGCCCTGCTCGCGCCGCTGCTCGGAGCAGTGGCCGACAGCGGCGGCCACCGGCTGCGCTGGATTTGGCTGTTCTCGGCGCTCTACATGGTCGGGTCCGGGATGCTCTGGTTCGCCGCACCAAGCGATTTCAACCTCAGCGTCACGCTGTTTTTCTTCGCGCTCGGCCTGGTGGGCATGGAGTTCGCCACGATCTTCACCAACGCCATGCTGCCGGACCTCGGCCCGCGCGAAGAGATCGGCCGGATCTCGGGCAACGGCTGGGCCTTCGGCTACCTCGGTGGGCTGATTGCACTGGCGTTGATGCTGGCGCTCTTCGCCGAGAGCGCCGCCACCGGAAGAACCTTGCTCGGGATCGACCCGATCTTCGGCCTCGACGCCGCCCAGCGCGAGGGCACCCGCGCTGTCGGCCCGCTCACCGCGCTGTGGTACGCGGTCTTCATGATCCCCTTCTTCCTCTGGGTGAAGGAGCCCAAAACCACCCCCCGGAAAGGGGCCGTGCGTCGGGGTTTGGCGCAACTCAAGGACACGCTGTCACGGCTGCCTCGCCGCCCCTCGCTTTTCGCCTATCTCGCCTCGTCGATGTTCTACCGCGACGCGCTCAACGGCATGTACGCCTTTGGCGGCATCTATGCCGCGGGGGTGCTGGGCTGGTCGGTGGTCGACACCGGGGTCTTCGGCATCCTTGCGATCATTTCCGGCGCGCTCTTCGCCTGGCTCGGCGGCAAGGCCGACGCCAAGCTTGGACCAAAACCGGTGATCACCGGGATGATCGTCCTGCTGACGCTGGTGGCCATCGCCATCGTGCTGGTCGATCGGGACCGCATCTTCGGCCTGGCCGTCGCCGACGGCTCGAAGCTGCCCGACCTCGCCTTCTACCTTTTCGGCGTGCTGATCGGCGCCGGTGGCGGCGTGCTGCAATCGGCCTCGCGCAGCATGATGGTGCGGCAGGCGGATCCGGCGCGCATGACCGAGGCCTTCGGGCTCTACGCGCTCTCGGGCAAGGCCACCTCCTTCCTCGCGCCTCTGCTCATCGGAACGGTCACCGCGTTGAGCGGATCGCAGAGGATCGGCGTCACGCCGCTGATCGTCCTTTTCGTTCTGGGTCTGTGTCTGTTACGCTGGGTTAAACCAGACGGAGATCGAGCAGAATGATCCGCACCCTGACCCGCCTCACCCTGGCCTCCACGCTTGCCCTGGCCTTGGCCTCGTGCAGCGATGACAGGCCCGCCCCGCGTGCAACCAGCACCGACCAATTGCCCAAGGTCACCGGCGTCATCTCATCAAAGAGCGCCAAGCAGCTCTTTGGCGCGCAGGACGTGTCCGCACGGCTTGCCCCGGCTGCCTACGGCTCCTATTCCAAGGGCTGCGTCGCCGGTGCCCAGCAGCTGCCCGAGACCGGGCCCACCTGGCAGGCCATGCGCCTGTCGCGCAACCGCAACTGGGGACACCCCGAGCTGATCGGTTTCGTCAAGGACCTGTCGCGCAAGGCCGCGCAGCTCCCCGGCTGGAACGGGCTCTATGTCGGCGACATGAGCCAGCCGCGCGGCGGGCCGATGACCTCGGGCCACGCCAGCCACCAGATGGGCCTCGACGCCGATATCTGGATGCGCCCCACCGACAGCCTGCAACTGACCCGCCAGCAGCGCGAGGATCTGTCGTCGATCTCCATGCAGCGCGCCTCGGGCGCCTATGTGAACGACAAGTGGACGCCGCAGCACCACGCGCTGTTGAAAGCCGCGGCGCAGGATCCGCGGGTCGCGCGGATCTTCGTCTTCCCCGGCGCCAAGGTGCAGATGTGCAAGGACGAGACGGGCGACCGCGCTTGGCTGCGCAAGATCCGCCCCTGGTACGGGCATCACTATCATTTCCACGTGCGCCTGAACTGCCCGCGCGGCGACGCCAGCTGCGTCGAGCAGACCCCGCCCCCCGCGGGCGACGGCTGCGCTGACGCACAGGCCTGGGTGAACAACATTCTCAACCCCCCGAAACCCGATCCCAACGCGCCGAAGGTGACCCCCAAGCCCAAGCGCGACCTAGTGATGGGAGACCTGCCGGCCCAATGCGCCTCTGTCCTCGCCGCGCGCTGAGCGCTGCGCACATCGCGGCGCTCACAAGCGTCCTGGCAGTCTCGGCCTGCGCCGAAACGCCAGAGACCGCGCCCGGGGCGCGCTATGTCGGCGCCCACACCTGGCACAATTCCCATGACCGCTTCGGCGGTTTCTCGGGGCTCGAGGTCAGCGAGGACGGCCGGCAGTTCACCGCGATCAGCGACCGCGGCAGCATCGTCATGGGACGCTTCGAGCGCGCCGGAGGCCTGGCAGACGGCGCGATCACCGGGCTTGCGGCGACACCGGTGGAGAAGCTGCTCGACGAGACCGGCACGCGCATGCACCCCGATATAGACGATGCCGAGGGGCTGGCCATCGGGACGGACGGGCGCCTCTACGTCTCCTTCGAAGGCCCGCCGAGGGTCCACGCCTCCGAGCGCTACGACCGCCCGGCGACCGTGCTGCCGAAGGGGCCGTTCTACCGGCAGCTGCAGATGAACTCGGGCATGGAGGCGCTGGCCATCGACGCACGGGGCCGGCTGCTGACCCTGCCCGAGCGCTCCGGCCAGCTCACCCGCCCCTTCCCGGTCTGGCGGCTCGAGGAGGGCGCCTGGAGCCATGTCTTCGACCTGCCACGCCGCGGCGGCTTTCTCGCCGTGGGGGCCGACATCGGGCCGGACGGGCGCTTCTACCTGCTCGAGCGCGAGTTCACCGGCTATGCCTTCCGCAGCCGGGTGCGCCGCTTCGACATTGCGGGCGACGAGGTACGCAACGAGCAAACCCTCTTCGAGAGCGCCCCGCTGCAGTTCGACAACCTCGAGGGGATCGCGGTCTGGAGCCCGGCGCCGGGGCGGATCCGACTGACGATGATCTCGGACGACAACTTCAAGTTCTTCCAGAAGACGCAGTTCGTCGAATACGACCTGCCGGAATCTCTTGATCGCGCGGACCTGAGCCAGTAAAGACCCGTCCGTCCGCCGGGCTGGCGGGCCGAGTTCCCCGCCACCTTGTAAAACGGGTCACCCTCATGACACGCTCCTACCTTCCCGGCATCCTTGCCATGGCCGCCACCGTGCTGGCCTCGAACATCCTCGTGCAGATCCTCTTCGGCCAATGGCTGACCTGGGGCGCCTTCACCTATCCCGTCGCCTTTCTTGTCACCGACCTGATGAATCGCCTCTACGGTGTAAGGGCCGCGCGCAAGGTGGTGCTGGCGGGCTTTGTCACCGGGGTGATCTGTTCGCTGATCGGCACGCAGGTGATGCTGCAGGGCGACGGCTACAGCTATCCTGCCGTGACACTGCGCGTTGCCATCGGATCGGGCGCCGCCTTCCTCGCGGCGCAGCTGGTGGACGTGAGCATATTCGACAAGCTGCGCGGCGGCGCCTGGTGGCGCGCGCCGCTGGCGTCGACCCTGGTCGGCAGCTCGCTCGACACGGCCATCTTCTTCTCGGTGGCCTTCGCCGGCTCGCTGAGCTTCCTCGAGCCGGGCAACGACGTGTCCTGGGCCAACGAGGCGCTGCCGCTGCTCGGCGCTGGCCCCGTCGTCCCGCTCTGGGTCTCGCTGGGGCTCGCCGACTGGATGGTGAAGCTGTCGCTGGCGATCCTCGCCCTAGTGCCCTTCCGGATGATCGTTTCGAAGGCACTTTCTTCCAGGGCAATTGCCTGAGTCTGTAAAAACGCTTTGCGGATGCGCGTTTCCGTGGCACGCTGAACTTGCGTTTTTCAAACAGCTGAAAGGAGGTGATCCAGTGTCTAGAGTCACATTGGAGAAAGGTGTCGGAACAGTTCGGAGGGCAGTGCGCTAGGGCAATCCCTGGCGTGAAGGAACCCGAATTGGCGCGACCTAACCGGCCCGCCTCCTTGACGTCTCGAATGGGTCACGCGACAGGCCGCGTGGCCCATTTCCATCCAGAAACGACCTTTCACAAACGGCCCGCGCCCCTCCGGCGCGGGCCGTTTGTGTCTCAGGCGACGAAGCTACCGGCTTGCGCGGCCCCGGCGCCGCGCTAATGTCCGCCGCATGTTGCGCATCACCGACACCATACACATCGAGGACTGGGAACTGACCGAGCAGTTCATCCGGTCCTCCGGCCCCGGCGGGCAAAACGTCAACAAGGTCTCCACTGCCGTCGAGCTGCGCTTCGAGGCCGAGCGCTCGCCGAACCTGCCCGCCCCGGTGAAAGCCCGGCTGAAACGTCTCTCCGGGCGGCGCTGGACGAAAGAGGGCGCGCTGGTGCTGCAGGTCGAGGACACGCGAAGCCAGGCCCGCAACCGCGAGATCGCCCGCGAACGCCTCGCCGAGCTGATCCGCAAGGCGCTGGAAAAGCCGCGCCGCCGCATTGCCACCAAACCAACGCTCGGGTCCAAGAACCGCAGGATCAAGGCCAAGAAGGAACGCGGCGCGGTCAAGGCCATGCGCGGCAAGGTCGATCCGGACTGAGACCCGGCAAGGGGTCGCTGCCGCTGGAACGTGGGCAAGACGGCGCCCAGTGTATTCTCTTTCCAAATACGCAAACCCGCCGCCCATCACAGCGAACCACGCTGCGGATGGGGCGCAGGGCCTTGTTCACCGAATCTTAGTGTGAGAGTCTGCGTTGTAGAGCAGTCACACATAATCAGGCCCCAGCCCATGCCACGCGACACCGCGCCCGCCGAGGCGCTGCTGAAGGATATTTTCGGCTATGACGCCTTCCGCCCGGGACAGGGCGAGATCGTCGGGGCCGTGGCGGCGGGGCACAACGTTTTGGCCATCATGCCCACCGGGGGCGGCAAATCGCTCTGCTACCAGTTGCCGGCGCTGCTGCGCGGCGGGCTGACGGTGGTGATCTCGCCGCTGATCGCTCTGATGCGCGACCAGGTGCGCGGGCTGCGCGAGGCCGGGGTGGCCGCCGGGGCACTGACCTCCGGCAACACCCAGGACGAGACCGACGCCGTCTGGCAGGGGCTCGAGGACGGCTCGCTGCGGCTGCTGTACCTCGCGCCGGAACGGCTCGCCTCCACCGGCACGCAGCGTATGCTGGCGCAGGCGGGCGTCGGGCTCATCGCGGTCGATGAGGCGCATTGTGTCAGCCAATGGGGGCATGACTTCCGCCCCGACTATCTGCGTATCGGCGAGCTGCGCCGGGCACTGAACGTGCCCATCGCCGCCTTCACCGCCACCGCCGACCAGGAGACCCAGGCCGAGATCGTCACGCGCCTGTTCGATGGCCAGCAGCCCGAGACCTTTCTGCGCGGCTTCGACCGGCCCAACATCCACCTCGCCTTTGCCCCCAAGGACAGCCCGCGCGCGCAGATCCTGCGCTTTGCCGCCGCCCGCCGGGGCCGCTCGGGCATCGTCTACTGTGGCACCCGCGCCAAGACCGAAGCGCTGTCGAAAGCGCTTGGTGACGAGGGGCACCCGACCTGCTTCTACCATGGCGGCATGGAGGCCGAGGCCCGCCGCGCCGTCGAGGAGCGCTTCGCCACCGAGGACGGGCTGATCGTCTGCGCCACGGTCGCCTTCGGCATGGGGGTCGACAAGCCTGACATCCGCTGGGTTGCCCACGCCGACCTGCCGAAAAGCATCGAGGCCTATTACCAGGAGATCGGCCGCGCCGGGCGCGACGGCGCGCCTGCCGAGACGCTCACCCTTTACGGCGCCGACGATATCCGCCTGCGCCGCGCCCAGATCGACGAGGGCATGGCGCCGCCCGAGCGCCGGACGGCCGACCACGGAAGGCTCAACGCGCTGCTGGGGCTGGCCGAGGCGCTGGGATGCCGCCGCCAGGCCCTTCTGCGCTACTTCGGAGAAGAGTCCGCGCCCTGCGGCAACTGCGATCTCTGCGACAGCCCACCCGAGGTCTTCGACGGAACCGAGGCGGTGCGCAAGGCGCTTTCCGCCGCGCTGCGCACCGGCGAGAATTTCGGCGCGGGCCACCTGATCGACATCCTTCTGGGCAATGAGACCGACAAGGTGCGCCAGCGCGGCCACGATGGCTTGCCGACTTTCGGAGTGGGCAAGGACCTCAAGAAGGGGCAATGGCAGGCCGTCTTTCGGCAGATGATGGGGCGCGATCTGGTGCGCCCCGACCCCGAGCGCCACGGCGCACTGGTGATGACCGAGGCCGCCCGCCCGATCCTGCGCGGCGAAGAGAGTATCGAGCTGCGCCGCGACGTGATCGACAAGGCCGCCGAGCGCCGCCCGCAGGTCAAGACGCTGGTGTCGGAGGAAGACGCGCCGCTGATGTCGGCGCTGAAAGCCAAGCGCCGCGCGCTGGCCGAGGCGGCCTCGCTGCCGGCCTACATGATCTTCCCCGACCGCACGCTGATCGAGATGGCCGAGCGGCGCCCCGAAACGCTCGACCAGATGGGCGCGATCAGCGGTGTCGGCGCCAAGAAGCTGGAGCGCTACGGCGCCGAGTTCCTCTCGGTGATCACCGGCGGCGCGCCGGAGGAAACCCACCCGCTGCGCATGCGCGCCGCGGCGCGCGGCGCCGGCGATCTCTACGACCGGCTGATGAGCGCCCAGGCCGAGCTGGTGCGCGGGATAGACGGCACCGAAAAACCTCTCTCCTGCTCCGCCTCGCTGCTCGCCAAGATCGCCGGGCTGCGTGATCCCGCGCCCGAGGATCTGGAGCGGATCCTCGGCGACCGGCGGTTCGAGCGTTTCGGTCCGGCCTTTATGGACCTTCTCGCCGAAGCTGGTTAGACCCATTCCAAGTTCTGGATCTGTTCAAGGAGTGACCGCGCAATGCTCGTGGTGATTTCGCCCGCGAAGAAGCTGGATTGGGCCCCCCGTGAGACCGAGATGACGGAGCCCGATTTCGGAGAGGACGCGCTGCGCCTGGTGGAGACCGCCCGGGGCCTGACGCATGGTGAGCTGAAGAAACTGATGCACCTGTCCGACAAGCTCGCCGAGCTCAACCATGAGCGCTTCCGCGACTATGCCGAAGAGCCCGAGATCGAGGCGCTGCGCCCCGCCGCGCTGGCCTTTGCCGGCGACACCTACCAAGGGCTCGACGCCAGCTCGCTCGATCCCGAAGAGATGGATTACGCGCAGGACCACTTGCGGATCCTGTCGGGCCTCTACGGCGTGCTGCGTCCGCGCGACGCGATCCAGCCTTACCGGCTGGAGATGGGCTCGCGGCTGAAAACCAGCCGCGGCAAATCGCTCTACGATTACTGGGGAGACCAGCTGTCGAAAGCGCTGAACGCGCAGGGCGAGAGCACCGGCGCCGAGGTTCTGGTGAACTGCGCCAGCCAGGAGTATTTCGGCGCGGTCGATCCCAAGGCGCTGAAACTGCGGGTCATCACGCCGCAGTTCCTCGAGGACAAGGACGGCGCCCCCAAGGTGGTGAGCTTCTACGCCAAGCGCGCCCGCGGCGCGATGGCGCGCTACATCGTCACCCGCCGGATCACCGACCCCGAGGGGCTGCGCGATTTCGACCTCGGCGGCTATGCCTATGACGAGGACCGCTCGACCGAGGACCAACCGGTGTTCATCCGCCCCTATTCCAACGCCGCCTGATCCGCCGGCAGCTCTGGATCTGCGTCCGGTGCGGCCCGCGAGGTCGCACTCGACGCCCCCCAACGCGCGATCAGCCGGGCCAGCTCGGCCTTGCGCAACGGCTTGGTGAGATAGTCGTCGAGCCCCGCCGCGAGCAGCGCCTCGCGATCGCCGCTCATCGCATGGGCGGTGACCGCGATGATCGGCACCCGGGGCCCGTCTCCCTCCAGCGCGCGGATGCGCTGCGTCGCCTCCTTGCCGTCCATCCCGGGCATCGAGATGTCCATGAACACCAGGTCCGGTCGCCGCCACTCAAAGGCGCTCACGGCCTCGGCGCCATCGCAAGCGAAGCGCAGCGCGAGATCACACCCCAGCGCCTCGGCCATCTTGCGAAAGACAAGCTGGTTGGTGCGGTTGTCCTCGGCCAAGAGCACGTCGAGCCCCGGCGGGGCGGTCGGAGACACCGCGGTCTCCGGCACCTCGGGCTCTGCCGCGCCCCCGGCGACCGGCAGTGGCAGATTCAGCCCGAAGACCGCCCCGGTGCCCGGTTCCGAGGAGACCTGCAGCGCACCGCCCATCATCCCCACAAGCCGCCGGGTGATGGCGAGCCCGAGCCCGGTGCCTTCGAAACTGCGGTTGCGCGCATCCTCAACCTGGTTGAACTCGCCGAAGATGTGCTCGAGCTTGTCCGGGGCGATGCCGATGCCTGTGTCCTCGACACGAATGTCGAGCTGCGCAACGCCCCCCTCGAGCGTCCCCGAGACTAAGATCGCCACATGCCCCTCGGCGGTGAACTTCACAGCATTGCCGACGAGATTGGTAAGGATCTGCCGGATCCGCCCGGCATCGCCGATGAAACTCCGCGGCAGCTCCCGCGGATAGTCCACCCGCAGAGCGACGCCCTTCTCCTGCGCGGCGGGCATCAGCAACCGCGCCACTTCGTCGATGGCGTGGCCAAGGTCGAAGGGCTCGGCGGCAATCACCATGCGCTCGGCCTCGATCTTGGAATAGTCGAGGATGTCGTTGATGATCAGCAAGAGCGCCTCCCCCGAGCTGCGGATGGTCTCGGCATAGAGCCGCTGCTCGGCGTCGAGCGTGCCTTCCATCAGCAGCTCGGCCATGCCGACGACGCCGTTCATCGGCGTGCGGATCTCGTGGCTCATGTTGGCGAGGAAGGTGGATTTCGCGTGACTGGCGATCTCGGCCCGGCGCCGCGCCTCCTCGAGTTCCTGCTGGATGCGCTTGGCCTCGGTGATATCGATGCGCAGTCCGACCCGCCCGCCGTCCGACAGCGGCCGCTCATAGACCCGCAGCCAGCGGCCGTCCCCGAGCTGCTGCTCGAGCTCGCGCCCGGTGCTGCGATGCGCCGCGATCCGTTCGGCCAGCCACTCCTCCTCGCGGCCCGCCGCCTCGCGGTACTGGCCGTGCTCGAGCCCGTAGCGCAGGATGTCCTCGAAGCTTGCGCCGGGGTGGATTGCCGGGGCGCTCAGCCGGTAGATGGCGCGGTAGGTCTCGTTGCACATCAGCAGACGGTCGTCGGCGTCGTAGATGACGAAGCCGTCCGGCAGCTCCTCGAGCGCCGACCACATGCGCATCAGCTCGGTGATGTCGAAGCTGAGCGTCACCACCCCGCCGTCGGGCAGGTGCCGGTCCTGCAGCTGCAGGAACTGACCGGTATAGATGCGGATGGTTTCGGTGGGGATCGGGTCCGCGTCCCAGCGGGCGGCCATGCGGGCGCGCCAGTCGTCGCCATGCTCGCCCTGCAGATCGACGATCCCCTCCTCGACCATCATGTCGAGCACATGCGCATAGCCCGCGCCGGGGCGGATCGTGTCGAGCCCGTCGAAGAGCGCCAGCCAGGCGGGGTTCGCAATCTCCATCCGCCGCTCGGCGTTGAAGCTGGCCAGCCCGTCGCGCATGCAGGCCAGCGCGGTCCAAAGCTGGCCCTCGACCATCTCGATCTTCTGGTGCGCCGCGCCGAGCTGGGTCTTCACCCGCAGGTTCTCATCGCGCACGGTGGCGACCTCGGCCCGGGTCTCGGTGATCTCGTGGCTGAGCTGGCGCGCGTGGGAGTTCAGCTTGCGGTTGGCGGCAAAAAGTTCCGCCTGCTTCAGCTCCAGCAGCCGTTCCGCCGCCAGCCGCGCGCGCCGTTCCTCGGCCAGCCGTGCCGCGACATCCATGCTCCAGGCCCCATGCTCCAAGCCCTCTGCGCCCCGGACAGAATGGCCGCGGCAAGGTGAAGATCGTCTTAAGAAAAACGATGCAAAACGCCCGCTTGCCTTTACGTATGGGCAGGGGCACCATGGTAAAGCCGACTTTGAGAGGAGTTGGACATGCCCCATTTCATCCAGGGTGCCCTCGGTCGCCCCAACGCCCGTCGCGCAACCAGCCCCGCCACCTGCCTCGGTGCAGCCGCATGAGCGAGACGCTGGCCACCATCCACTGGCGCGCCCTCGATCGCGACGGCGAGGACAAATGCCGCCTCGCCCGGCACGAAGATGGCTACATGCTGGTCGGCCACGCACGCTTCCGCGATGGCACCGGCTGGGCCGCGCTCGACTATGTGGTGCGCTGCGGGCCAGACTGGCTGACGCGCAGCGCCGATGTCACCGGGAGCGTCGGCGGCCAGGAGGTGCGCACGCAGCTCACCCGGCAGAACGGCGCCTGGCTGCTAAATGGCGACGTGCAGCCGGAGCTCGCCAAGTGCACGGACGTGGATTTCGCTTTCACACCGGCGACCAACCTGATGCCGCTGCGCCGGCTGCCCGAAGTCGGACGGCTGAGCGTGTGCGCCGCCTGGATGCGCCTGCCCGGCCCGAGGCTCGACCCCCTCGACCAGAGCTACATTCGCGAACGCGGCGGGCTGGTCGGCTACGAGTCCCGGCAGACCGGACACAGCACGCAGATCACCGTCGATCCGCAGGGCTTTCCGACGCTCTATCCGGGCCTGTGGCAACGCGTCGATCTTTGAGCGCCACCCCTCTTTCTTCCAGATCCTATATCATCCAGGTCCAAATATCCCGGGGGTCCGCGTAGCGGACGGGGGTCAGCGCCCCCTTTGCCCCCCGGTGTCTCAGACCCGCTCGATCGCCAGCGCGATGCCCTGCCCGCCGCCGATGCACATGGTGACAAGCGCCTTGCGGCCGCCGATGCGCTCGAGCTCGTAAAGCGCCTTGACCGTGAGGATCGCGCCGGTGGCGCCGATCGGATGGCCGAGCGCGATGGCGCCGCCATTGGGGTTCACCTTCGCCGGGTCGAGCCCCAGCCCCTTGTTCACCGCCAGCGCCTGCGCGGCAAAGGCCTCGTTGCTCTCGATCACGTCGAAGTCCGAGAGCGAAAGACCGGTGCGCGCCAGCAGGTTTTCCACCGCCGGGACCGGGCCGATCCCCATGACCTCGGGGCGCACCCCGGCGTGGGCATAGCCCAGCACCCGCGCCTTGGGCGTCAGCCCTGCCGTCGCGGCGGCCCCGCCGCGCGCCAGCACCAGCGCCGCCGCGCCATCGTTCAGCCCCGAGGCATTGCCCGCGGTGACCGAGCCCTCGCGGTCGAAGGCCGGGCGCAGGCCCGAGAGCTTCTCCAACGAGGTCGCCTTGGGGTGCTCATCGGTGTCGAAGATCACGGTCTCGCGGCGCGAGGCGATCTCCACAGGCACGATCTGTTCCTTGAAGTGGCCCGCCTCGATGGCCTTGGCCGCCCGCTGCTGGCTCTCCAGCGCAAAGGCGTCCTGCGCCTCGCGCGAGATGTCGTTCTCCTTGGCCACGTTCTCGGCGGTGATACCCATATGGCCGGTGCCGAAGGGGCAGTTGAGCGCGCCGAGCATCATGTCGACTGTGCGGATGTCGCCCATCTTCTGGCCCCAGCGCTGGTCGGGGATGATATAGGGTGCGCGGCTCATGCTCTCGGCGCCGCCGACCAGCGCGAACTCCGCGTCACCCAGCATCAGCGCCTGCACGCCCGAGACAACGGCCTGCGCGCCCGAGCCGCAGAGCCGGTTGACGTTCATCGCCGGCGTGGTGTCGGGAATGCCCGCCTGCATCGCCGCGACCCGCGACAGGTACATGTCGCGTGGTTCGGTGTTGAGCACATGGCCGAAGACCACATGGCCGATCTGGCCGCCCTCGACGCCAGCCCGCTCCAGCGCCGCCTTGGCCGCCGTGGTGCCAAGCTCGATCGGCGGCACGGATTTCAGCGCTCCGCCGAAAGTGCCGATGGCGGTGCGCGCCGCGCCGAGGATGACAATGTCGTCAGAAAATTCGAAGGACATGACGGCTCTCCCTTTCCGCTGCGTCTGCAAGTCGCGCGGACCATGCCGCAGCGCGGCAGGGCTGTCAGCCGGGACGTTCCGTCACCTCGTCATCGGGTGCCTCCGCACGCGCGGGCGCCGGGTCCGCGCCCAGCATCCGCACCTCGCGCTGCGGGAAGGGAATCGAGATGCCGTTCTGCTTGAACGCATCCCAGAGTGCCAGGAACACGTTGCCCCGGATGTTGGTCAGCCCCTGCGACGGATCGATGATCCAAAACCGCAGGATGTAATCGACCGAACTGTCACCGAAGCCGATGATGTGGCACACCGGCGGTCGGCTGGTCAGCACCCGGTCCACGCTTTCCGTCGCCTCGATCGCGACCTTGCGCACCAGGTGCGGATCGTCGCCGTAGGCGGTGCCGAAATGGATGTCCACGCGCACCAACTCGTTTGAATGCGACCAGTTGACCACCTGCCCGGTGATCATGTCCTCGTTGGGGATGAGGTATTCCTTACCGTCGCGCGTTGTGATCGACACGTAGCGCGCGCCCAGCGCATTGATCCAGCCAAAGGTCTCGCCGATCGAGATCACGTCGCCCGGCTTGATCGACTTGTCGAGCAGGATGATGATCCCCGACACGAGGTTCGAGACCACCTTCTGCAAGCCGAACCCAAGGCCGACACCGATGGCCCCCGAGAGCACCGCCAGCCCGGTCAAGTCGACCCCGGCCAGCTTCAGCGCAAAGAAGAAGGCCGCCCCGTAAAGCGCCACCTGCAGGAATTTCACCGCCAGCACCTGCATCGAGGGGCTGATCCCCTCGTTGCGCCGGATGCTCGCCGCCCCCGCCGTGGTCAGGAAGCGCGCCAGCGAAACCAGCGCGACGAGGATCACCACCGCCTGCAGGATCAGCCAAAGCGAGAGCTTGGAGTCCCCGAAGCTGATCGCCGCGCTCTCCAGCAGCGCCTGCGCCTCGTCGGTCAACCCGAGGATCCAGATCGTCACGTAGCCCCAGGCGCCGTAGCGGATCAGCGAGCGCAGCGCCGGGTTGCCGATGAGGCGCGTGATCAGCGCGATCACGAGCCAGGCGCTGGACAGCTGGGCAATGATTTCCAGAAGATAGGTGCGCGAGGGCCAGGTGATCTGCTGCATCACGCTGATCACGAGCCAAAGGAGCGCGACGAAGATGATCATCCGCAGCCGCCGGTGCAGAACGACCAGCAGCCGGATGCGCCATTTCGGCCAGCCCTCGCGGGCCCGCATCCACTCGTAGATCCTGGGTCCAATCAGCGCCCGCAACAGATGCGCCAGCAGGAAAAGCCCCAGCGCAATCCCGACCTGGTAGAACATCCAGGGCCGCAGCACGATTGCGAGGAAGGTGTCGATCTGCCCCAGCAGCGTCAGCCCGGTCTGCTGAAGCGCCTCGAAGGGCGTCAGATCGGTTTGCGGCAGGTCTGTTTCCGGGTTCATGCGCTCGCGGGTCTCCTCACCCGGGCAGGGTGGCACCACGATCGTTTAGGCTCAAGGGCCTGACGGCCCTTGGCCAAGAGCACCTGCGCTGCACCCGCTGCCCGTCTCAGCGCTTCGGCAGATGCAGGGTGATCTCCTGCGACTCCGCCTGCGGCAGGCTCCAAAGCAGCCCCCACAGAAGCGTGGCAATCAGGATCAGGTGCATGGCATTCATCAAGGACATCGTCTCTCCTCCAATGCGGTAACAAAACTACGCGCCGCCGCCGCGAAAGTTCCAATCGTTGCAGCCACGCGCGCGACGGGTTGATCGGCGCGCGGCAAAGGAGTATTCCGGCCGCATGACTCGGCTTCTTGACCTCGGCGACCGCGTGCGACTGCGCGAACGGTTCCACGGCGCAACCTTCACGGTTCTGGCGCGCCTATAAGGCTGTCTTAAGCCCGCCCCGGCGCGGGGGCTTCCGACCTGCGCCAAGCCCAAGCCAAATTCCAAGACATATACCCCGAGAGGACCCCCATGTCCGGCAAGACGCTCTACGACAAGATCTGGGATGCCCACGTCGTCCAGCAGGACGCAGATGGCACCTGCCTGCTCTACATCGACCGCCACCTCGTGCACGAGGTCACCTCGCCCCAGGCCTTCGAGGGCCTGCGCATGTCCGGCCGCAAGGTTCGCGCCCCCGAGCGCACCATCGCCGTGCCCGACCACAACGTGCCGACGACGCTCGATCGTGAAAGCGGCATCGAGAACGAGGAGAGCCGCATCCAGGTCGAGGCGCTCGACAAGAATGCCCGCGACTTCGGCGTGAACTACTACCCGGTCAGCGACGTCCGCCAAGGCATCGTGCACATCGTCGGCCCCGAGCAGGGCTGGACGCTTCCGGGCATGACCGTGGTCTGCGGCGATTCGCACACCGCCACCCACGGTGCCTTCGGCGCGCTGGCGCATGGTATCGGCACCTCCGAGGTCGAGCACGTGCTCGCCACCCAGACGCTGATCCAGTCCAAATCGAAGAACATGAAGGTCGAGATCACCGGCCAGCTCCGCCCGGGCGTCACCGCCAAGGACATCACGCTTTCGGTCATCGGCCACACCGGCACCGGCGGCGGCACCGGCTACGTCATCGAGTATTGCGGCGAGGCGATCCGGTCGCTCTCGATGGAAGGCCGGATGACCGTGTGCAACATGGCCATCGAGGGCGGCGCCCGCGCCGGTCTGATCGCGCCCGACGAGACCACCTTCGAATATGTGAAGGGCCGCCCGCACGCGCCGAAGGGCGCGCAGTTCGAGGCCGCGCTGACCTGGTGGAAGACGCTCTACTCCGATGACGACGCGCATTGGGACAAGGTGGTGACCATCAAGGGCGAAGACATCGCCCCCGTCGTCACCTGGGGCACCTCGCCCGAGGACGTGCTGGCGATCACCGACGTGGTGCCCGCCCCCGAGAGCTTCAGCGGCGGCAAGGTCGAGGCGGCCAAGCGTGCGCTCAGCTACATGGGTCTCGAGGCCGGGCAGAAGCTGACCGACATCAAGATCGACACGGTCTTCATCGGCTCCTGCACCAATGGCCGGATCGAGGACCTGCGCGCCGCGGCCGAGATCCTCAAGGGCAAGAAGGTCAAGGACGGCATGCGCGCCATGGTTGTGCCGGGGTCGGGCCTCGTCCGCGCCCAGGCCGAGGAAGAGGGCCTTGCGCAGATCTTCATCGACGCGGGCTTCGAGTGGCGGCTTGCCGGCTGCTCCATGTGCCTTGCGATGAACCCCGACCAGCTCGCCCCGGGCGAGCGCTGCGCGGCCACCTCGAACCGCAACTTCGAGGGCCGTCAGGGCAAGGGCGGGCGCACCCACCTGATGTCCCCGGCCATGGCGGCGGCGGCGGCAATCACCGGCCACCTCACCGATGTGCGCGACCTCATGGCCGCACCGGCCGAGGCGTAAGCGATCCCGGGGTCCCCTCGGGGACCCCTTCCCCAATTCCGGCGGATCCGGCCGGGCCAGATGCACAAGCGCACGGACCGTGCATCAGCTGTGCATCCCATGTGCCCCGGACCCCGCCCCATCCCCAAGGAGGGACAGATGGAAAAATTCGAGAAGCTGACCGGGATCGCGGCGCCCATGCCGCTGGTGAACATCGACACCGACATGATCATCCCCAAGCAGTTCCTGAAGACGATCAAGCGCTCCGGCCTCGGCGTGCACGCCTTCGACGAGATGCGCTACCTCGACGATGGCTCGGAGAACCCCGAGTTCGTGCTGAACAAGCCGCAGTATCGCGACGCGCAGGTGATTGTCGCCGGTGACAACTTCGGCTGCGGCTCCTCGCGCGAACACGCGCCTTGGGCGCTGGCCGACTTCGGCATCAAGGTGGTGATCTCCACCTCCTTCGCCGACATCTTCTACAACAACTGCTTCAAGAACGGCATGCTGCCCATCGTCATGCCGCAAGAGGCGGTCGACGTGCTGATGAAAGACGCCGAGAAGGGCGCCAACGCCCGCATGACCGTGGATCTGGAAAACCAGGTGGTGACCACCTCCGACGGCGAGGCGTTCGCCTTCGAGGTCGACCCCTTCCGCAAGCACTGCCTGCTCGAGGGACTCGACGACATCGGCCTGACCATGGAGAAGGCCGGCGCGATCGACAGCTTCGAAGCACAGGCAGCGCAGTCCCGTCCCTGGGTCTGAGGCTCCGGCCCGTGCCGCGATGACGAAGGGCTGTCCCCGCGGGGACAGCCCTTTTTCGTCCGCCCTGCCGCACGGCTGGATAGCGCGCGCCCCTCCCGCGTCAGCACGACCGCGACAAATCCATCTCTGGCACCGCGCCCGAGACGATGAGATGCGCCGCAGTCGCCGCACGCACCTCGGCCAAGGTCACCCCGGGCGCGGTTTCGATGAGATGCAGCCCGTCCTCCTCGGGGCGGATCACGGCCAATTCGGTGACGATGAGATCGACCCGCCGCTCGGCGGTCAGCGGCAGCGAGCATTCCGGCACGATCTTCGGTGTGCCGTCCTTGGCGCTGTGGATCATCGCCACGATCACCCGTTTCGCCCCTGTCACCAGATCCATCGCCCCGCCCATCCCCGGCACGTAGACCCCCGGGATCATCCAGTTGGCGAGGTAGCCGCGCTCGTCGACCTGAAGCCCGCCCAACACCGTCAAATCGAGATGCCCGCCGCGGATCAGCCCAAAGGAAAAGGCGCTGTCGATGGTCGAGGCGCCTGGCACCGCCGATACGAAGCTGCCGCCCGCATCGGTGAGGTGGCGGTCCGACATGCCCTCGGGCGGACGCCGCCCCATGCCCACCACGCCGTTCTCGGCCTGGAAGAAGACGCCCATGCCCTCGTCGAGATGGTCGGAGACCAGCGTCGGGATACCGATCCCGAGGTTGACCAGCGTGTGCGGCCTGACCTCGGCGGCGCAGCGGCGGGCGATAAGCTCCTTGGGATCCATCGCTGCGTCGGTCATGCCACCCTCCGGATCACGTGATCGACCAGCGCGCCGGGGGTCTTCACCGCGTCAGGCGGGATCATCCCCACCGGCACGATCTCCTCGGGCTCGGCGATCACCACCTTTGCCGCCAAGGCCATGATCGGATTGAAGTTCGTTGCCGTGAGCATGTAGGTCAGGTTGCCCACGTAATCGCAACTTCGCGCGGCGATCAGTGCGAAGTCGGCGCTGAGCGGCGGCTCGAGCAGGTAGGGTTTGCCCTCGACTTCGATCACCTGCTTGCCCTCGGCGACCCTGGTGCCCAGCCCGGTCGGGGTCAGCACCCCGCCAAGGCCCACGCCTGCGGCGCGGATGCGCTCGACCAGCGTGCCCTGCGGCACCAGTTCGACTTCGAGGGTACCGTCCCGCATCTGCGCCTGCACATCGGGGTTGAGCCCGATGTGGCTGCCGATGAACTTGCGCAGGCAGCGCGCCTTGACCAGAGGGCCGACGCCGCGGTCGGGACGTGCCGCATCGTTGACGATCACGGTGAGGTCCCTGCGCCCCGAGGCCGCAAGCGCCGCGACCGTCCGATCCGGCGTGCCGACCCCCATGAAGCCCGAGAGCATCACGCGCGCGCCGTCGGGGATCAGTGCCACCGCTTCTTCCACTGTCAGTGCCTGATACATTGGCGCTCCCTCCAAGTGTCGCTCTGGCATCGGTCAGACCATGGAAACTCTGCGGTCGGCCTTGCGACAGGTCAAACATCTTGGAATTCATCCTGAAGATGACTATGACGCAGCGCAGCTTGCGCAGGCCGCGCGAGACCCGGCCCAGCTGCCTTCGAGCACACCCGGTGCGGGTCGGTTTCCCTAGTGATTTCCATTTTAAAACAAAAGGAAAGAGACAGGAAACCATCCCGGGGCCCGCCGTGCCTCTCGCCACCGAACCCGGGTGCCCGCACGGCTCGGTCCCCGCATCCGCATTGGGGGTTGATGCAATTTCGCACCTTTTCGACCATGAAACCGCCAGATTTCACGCATCCCCTTCGGGCACACTTGCCGCGCGCTCGGAAAGAAGGCAGAAATTGGGCAATATTGAGGCAATCCGCCGGCGCGGCGGGGTCAGTGAACAACAAGAGCGCAGATCAGCGCTCAACGGACGACAGGGACGCGGGACAGCGTCGGGTCCGGCACGACCGAAAGGGCAGAGATGGTGATCACGCGCTTTGTCAAAGCCGCTGTACGCGCCATCGCAGTGGCCTTGGTCATTGCGATGCCCGCGGTCATGCTGCCCGGCGGCGCGGACATGGCGCAGATCACGGCGCTTCTGGCACTGGTGGGGGCGCTGCTGACCTTTGTCGAGTACGTGGGCGACTACCCCTCGATCATCGAGTTCCGCGACGCCCCTCCGTTCAACCGGCTGCGCTTTCTCGCGCTGCTCGCCACGGTGCTCATGCTCACCCTGATCAGCCGCGGAGAGATCGTGCCGACGCCGCTGACACAGGTGCTCGACGGCGTTGCGACCGCGGCGGGGCACTGGCTCGACTTCCCCTTCTCGCCGGTGCGGCTGATGGTGCTGCTGGCCACAAATGAAATGGGCCCGCAGGACGTCGACCGCATTCGCAGCTACGCCGGCATTGCCTATGCGCTCTCGCTGCTGTGTGTCATCGGCTTCGTGCTGGTGGTGCGGCTGCTGAATTGGCCGATCCGCCACGGCGCCTTTAATTTCTGGGTCAACCTGCCGCTTTTCGATCCGACCGTCGGCAAGGACGTGCTCTACCGGCTCAATCGCGACGGCAACGTTAACGTGGCCTTAGGGGTTCTTCTGCCATTCCTGATCCCGGCAGTGATGAAGCTGGCGTCGCAGACGGTCAATCTGCTGTCGCTGACCGAGCCGCAGACCCTGATCTGGACGATGAGCGCATGGGCCTTCCTTCCGGCAAGCCTGATCATGCGCGGCGTGGCGCTGGCGCGCATCGCTGCCCTGATCGAGGAAAAGCGCCGCCGCGCATACGCGCAGGCGGAGGCCGAGGTGCAGACCACCTGAGTCGGCTGTGGGCGCTTGACGCGTTCCTCCCGCCCCTCCTGCTAACTGTCTGCCTGCTGCTCAGCTCCACGCTGCCGCTCCGGGCCCAAGAGATCACCCTGGCCACATGGCACGCCGACCTCAGCCGCAAGGGTCCCGGCCTGCTGCTGCGCGATCTTGCCGAGATGCGCCCGCCCCTGCCTGCCATGCTGGACGAGATCGCCGCGGCAAAGGCGGATCTTCTGCTGCTCACCGACATGGATTTCGATCTCGGCCTCGCCGCGCTCCGCGACCTGCAGGATCGACTCTCGAAGCTCGGCGCCTCTTACCCGCACGCCTTCGCGCTGACCCCCAATGCCGGCATGGCGAGCGGCGCCGATCTCGACGGCGACGGCCGGCTCGGAGGGCCGCGCGATGCGCAGGGCTACGGCGAATTCTCCGGTCAGCACGGCATGGCGCTTCTGTCGCGCGTGCCGCTCGCGCTGATCGAGGATTTCTCGGCGCTGCTCTGGCGCGACCTTCCGGGCAGCCGGATGCTGGCGACGGACCCTGCGGCGGATGTGCAACGGTTGTCCTCGACCGGCCACTGGGTTCTGCGGCTGGAGAGCGACACCGGACCGCTGCTGCTCTTCTGCTTTGCCGCCACCCCGCCGGTTTTCGACGGGCCCGAAGATCGCAACGGCCGACGCAACGCGGATGAGATCGCCCTCTGGTCGCGCTACATGGACGGCGCCCTCGGGCCTCCGCCCGCCGCGCCTTACCTCTTGATGGGAAACGCCAATCTCGACCCGGCGCAAGGCGAGGGCCTGCATGGAGAGATGCAGCGGCTGCTCGCGGACCCGCGTTTTCAAGACCCTTTACCCGAACGGCCCACTGCGGAATGGCCCAGCACCGGCCCGCTGCGGGTGAGCTACATCCTGCCCTCGGCCGGGCTGAGGGTGACCCGGGCTGAAGCCAAGGAGCCGCTGGAGGGCCAGGCACACCGGCTGGTGACAGTCACGCTTTCGTTTCCTTGAAATTGCCAAACGCCCCTGATTTCTTGACCATTCCGCCCCTCTCCGCTAGGCGATTGCGCAACATTCCGAGGAGAGACTTTCCATGAGCAACCCTTCGCTTCTCATCCTGCCGGGCGACGGCATCGGCCCCGAGGTCATGGCAGAGGTTCGCCGCGTCATCGACTGGTTCGGCGACAAGCGCGGCCTGAACTTCGATGTCAGCGAAGACCTCGTGGGCGGCTGCGCCTATGACGCGCATGGCACGCCGCTGACCGACGAGACCATGGCCAAGGCGCAGGAGGTCGACGCCGTGCTGCTCGGTGCCGTCGGCGGCCCGAAATACGACAAACTCGACTTCTCGGTGAAGCCCGAGCGCGGCCTGCTGCGCCTGCGCAAGGAAATGGACCTCTACGCCAACCTGCGCCCCGCCCAGTGCTTTGACGCGCTGGCCGACTTCTCGTCGCTGAAGAAGGACGTGGTTGCCGGTCTCGACATCATGATCATCCGCGAGCTGACCTCGGGCGTCTACTTTGGCGAGCCCCGCGGCATCATCAAGGAAGGCAACGAGCGCGTCGGCATCAACACCCAGCGCTACACCGAGAGCGAGATCGCCCGCGTGGCCCGCTCGGCCTTCGAGATGGCGCGCAAGCGGGGCAACAAGGTCTGCTCGATGGAGAAGGCCAACGTGATGGAATCGGGCATCCTGTGGCGCGACGTCGTGCAGGAGATCCACGATGCCGAGTACCCGGACGTGGAGCTGACCCACATGTACGCCGACGCCGGCGCCATGCAGCTCACCCGCTGGCCCAAGCAGTTCGACGTGATCGTCACCGACAACCTCTTCGGCGACCTGCTGTCGGACCTCGCGGCGATGCTCACCGGCTCGCTCGGCATGCTGCCCTCGGCCTCGCTGGGGGCGCCGATGGCCAACGGCCGTCCCAAGGCGCTCTACGAGCCGGTGCACGGCTCGGCGCCCGACATCGCCGGCCAGGGCAAGGCGAACCCGATCGCCTGCATTCTCAGCTTCGCCATGGCGCTGCGCTACAGCTTCGACAAGGGCGAAGAGGCGACCCGCCTCGAGCAGGCGATCGAAGCCGTTCTTGCCAAGGGCTACCGCACCGCGGACCTGCTGGGCGAGGAGGGCAAGCAGCCGGTCTCGACCTCGGACATGGGCAGCGCGATCCTTGAGGCGCTCGACGAGAGCCTCTGAGACGCGCGTGCGGTGAAGGATTGAGCGGGGCGGCCATGGGCCGCCCCGTTTTCGCATTCCGCACGGTCCTTCGTTGAATTCCCACCATTTGGCGCTAACCCTTGGTCCCGAGGCGGAACGAACGGACCAGCACCATGGGATCTAACGCAAAAGGCGCGCTCATCGCGCTGATTACCTTTGGCATTTACTCGACTCACGACGTCATCGTGAAATTCCTCGGCGCCGACTACAGCCCGGTGCAGATCGTCTTCTTCTCGGTTCTGCTGAGCTTCCCGCTGGTCAGCCTCATGCTGATCCGCGACACCACCGCCGGCAACCTGCGTCCGATCCACCCGTGGTGGACCGCGCTGCGCACCGTCTCGGCGGTTATCACCGGTCTCTGCGCCTTCTACGCCTTCTCGGTGCTGCCGCTGGCACAGACCTACGCGATCATCTTTGCGCAACCGCTGCTGATCACCGTGCTGGCGATCCCGATCCTTGGCGAACAGGTGCGCCTGCGCCGCTGGATGGCGGTGCTGGTGGGCCTGGCGGGGGTCATCGTCGTCCTGCGACCCGGCGCGACCGAGCTGACACTCGGCCACGCCGCGGCGCTGGTGGCGGCGGTCTTCGGCAGCCTCTCGTCGATCATCGTACGCAAGATTGGCCAGGAGGAGCGTTCGGTCGTTCTGCTGCTCTACCCGATGACCGCGAACTTCATCATCATGGGCTGCGCGCTGCCTTTCGTCTATCACCCCATGCCGATCGAGCACCTTGGCAGCGTGGCACTGATGGCGCTTCTGGCACTGGCCGGAGGCGCGCTGCTGATCACCGCCTACCGTTCCGGCGAGGCGGTGATCGTCGCCCCGATGCAATATTCGCAGCTTCTGTGGGCGACACTCTACGGCGCGATCTTCTTTGACGAGTATCCCGATTCGGTCACCCTACTCGGAGCGGTGCTGATCATCGGCAGCGGCGTCTATATCGTGCTGCGCGAGGGCCGCGCGAAGTCCTCCGAGAACACCCCGGTGCTGCGCACGCGCACTCGGATCGAGTTCGGAACCACGCTGCGGATCGGACCTGTGCTGCGCATGATGAAAAGGCGTGAAAAAGGGGCGAATAGGCCCTTGCCAAAGAGCGGGGCCTAGGGTACTCCGCGCGGCACGGTCGGAGTGTAGCTCAGCCTGGTAGAGCACTGTCTTCGGGAGGCAGGGGCCGGAGGTTCGAATCCTCTCACTCCGACCATTTACGCAAAGGCGCCCCACTGGGCGCCTTTTGTGTGTCCGGGGTCATGGACACGCGCGTGGCCGTATTGCCCCGTTCCCATATTCGCCAAGTGGACCTAGCGACAGGGCTCCGCCGCCTGCTGAAATCACGCTGCGGCCAGCCACAAAAAAGGCGGGCCCGAAGGCCCGCCTGGTCTTTATCGCCGCGCCCCGCTCAGGCCGCGTCGTGGCGCATGATCCGCGCAAGGTCATCGTGCTCGGCCACGTAGTGACCCGGTGCAATCTCGTCGAGCTGCGGCACGTAGTCGACATCCCCCGCCGCCAGCCGCGACGGCAGGAAGCGCAGCGCCGCCTTGGCGTCGAGCGGCGAGGGCAGCTCGCCGGGCAAGCGGATGCGCGTCCGGGCGCGCTCTGCCACCGGATCGGGGATCGGCACCGCCGAGATCAGCGACTGCGTGTAGGGGTGCGCGGGCTTCGAGCATATGGTCTCGGCATCGCCCATCTCGACCACGCGGCCGAGATAGAGCACCATGATGCGGTTCGAGATCTCGCGCACCACCGACAGGTCGTGCGAGATGAACAGCATCGACATGCCGAACTCGGCCTGCAGTTCCTTCAGCAGCTTGACGATCTGCGCCTGGATCGACACGTCGAGCGCCGAGACCGCCTCGTCGCAGATGATGAGCTTCGGCCGGTTGATCATCGCCCGGGCAATGCCCACGCGCTGGTTCTGCCCGCCCGAAAGCTCGTGCGGATACCGGTTGTATTTCTCCGGCTCGAGACCCACGCGGGTCATCATCCTGAGCACTTCCTCGCGCCGCTCGCTCTTGGTCAGCTCGGGGCGGTAGGTCTTCAGCGGCTCGGCGATCGAATCGGCGATGGTCATCCGCGGGTCGAGGCTGGCGAGCGGGTCCTGGAAGACGATCTGAAGATCCTTGCGTTCGGTCTTCAGCGCCTGCTTGTCCATCGCGTGCAGCGGCTTGCCCAGCCAGCTGACGTTGCCGCCGGTGGGATCGACCAGCCGCAGCACGGCGCGGGCCAGCGTGGACTTGCCGCAGCCGGACTCGCCAACGATGCCCAGCGTCTCGCCGGCGCGCAGGCCGAAGCTGACGCCGTTGACCGCCTTCAGCGGCACGGTCTTGCCGAAGAGCCCGCCCTCCACCTTGATCGGGAAGTGAACCTTCATGTCGTCGACGCGCAGGATTTCCTTGCCCTCGACCTTGCCGCCGGCCTCGCCCTTGTCGATGCGCGGCATCGAGTCGAGCAGGCGGCGGGTGTAGTCATGGCGCGGTTGCGAGAAGATCTCGGTGACCTCGCCTTCCTCGACGAACTCTCCGAGTCGCATGACCTTGATGCGGTCGCACATGCGCGCCACCACGCCCATGTCATGGGTGATGAGCGCGATGGCCGTCCCAAGCTCGCGCTTGAGCTGGTCCATGAGGTCGAGCACCTCGGCCTGCACGGTCACGTCAAGCGCCGTGGTAGGCTCGTCGGCGATCAGCAGCTTGGGCTCGCAGAGCATCGCCTGGGCGATCATCACGCGCTGGCGCATGCCGCCCGAGAGCTCGTGCGGATACTGCTTGAGACGACGCTTGGCTTCGGGGATCCGCACGCGCTCGAGCCAGTCTAGGCAGTGCTTCTCGGCGTCGCGGCCCGACAGGCCCCGGTGCACCTTCAGCACCTCGGCCATCTGCTCGCCGACCTTGAGATGCGGGGTCAGGGCGGTAAGCGGGTCTTGGAAGATCATCCCTACCTTGTCGCCGCGCACCTTGTTGAGCTGCGAGACCGGCAGGTTGAGAATCTCGGAGCCCTGCAGGCTCACCGACCCCGTTGCCCGGCCGTTCTTCGGCAGCAGCCCCATGGCGGCCATGAAGCTCTGAGACTTGCCCGAGCCCGACTCGCCGACGATTCCGAGGCATTCGCCCTCGCGGATGTCGAAGGACACGCCCTTCACCGCCTGCACCGGCCCGTCCTGGGTTTCGAAACCGACCTTGAGGTCTTTCACGGAAAGAATGGTCATGTCAGCGATCCTTCGGGTCCAGAGCGTCACGCAGGCCATCGCCGATGAAGAACATCGTGATGATGATGGTGACGTAGAAGAATAGCGGGACGAGCAGCTGCCACAGCGTGCCATAGCCCATGGTGCCAGCCCCCTCGGCGATCAGCCGCCCGAGCGAGGTCATCGGTTCCGAGATGCCGAGGCCGAGGAAGGAGATGAAGCTCTCCGCCAGGATCATCTCGGGCACCAGCAGCGAGGCATAGACGATGACCACGCCGATAAGGTTGGGCAGGATGTGGCGGAAGATGATCTGGCCTTCGCTCACGCCGCCGGCACGCGCCGCCTCGATGAACTCGCGCGTCTTCAGCGCCAGCGTCTGGCCGCGCACGATGCGCGCCATGGTCAGCCAGGAGACCGCGCCGAGCGCGATGAACAGGGTGACGAAGTTGCGCCCGGCCACCACGAGGATAAGGATCAGGATCAGCGTCAGCGGAATCGCCAGCAGGATGTCGACGATGCGCATCATGATGCTGTCGAGCCGGCCCCCGTAGAAGCCCGCGATCACGCCCCAAGCGGTGCCCACGAGCAGCGCCATGGCGGCGCCGATGAGGCCCACCAGCAGCGAGGTCTGGGTCGCCTGGATGGTGCGCGAATAAAGGTCACGCCCCAGTTCGTCGAGCCCGAAGAAATGGCCGGTCTCGACCGAAGGCGCGCCCTGCGCGAGGATATCGCCCATGCGGGCCCAGTCGATTTCCTCGTTGTCCCAGACTGCGAAATGCGGCCCGATGATCACGAAGGCCACGATCAGCGCCAGAACCACGACGCTGGCCATGGCAGCCTTGTTGCGCAGGAAGCGGCCCATGGCATCGCGGAAGAGCGAGCGGCCGCGGACGGCCTTGAAGTCGGTGATGTCGGCGGCCAGAGCCGCCGCCTTTTCGGATTTTCCGAACACGGGGTCAGCCTCCTCAGTAACGGATTTTCGGATCGAACCACGCGTAGGCGAGGTCGGTCAGAAGGTTAACGATGACGGTCAGCGCGCCGTAGAGGATGGTCACCCCCAAGAGCACCGCGTAGTCGCGGGTCAGCGCCGAGCTCACGTAGGACTGCCCGAGGCCGCCCGTCGAGAAATAGAGGTCGACGAAGACCGAACCGGTCAGCACGTAGACGAAGACCGGGCCGAGGTAGGAGATCACCGGCAGCAGCGTCGGCTTCAATGCGTGGCGCCAGACGATGGCACTGTTGCTCAGCCCCTTGGCCCGCGCGGTGCGGATGAAGTTCGAGTTCAGCACCTCGAGCATGGACGAGCGCGTGATCCGCGCGATCGAGCCCATGTAGGACGTGGAAAGCGCGATCACCGGCATCACGAGGTACTGCCACTGCCCGCCGTTCCAGCCGCCGCCCGGCAGCAGGCCGAGCCAGAGCGTGAAGGTCAGGATCAGGATCGGGCCCATGATAAAGTTCGGCAGCGCCTGTGCGGCAATGCCAAGCGACACCGCAAGGTAGTCGACCCAGGTGTTGTGACGGATGGCGGCGGCGATACCGAGCCCGACACCGACCACGGTGGCGGCCAGGAAGGACAGCGCGCCGTAGGTTAGTGAGATCGGGAAGCCCTGCGCGATGATATCGTTCACGCTGCGGTCTTTCTGCACGAAGGACGGGCCGAAATCGAAGTGGACGACGATATTGTAGAAATAGTCCCAGAGCTGTTTCCACAGCGGCTGGTCGAGACCGTATTGCGCGTTGATGTTGGCCAGCACTTCGGGCGGCAGTGGCCGTTCCGAGGTGAAAGGCCCGCCCGGCGCGACATGCATCATCAGGAAGGACGCGACGACCAGCAAACAGATCGTCGGGATCGCGACCAGCAGGCGGCGAATGACATAGGTCAGCATTCTGGAGGATCCGGAAAAAGGCGCCGCCCCCGCAGCGCGGAGGCGCAGGGGCGGCGGGTTGGAGGTGGTTATTCGGCGATCTTGTAGAGGTTGCGCGAATACCAGTTCTGCTCGACGTTCTCGACCGGCCAGTTCCCCACGTCGCTGTCCATCATGTAGACGCCTGCGTAGTGGTAGATCGGGATCACCGGCATGTCGGTGGCGATGATCTCTTCGGCCGCGGTGTAGAGCGGGGTGGTGTCCTCGGCGGTCTTCGCCTCGGCGAGCAGCTTGTCGTACTCGGGGTTCGAATACTTGCCGTCGTTGTAGCCCGAGTCGCTCTGGATCAGGTCGAGGAAGGTCGAGGCCTCGTTGTAGTCACCGCACCATGCGCCGCGCGCCATGTCGAAGGCCTGGCGGCCACGGGTGTCGAGGAAGACCTTCCACTCCATGTTCGCGAGGTTCGCCTGAACGCCGAGCTTCTGCTTCCACATCTGCGTCATCACCACGGCGATCTTCTCGTGCGCCTCGGAGGTGTTGTACATGACTTCGAAGCTGAGCGGGTTCTCGGGGCCGTAGCCCGCCTCGGCCAGAAGCTCCTTGGCCTTGGCGTCGCGCTCGGCCTGGGTCATCGAGGCCATCTCGCTCTGCGGCGGGGTGAAGCCGGCAACCGCCTCGGGGGTGAAGCTGTAGGCCGGCGGCTCGCCACCCGCTTTCACGTTATTGGCGATGATGTCGCGGTCCACGGCCAGCGACAGCGCCTGTCGGACCTTCGGATCCTTGAACGCCTCGGGGCCGGAGTCGCTCAGGTTGAACGTGTAGTAGTAGTTGCACAGGCGCGGGAAGCTGATCGCCTCTTCCGGGTGCTCCTTCTTCAGGCGCGGGTACTGGCCTGCGGGCACGTCGGTGCGGTCGAGCTCGCCGGCGAGATAGCGGGTCAGCGCCACGTTCTCGTCGGTGATCACCAGCGCGATGGTCTTGTCGAGGATGGTGTTCTCGTTGTCCCAGTACTTCTCGTTGCGCTCGCGTACGATCCGCTCACCCGGGCGGTACTCGGTCAGCACATAGGCCCCGTTCGAGACGATGTTCTCGGGCTTGGTCCAAGCGTCGCCGAACTCCTCGATCACCTTCTGCGGTGCCGGGAAGGTCGTCGAATGCGTGGTCATCTGCACGAAGTAAGGCAGCGGCTGGCTGAGCGTCACCTCGAAGGTGTGATCGTCGATGGCCTTCACGCCCAGGTCTTCGGGGGACATCTCGCCGGCAACGATCGCTTTCGCGTTGTTGATCGACATCAGCTCCATGAACCACTGGTAGGGCGAGGCAGTCGCGGGATCGACGGCCCGGCGCCAGGCGAAGACGAAATCGCCGGCGGTGACCGGATCGCCGTTCGACCAGACCGCGGTGTCACGCAGATGGAAGGTATAGGTGAGCTTGTCGTCGCTCACATCGTAGCTGGTCGCCACGCCCGGCTCGAGGTTGCCCTGCTCGTCCTGGTTCATCAGGCCCTCGAACAAGTCGCGCGATACGGCGGAGCCATCCACGTCCTCGACGATCTGCGGGTCGAGCGAGCTGATGTCGTCGAGCAGGCGATAGGTGAAGGTCTGGTCCGCGGCCAGTTCCTCGCCGGTTTCCGGGTGGGTGGCGGCGGTGGCGGCGGTGATCCCTGCAACGAGCATGGTGCTCGACAGAAGGGCTGTCATCGTAAGTCGCGAAATGCGGGTCATATCCTCTCCCTGTAGCGGTGACTGCTATTCGGTGTTTGCGCGCTCCTAGTGCCTTGGGCAAGAAGCGGCCCCGGAAACCCGGGATTGCGAATTGGCGCAAAATACCCAGCCTTGGCAGTGCCGCAATGCACTTGCACGGGATGACGTTGCGTAGAGAATTATTCATGCCTGGGTCGGCGAATTCGAATGTCCGTTCGGTCGATAGGGACCTCGAAAACGAAATATCCTAATCGGTTGATTCTCAAGAACCTCGGGTTGAAAGCGCAGAACTCCAGGTGATTCGGCCACTGATCATCGTTAGAAACCCTCGTGTTTTCGAGGCTGTCGCGGTGTTCTAGTTCGAGCGTGCCGGACGTTGCGCCACCGCCGGCCGAGAAACGCACAACCTCTAATAATTGCGACCAAATACGCTTTCTGCGATGCTCCAAGGAATTCTTCCACGTAATTATAGCGCAAATTCGAGGATGAAAAATGAGCGAGCTCGGATTAATATAATCCACTAAGTGCAGTATATATTAATGCGAAAGATCGATCGAGAATTTATCAAAATACTTTTGATCGCGCCTATTATTCATCAATCTGGCACGGTGTTGTTCAGGAATTACCCCCAAAAAGAACGGTGGCGGCATGTTCCATAAATAATTAATCTCTAGAAACAACGGTCCCTGGGCAAATCTTTCCGCAAGAAATACAAATCGCCCGCACCTATTGCGCGTGAACGCAAAAAGCGCCCCGTTGGGGCGCTGTGCGTGGTGTTTTTTTGGTGGTGTTGGTTGCGGGAGCAGGATTTGAACCTGCGACCTTCAGGTTATGAGCCTGACGAGCTACCGGGCTGCTCCATCCCGCGACAGGATGAGATCGTTTAGGAGAGATACGGTGGGTTTTACTAGGTTTGGCGGTGACCTACTCTCCCACGTCTTGAGACGCAGTACCATTGGCGCGGCAGCACTTAACGGCCGGGTTCGGAATGGAGCCGGGTGTTTTGCTTGCGCTATGACCACCAAACCGAGAAAAACCCACTTTGTCGCGCTGTTTTGAGCGCGACGTGGACCAAGTCAAGTATTTTGTAGGGGTTGTATGCTTCGTCTGATCTGGAACAGCCTTGCTGTTCCTGGATCGGATCAAGCCTATCGGGCCATTAGTACCGGTCAGCTGAACGCATTGCTGCGCTTACACCTCCGGCCTATCGACGTGGTGGTCTTCCACGGCCCTCAGGGATACCTTGTTTTGAGGGGGGCTTCCCGCTTAGATGCCTTCAGCGGTTATCCTGTCCGATCATAGCTACCCAGCACTGCCGTTGGCACGACAACTGGTCCACCAGTGGATCGTTCACCCCGGTCCTCTCGTACTAGGGGCAACTCCTCTCAAGTATCCTACACCCACGGCAGATAGGGACCGAACTGTCTCACGACGTTCTAAACCCAGCTCACGTACCTCTTTAAATGGCGAACAGCCATACCCTTGGGACCTGCTCCAGCCCCAGGATGAGATGAGCCGACATCGAGGTGCCAAACACTGCCGTCGATATGGACTCTTGGGCAGTATCAGCCTGTTATCCCCGGCGTACCTTTTATCCGTTGAGCGATGGCCCTCCCACTTGGGACCACCGGATCACTATGGCCGTCTTTCGACTCTGCTCGACTTGTCAGTCTTGCAGTCAGGCTGGCTTCTGCCATTGCACTCAACGAGCGATTTCCGACCGCTCTGAGCCAACCTTCGCGCGCCTCCGTTACGCTTTAGGAGGCGACCGCCCCAGTCAAACTACCCGCCACACAGGGTCCCGGAACCCGATAAGGGATCGCGGTTAGACATCAAGCAATGCAAGGGTGGTATCTCAAGGGAGGCTCCACAGAAACTGGCGTTCCTGCTTCGAAGCCTACCACCTATCCTGCACATGCATGGCCTGATGCCAGTGTGAAGCTGTAGTAAAGGTGCACGGGGTCTTTCCGTCTAACCGCGGGAAGCCTGCATCTTGACAGGCAATTCAATTTCGCTGAGTCGATGTTGGAGACAGCGGGGAAGTCGTTACGCCATTCGTGCAGGTCGGAACTTACCCGACAAGGAATTTCGCTACCTTAGGACCGTTATAGTTACGGCCGCCGTTTACCTGGGCTTCAATTCAGAGCTCTCACCCCTCCTTTTAACCTTCAGGCACCGGGCAGGCGTCAGACCCTATACGTCGTCTTGCGACTTCGCAGAGCCCTGTGTTTTTAGTAAACAGTCGCCACCCCCTGGTTTGTGCCCCCAGCCAAAACTTGCGTTGAAACTGGGCCTCCTTCTCGCGAACTTACGGAGGTATTTTGCCGAGTTCCTTCAACATCGTTCTCTCAAGCGCCTTGGTATTCTCTACCAGTCCACCTGTGTCGGTTTAGGGTACGGTCTCAAAGTGGGGCTATTTCCAGGAACCGCTCAGCAGCCCTTCCAATCCGATAAGGAAGAACGACCTTTGCGATCCGTCACCACCACATGGCCCAGGAATATTGACCTGGTTCCCATCGACTACGCCTTTCGGCCTCGCCTTAGGGGCCGGCTTACCCTGCTCAGATTAGCTTTAAGCAGGAACCCTTGGACTTTCGGCGAGAGTGTCTCTCACACTCTTTGTCGCTACTCATGTCATCATTCTCGCTAGTGATCTCTCCACCGGATGCCTTACAGCCCGGCTTCACAGAATAGACTTCGTCTATTCTGACCTCTTTTTTGCACTACCGCCTGTCGGCTACTTGAGTGCGAACACTCGAAAGCCTTGGGAGGCATTACAAAAGATCAGAATAAGACGTAGTCTAATGTCACACTACGCTCCGCTACCATGCGCTATGCGCATCCTCGGCTTCGGCTCATGGCTTGAGCCCCGTTACATCTTCGCCGCAGGACAACTTGATTAGACCAGTGAGCTGTTACGCTATCTTTAAAGGATGGCTGCTTCTAAGCCAACCTCCTGGTTGTTTTGGTCGTCCCACCTGCTTTCCCACTTAGCCATGAATTGGGGGCCTTAGCCGGAGGTCAGGGTTGTTTCCCTCTCCACTACGGGCGTTAGCACCCGCAGTGTGTCTGCCATCTAGTACTCCCTGGTATTCGGAGTTTGGTTAGGATCAGTAAGCCTGTGGGGCCCCATTACCCATCCAGTGCTCTACCCCCAGGGGTATTCGGATGACGCTCTACCTAAATAGATTTCGCGGAGAACCAGCTATCTCCGAGTTTGATTGGCCTTTCACCCCTAGGCACAACTCATCCCGACCTTTTTCAACAGGTGTGGGTTCGGACCTCCAGTTAGTGTTACCTAACCTTCATCCTGGTCATGCCTAGATCACTCGGTTTCGGGTCTGATCCATCTAACTCGACGCCCTATTAAGACTCGCTTTCGCTGCGCCTACACCTAACGGCTTAAGCTTGCTAGATAGACCAAGTCGATGACCCATTATACAAAAGGTACGCCGTCAGCTCTCGAGGAGCCTCCGACTGATTGTAGGCGTTCGGTTTCAGGTACTGTTTCACTCCCCTCGTCGGGGTGCTTTTCACCTTTCCCTCACGGTACTGGTTCGCTATCGGTCAGTAAGGAGTACTTAGCCTTCGGAGGTGGTCCTCCGATCTTCGAACAGGATTTCACGTGTCCCGCCCTACTTGATACGTTCCATCGAGCTTCACATACGGGACTGTCACCCGCTGTGGTTGGCCATTCCAGACCATTCTGTTCACTCTCAGGACTCGGCTGGTCCCCGTTCGCTCGCCGCTACTAGGGGAGTCTCTATTGATGTCCTTTCCTCCGGGTACTTAGATGTTTCAGTTCCCCGGGTTTGCTCTTAAAACCCTATGTGTTCAGGTTAAAAGTACCTGTTTAAGCCCGTTATAGGCTGCCCGAAGGCAATTATAACGAACTTTCAGGTGGGTTGCCCCATTCGGAAATTCCTGGATCAAAGCTTATTCTCAGCTCCCCAGGACTTATCGCAGAGTATCACGTCCTTCATCGCCTCTTACTGCCAAGGCATCCACCAAACGCCCTTCTCGCGCTTGATCCGATCCA